>CAXTPV010000097.1:0-8065 GCA_964246135.1 uncultured Acetobacteraceae bacterium | reverse complement strand
CGAGGCCGACGGCTACGACCGGATGACGCGCAAGGAGCAGCTTCCGGTCGCGGCCACGCTAGCGGCCGGGCTTGGCGACGTAGTTGCCGGTCGGCAGGTCGGCGTTAAAGCAGCGCTGGTAGTACTCGGCGACCACCGGCCGCTCCGCCTCGTCACACTTATTGAGGAAGGTGAGGCGGAAGGCAAAGCCGATGTCGTTGAAGATGCGGGTGTTCTCGGCCCAAGTCAGGACCGTGCGCGGTGACATCACGGTCGAGATGTCGCCGCCGATGAAGCCGGCGCGCGTGAGGTCGGCCAGCGCCACCATGGCGTCGACGCGCTTGCGCTCCTCGCGGTCATGGTGGTCGACGCCCATCTTGGCGAGGATGATCGCCGCTTCTTGCGCGTGCGGCAGGTAGTTCAGCGTGGCCACGATGCTCCAGCGGTCCATCTGGCCCTGATTGATCTGCTGCACGCCGTGATAGAGGCCGGTGGTGTCGCCGAGGCCAACCGTGTTGGCGGTGGCGAACAGGCGGAACGCGGGGTGGGGTTCGATCACCCGGTTCTGGTCGAGCAACGTCAGCTTGCCTTCGACCTCGAGCACGCGCTGGATCACGAACATCACGTCGGGACGGCCGGCATCGTACTCGTCAAACACCAGCGCGACCGGGTGCTGCAACGCCCAGGGCAACAGGCCTTCGCGAAACTCGGTGACCTGGCGGCCGTCGCGAAGCACGATCGCGTCCTTGCCGACGAGGTCGATCCGGCTGACATGGCTGTCGAGGTTGATCCGGATGCACGGCCAGTTCAGCCTCGCCGCCACCTGCTCGACATGGGTGGACTTGCCGGTGCCGTGATAGCCCTGGATCATCACCCGGCGGTTGAACGCGAACCCGGCCAGGATCGCGAGCGTGGTGTCGCGGTCGAACTGGTAGGCGCGGTCGATCTCGGGCACGTGTTCGGTGCGTAACGAAAACGCCGGCACCACCATGTCGCTCTCGATGCCGAACAGCTCGCGCACGTTCGCCGTGGTGTCCGGACGATTGATCAGCGAGGTCGGAGCCGCCTGGTCATCGGTCGTGCTGTCCAGGCCGGTCTCGTCGTCGAGTGCCGCGATCTTGGTCATCAAGCGATCATTTCCCTCCGGCATAAGCCGTCAACATGCTGTTCTGGCGCCGCTTGGCCGCGCTCAGGCCGCCCCTCGGGCCTCGGACGCGCCACCCAGATGGCGTCGCAACGCCGAGTAGGCGAGGTTGATTTCCTTCAACCGCTCCTCGGCGGCGCGGTCGCCGTGATTGGCGTCCGGATGATGGCGCTTAGCCAGCGTCTTGTAGCGTGACTTCAACTCGTCGAGCGACACCGGCCAGGCGAGACCGAGCAGCTCCAGCGGCTGGCGCAGCTTTGCCGGCAGCTCCGGCCGCGCCGCCTCGCTGGCGGCGCGCCTGCCGCCACGCACGCCGGCGGCCGACAGCACGCCCAGCGGATCGCGCAACGCCTCCTCGTCGATCTGGCCGCTGCCGAGACGGCCGAGCGGCCAGGAGGGCCGCTGCCAGCGGGTGTCGGCGCGTATCTGCGCCTCGATCTGGCCCGCGGACATGCCCTTGTAGAAGTCCCAGGCGCCATTGTACTCCCGCACGTGGTCGAGGCAGAACCACCAGTACTCGTTGAGGCTGGTGCGGGACTTTGGCGCACGATAGCCGGCGCCGGCGGGACAGCCGGGTATCTCGCAGGTCCGACCCTGCGCATCCGGGTCGGGAGCGAATGCCCGGGACCGCTGGGTTCGTTGGTTGATCACGTGCCTAGATGTGCGAACCAGCCATCCGAGGGCAAGAGGGAAGGGGACGGGCTATGAACATCGCGGATGCGACGGGACCGACGACGACGCGGGAGGCGCGGATGCGGGCGGTGATGCTTGCGCACTTCACGCCCGAGCTGGTCGACATTACCGATCAGAGCGCGCGTCATGCCGGGCATGCGGGATCGAGCGGCGACGGGCAGACGCATTACGACATGCGGGTGGTGAGTGAGGCGTTCACCGGCCAGAGCCGGGTCGAACGCTCGCGTGCCGTGCACGCGGCGCTGGCCACCGAGTTCGACCGCGGCCTGCACGCGCTGTCGCTGCGGTTGCAGACGCCGGCCGAAGCGACCCGGACGGACGCGGCGCGCGGTCAGTCGTTGATGGGGTAGGACGCGATCAGCCGGTTCTGCCGCAGCCAGAGGCGGGCGAGCTCGATCGGCCCGGTGCTGCGATGGCCGCGACGGCGCATCTCGTCGCCGATCGCGAACGCCGCGCGGTAGTGCTCGAACTGCGCCGCGTAGGCCTCGCGCAGCGTGGTGTTGGGGTCCCAGATGTGGGTCGCTTCCGAGCCGATGCCGTTGATCTCGATGATCTTGAAGGCTTCGCCCTGCCGCAGCGAGGCGGCGTCGCGGAACCGCAGATCGACCCGGCCGAAATGGAAGTCGGGCAGCGAGCGGCAGATGCGATCGAGCTGCAGGCGCAGCGCCTCGGTCGCGAGCACGCCGCCATTGCGAAACAGCGAGCCCTTGCAATGATTGCCGGCGAACACGAGCCGGACCTCCTCGCCGTCCGGCACCACCTCGTCAAGGCGGTCCGCCAGCCGCGGCAGATAGAGCTGGGCGGTGCGCCTGGTGCGCTCGTCCTGCTGGATCAGCGCCCGGAGCGTGGCGCGACCGTCACCGCGCAGGCTCGGGGATGATTTCAGCGTCAGCGAGGTGAGGCGCGCCTCGCCGCCGGGCGGCCGGATGTAGAACACGCCCGCTTCGCCGGACCAGGGCACGAACTCCTGCAACAGCAGGACGACGCCGCGCGGGAACGCCGCCAGCGTCTCGGCAAGCCGCGCGTCATCGGCGACGAGCCGTACGCCCGCGCCATGGCATCCGACGTCGGGCTTGACCACGATCGGAAACGACAGCCCGGCCACCGCCATCGCGTCGCGGGCGCGCTGATGGTCGTCGTGGCCGGTGACCAGGGTGCGGTAGGCGGCGATGAAGTCGCGGCCGGCGGCGCCGACCTGGTCGAGGATGCCGGTCTTGCTCTCGCCGCACAGGCCGCCGCTCTCGATATGCGGGTTGGCGGCGGTGGGCAGGCAGAAGTTGCGGTGCCGAAGGCCGAGCCAGAGCCAGTGCAGCACGACTGGCGTGTAGAACACCCAGCCGGGCCAGTATTCGAACGGCGAGATCAGCCGATCCTCGTCGGGCGCCGACCTCATCGCCATCGTCGCTTCCATCAATCCGCGTCCTTCTGCAACCTCGCGGCCAGACGTCCTGCCAGCACCAGCAGCGCCGCGAAGGCCAGCGTGCCGGCCCAGCGCCAGGCGCCGAAATGGTTCATGATGAAGTGCCCGACGCGAAGCGAAACGGCAAACAGGAACGAGGTCCAGATCAGCGTCGCGACCACCGCGGCGGCCGCGAACTGGAGGAAGTCGGCGGCCAGGAACCCGCAGGCGGTGTAGGTCGGCAGGCGGGCGCCTGGGACGAAGCGGCTCACGAACACGACCCGCACGAGCCTTCCCTGCAGCCAGCGCTGGCCCTTGAGGCGACGCTTCGGTCGGACGAGGCGCAGCATCCAGGGCCACAGCGCGGCCAGCCGGCCGAGCCCGTACAGCCCGAGATCACCGAGCGCCACGCCGACATAGAGCGACACCAACGCCACCTGCCAGGGCAGCTTGCCGGCCTCGACCTGCATGCCGGCGATCACGGTGGCGGCGTCCTCCAGGATAAAGGTGCCGAGGATGATCGCGCCAGCCTCGAGCAGCGGCCGCTGGCCGGCGGCCTGCAGGATCGCCGAGACGGAGAACGAGATCACGGTACGCCACGATCGCGCGCGTCAAGGTCAGGCGATCGACCATCGGCCAAGGCGCCCGGCCGGTCAGTGACGCCATCATGTCGCAAGCCGTGATCCTCGCCATGCCAGGGAGGCACGCGCGCGCACCTTCATCGCGAGCGGTTCCTACAGCCATTCCCGGCAAGCGTCACCCGGCGCCGACGCGACGCGCCTCGGCCCCGGCGGCATCATTGCTGCGCCAGCCGGTGTCGCCAGATGCGGCGGATCTGCGCCGGGGTGCGATGGACGGAGGCGGGTCCCGGCGCCGTCGATGGCGTTGGTTGCGTCGCCGCGGTCTTTGGCTTGAAATCGGTGGCGGCGTCGCGCAACGCGTTCTCGCAGGCTTGGCTCTTGCCGACTCCGAGCTGAATGGTCGGCAGGATGGCGGCCGGGAAGAAGGCGATGCCGAGCGCCACCGTCGCGGCGCCGCGCGCGGCGATCTCGGCGCCGGGCAGGACTGTCGGGCTCGACATCGGGCCGGTGAGATTGATCGCCCCGGGCAGCGAGCCGACGCTAAAGCCGGTCGAGCGCGTGGTCAGCGCGTAATTCAGGGTGTCGTTGCGGAAGTCGACGGTGCCGCTGCCGGTTGAGCGCGCTTCCTTTGTCTGGAGCACGAACAGGTCGGTGCTGAGGATGCCCTGACGGATCGGCAGGTCGGCGACGAAGCACTGCACGTCAGTGCGTTGTGGGATGCCGAGCGCCGACAGCACCGCGTTGCCGAATTCGAGGCCGAGGATGTCGGGAAGCAGGGCGCTGATGTTGCCGCCGTCACGCATGAAGATCGACAGGCCGCCGCTGCCGTTGCCGAAGATCGAGGCGATCGAGGAGCCGGTGCCGTGGATCTTGAACTGTCCACCGACGATGCCGGTGCCGTGAAAGACGTGGGTGGCGTTGAGCAGGTGTGACAGGTCGACATGCCGGACGTCGACGTTGGCCTCCGCGCGGACGTCCTGGCCGGCGGGCGTCAGCTTGGCGCTGCTGGCGAGTGTCCCCCGGCCTACGCCAAAATCGAGCTTGCTCACGTCGATCGCGCCGTCGCGGATCACAATGTGGCTGTCGATATTGTCGAGCGGGACGAAGCGGCCCTCGATGCGGTCGCCGTGATAGGTCAGGTCGACGTTGGTCGATTTCAGCTTGGGGATGTTCAGCTTGGCGGTTGGCAGGATGTTGCCTTCCTTTGCCGCGCGGGCGGTACCCTGGTGCGAGGCGCGGTTCTCGGCAGCGTGGCCGGGGGCGGCGCCGATGAAGCCGCCAAGATCGACCAGGTTCACCTGGTGCGAGTGGAGGTTGGCGGTGACGCTAGGCGGGCTGGTTGCCGTGTCGCCGATGATGTCGCCGCCGAGATCGCTGGTGCCGACTCGTCCCTCGAAATGGCGGAAGGCGACATGGCCGCTCTCGTAGTCGAGCTTGCCGGCGACGTGGTAGGGCGGCGTGGTCGGGATTGGCACGCCGGTCAGCGGGAACAGCAGCGCCATGTCCGGACCCGCGAAGACGAGTCGCAGGTTGGCGCCGGCGAAGTGGAGCGGGTCGTTCACGGTGCCGTCGAGCGACACCGTGGTCGGGCCATTCGCGAGCTTGAGGTCGATCGGATAGGGGTGGGTCTTGTCCCTGATCGTCAGCAACGCGCCGGCCTTGAGCTCGCCGGTGATCGGCTGCGCCGCGTAGGTGCCGTGCGCGTCGACCACGACGCGATCGGCGGTCGGATCCGACGCCGACTGGGTGGTGTGCACGTCGAGATGGAACTTCGCCTTGAGCTTGGCCATCGCGACGTCGATGCGGCCGTGCTCCACCGTCAGCAGGCCGAGCGCCAGATGCGGGCTGCTGGAGGCCGGTTTCGTCTTTGACGGCTGCATAAACTTGAAGGTGTAGTTGTTCGACTGGTCGGCCCGGCTGATGATGTCGGCGTTCGGCTGGTCGAGGTCGATCGACGGGATCACCAGGCCGGCGCCGTGCAGGTAGGCGAGGACGTCGACCCCGATCGACAGCCGGCCGATTCGCGCCACCGGCGGCTCGCCTGGGAAGCCGGCGGGCTCGGGCACGACGACGTCGTCGAGCAAGACGGTGGTCACCCGTCCGAGCCTGACATGCAGGTGCGATGCGGTGACCTTGCGACCAAACGAGGCGCTGGCTTGGCGTTCGACCAGCGGCAGGAACCAGTCCCAATCCCAGACCGCGATCAGGATCACGAGGGCGACGGCAAGCACCGTAAGCGCCACGAGCACCGGGTGGCGACGACGACGTCCCGCGGTTGAACTCACGCGTGCACCCTTTTCCACATCCCGGGTTTCGTCCCCGCTTACATCACCGCGTTACATCAACGTGTTAATCGACGAACCGGTTGCGCACCGGCCACGCGGACACTGGCGCCCGCGTCTACCTCGTCTAGTATCGATCGGCCAGGGGCAGGCAGCCGCGCCGCGCGCCTCCGTCCATGCAAGGGGTCGATCCAGGTGCCTGACGCGTCTTCGCTCGCCGGCCGCAGGCGCTTTCTCGCCTGCGCCGCGGCCCTGACATGCCAATCCGGTGGTGCCGAGGCCGCTCCAGCCGCTTACGCCCGCTTTCTCGACGGCGTGCGCCGGGATGCGCTCGCGTCCGGCATCTCGGCCGCGACGCTACAGGTCGCGCTCGCGCTCGGCCAGCCGAACCCGCGCGTCGTCGAGCTCGATCGGCACCAGCCGGAGTTCACCCTGACCTGGGCCCAATATCGGGCCCGCGTGCTGCCACCGTCACGGCTGGAGCGCGGTCGCCAGGCGCACGCGGCGCAGGCGGCGCTGTTCGATGCGGTGATGCGCCGCTACCGCGTCGATCCGGGCGTGATCATCGGCATCTGGGGGCTGGAATCGGATTTTGGCGGCAAGCCAGGCAAATTCGGCGTCATCGATGCGCTGGCGACGCTCGCGTTCGATGGCCGGCGGGCGCGGTTCTTCCGGACCGAGCTCATCAACGCGCTGCGGATCGCCGATCGCCGCGCGGTGCCGGTCGACGCCATGCTCGGCAGCTACGCCGGCGCCATGGGGCAGCCGCAATTCATGCCGAGCGCGTATCTCGCCTATGCGCGCTCGTTCTCGGGCGGCGATCGCGCCGACATCTGGACCAGCGAGCCCGACGTGTTCGCGTCGATCGCCAACTATCTGGCACGTGCGGGCTGGCGCCTGGGTGAGCCGTCGTCGCAGCCGGTCCGGCTGCTCTCGCCGATCGATCCGGGCGCGACCGGCCGTGGGCGGCCTAGGACGCTCGGGCAGGGGCAGGCGGCCGGGGTGCGCCGGATCGACGGTGCGATGTTCTCGCGCCCGGACGTGTCGGGCAGCCTGCTGCTGCCGGACGGGGCGGGCGGGGAGGCGTTCCTGGTCTACGCGAATTTCGACGCCATCAGGCGCTACAACCCGTCCGATTTCTACGCGCTGGCGGTGGGCGTGCTTGATGCGGCCTCATCGTGAGCGGAGGCTTCGTCGTGAGCGGCGGGCGCGCATGCCTGCTCATCTTGATTCTCGTCACCTGCCTGCCGCAGGGCGGGTGTCAACGTGACGAGACAGAAATCGCCTCTCTCCGCCCGCACTACGTGGTGCCGCTGCCCTGGCAGGGGGACGGCGCTTGGTTCTATCCGCGGGAGCGCTTCGACGGCGGCTTCAGCGGTCTTGCGGTGGCGCGCGGCCAGGCCAGCGGGGGTGCGTTCACCACCGACGGGGAGCGGTTCGATCCTGCGGTCGCCAGCGCGGCGGTGCAGGAATTGCAACTCCCGGTTGTGCTCCGCGTGACCAACTTGCTGAACGGGCGGCAGATCCTGGTGCGGGCGAATGACGTCGGGCCGGCGGCGCCGAACCGGGTCCTCGCGCTTGATGCGCGCGCGATGACCCTGCTCGGGATGCGCGCAATTGCCCCGGTTCGGGTCGAGATCGACAGCGTAAGGAGCCAGGACCTGGCCCATGCGCTCGGCGGCGGCCCGGCCTCGGCGCAACCCCCCCCCCCCGAGCAGGGGGTGGTCGCGACGCCGCTGGGACCGCCAGGTGCGACGATGCCGGCGTTGGCCGCGGCACCGCGCGCCGCCATGGGCGAGACCGAGGCCTGGACGGCAATGGCGCGGCTGCCGGAAACGGTGACTGAGGTGCCGTTCGGCCAGGTTTCGCTCTGGGTCGATGCCGGCAGCTTCAGCACCGCGGCGTCGGCCGACGTGGTTGCGTCACGCATCGGCGGGGATGCCGAGCCGGAGGGGGTGGGGCGCGGAACCCTCTATCGGGTGCGGCG
>CAXTPV010000096.1:0-8117 GCA_964246135.1 uncultured Acetobacteraceae bacterium | reverse complement strand
GCCTTTGATGGGATCGAGCCGCAGAGCGGATCGATGGGGCAAAGCCCCTTGCCTTCTTCGTCGCTTCGAACAGCGCGTTGGGCGTTTTCAGCTAGGCTCGCACCAGGGCGCCCGGTTTCTCCGCCGACCCCCGTATGCTACCCATCATAGGCGCAGCGGGACACGCCGTCTGCCACCCACTGCTGGCCAGAGACGAGTGTGAGCGACGCAGCCCTTCCGCCCGACCGCATCCCGGTGACCATCGAGGACGAGATGCGTACGTCCTACCTCGCCTACGCGATGTCGGTGATCGTGAGCCGCGCGCTGCCCGACGCGCGCGACGGGCTCAAGCCGGTGCATCGCCGCATCCTGTACGGCGCCCGCGAGGGCGGGTTCACGCCGGACAAGGCCTATCGCAAATCGGCGCGAATCGTCGGCGACGTGATGGGCAAGTTCCACCCGCACGGCGATGCCTCGATCTACGACGCGCTGGTGCGGATGGCGCAGACCTGGTCGATGCGGGTCAAGCTGATCGACGGCCAGGGCAATTTCGGTTCGGTCGACGGCGACAACCCGGCGGCCCAGCGCTACACCGAGGCGAGGCTCGCGCGGAGCGCGATGTTCCTGCTCGACGACATCGATCGTGACACCGTCGACTTCCAGCCGAACTACGACGAAAGCGAGCAGGAGCCGGTCGTGTTGCCGGCCGCCTATCCGAACCTGCTGGTCAACGGCGCCCAGGGCATCGCGGTCGGCATGGCGACCAACATCCCGACCCACAACCCGACCGAGGTGATCGACGCGACGCTCGCGATGATCGCCGAGCCCGACATCAGCCTCGACCAGCTGATGGAGATCATGCCCGGTCCCGATTTCCCGACCGGCGGCCTGATCCTCGGCCGCGCCGGGATCAGGTCGGCGTTCGAGACCGGGCGCGGCTCGATCGTGATCCGGGCACGCGCCGCGATCGAGGAGATACGTCGCGATCGCCAGGCGATCGTGGTGACCGAGATCCCCTACCAGCTCAACAAGTCGACGCTGCTGGAACGGATGGCGGAATTGGTGCGCGGCAAGTCGATCGAGGGCATCTCCGACATCAGGGACGAGAGCGATCGGTCCGGCATGCGGATCGTGATCGAACTAAAGCGCGACGCGACCCCCGAGGTGGTGCTGAACCACCTCTATCGCTTCACCCAGCTGCAGACGAGCTTTGGCGTCAACATGCTGGCGCTCGACCGCGGCCAGCCGCGGCAGATGGGGCTGCGCGACGCGCTCGCGATCTTCATCAACTTCCGGGAAGAGGTGATCCTTCGCCGCGCCCGGTTCGAACTCAACCGCGCGCGCGAGCGGGCGCATCTGCTGGTCGGGCTCGCGATCGCGGTGGCCGACATCGACGAGGTGATCAGGGTGATCCGCGCCTCGCCCGATGCCGCGACGGCGCGCGCGGCCCTGATGGAGCGCTCGTTCCCGGCGGCCGAGGTGCTGCCGCTGCTGGCGCTGATCGACGATGTCGGCAACACGGTCGCGGGCGACCGCGTCCGGCTCACCGAGGCGCAGGCGCGCGCGATCCTGGAGCTGCGGCTGCAGCGGCTGACCGGCCTCGAGCGCGAGAAAATCCACGCCGAGCTCAGCGAGCTTGCGGATCGCATCACCGAGCTGCTCGCGACCATCGCGAGCAAGCCTAGGCGGCTCGCGGTGATGCGCGACGAGCTCGCCGCCGTGCGCGCCGCCATCGGCACGCCGAGGATGACCGACATCGTCGACAACGTCGCCGATCAGGACGAGGAAAGCCTGATCGAGCCGGGCCAGATGGTGGTCACCATCACCCGCGACGGTTTCATCAAGCGCACCGGGCTCGACGTGTTCCGCCAGCAGAACCGCGGCGGCCGCGGCCGCACCGCCTCGGGCAGGCGTGGCGACGACATCATCACCCGCTCGTTCATCGCCCACACCCACCAGTGGGTGCTGTTCTTCTCGCCCGGCGGCAAGGCCTATCGCGAGAAGGTCTGGCGTCTGCCAGAGGCGGCGCCGACCGCCAAGGGGCGCGCGCTGGTCAATCTGCGGCCCGATCTCGGCGCCGACGCGGTGACCACCGTGCTGCCGCTGCCGCAGGACGAGACGCTGTGGGAGGCGCTCCACCTCGTGTTCGCGACCGCGTCCGGCGGTGTCCGGCGCAACCGGCTGAGCGATTTCCGCAACGTGCGCGCGTCCGGCCTGATCGCGATGAAGCTCGACGAGCGCGACCGGCTGATCGGCGTCGCGACGGCGCGCGAGGGTCAGGATGTGCTGCTCGCGACGCGGCGCGGCCGCTGCATCCGCTTTCACATCACCGAGGATGCGCTGCGGGTGTTCGCCGGGCGTGACAGTTCCGGCGTGCGCGGCATCCGCCTCGCGCCCGGCGACGAGGTGAACTCGCTCTGCGTGCTCGACCACATCGACGCGCCACTCGCCGAGCGCGCCGCCTACCTGCGCGGCGCGCCGGCGCGGCGTCGCGGCGCCGAAGCGGTGGACGAGGCGGACGTCGCGGCGGCGGCCGACGAGATCGAGCACGAGCCGGACGGCGAGTCGGAGGCGGGGGTGGGCGAGGTCGCGGAGCTCGCGCCCGAGCGGATCGCCGAGCTGGAGCAGCGGGAAGAGGTCCTGCTCACCGTCACCGATGGCGGCTTTGGCAAGCGCTCCTCGGCCTACGAGTATCGCGTCACCGGCCGTGGCGGCCAGGGCATCGCCAACATCAGCCTGACACCGCGCACCGGCGCCGCGTCGGTCGCGACGCTGCCGGTGCAGCACCGGGTCGACGTGATGCTGGTGACGTCGGGCGGGCGCCTGATCCGGGTGCCGTCGGACCAGGTGCGGATCACCGCCCGGCACGCGATGGGCGTGATGCTGCTCCGTCTCGGTGGCGACGAGCACGTGACCAGCGCCTTTCCGGTCCACGAGGAGCCGCTGATCGACGGGGCGGACGGCGATGTCGCCGACGAGGACGCGGGCGAGGCCGCCGGTCTCGCCTCGGCGCCGCCGCCCGATCCGGACGGACCGGTCGGCACCGAGATCGCGCCCGATCCCGCGACCGATCAGGACGACGATGCCTGAGGAGCATGCCGCGGCGGGTGCCCCGCCTTGTCGTCGCGCGACCCCGCGGATCGGCGTCTATCCCGGCACCTTTGATCCGTTGACCAACGGCCATCTCGACATCATCCGGCGCGCGAGCCGCCTCGCCGACCGGCTGGTGGTCGGGGTCGCCGCGAACGCGGGTAAGGGGCCGCTGTTCAGTCATGCGGACCGCATCGCGCTGGTCGGGGCCGAGATCGAGGCCGACCGGATCGGGATGGAGGGCGAGGTGGAGGTGGTCGGCTTTGACGGCCTGCTGGTCGATTTCGCCCGCTCGCTCGGAGCGGGAATGATCTTTCGCGGCCTGCGCGCGGTTGCCGATTTCGACTACGAGGTCCAGATGAGCGGCATGAACGCGCGACTTGATCCCTCCATCGACACCGTGTTTCTGGTCGCCGGCGAGGCGCATCGCTGCGTCGCGTCTCGCCTGGTCAAGGAGATCGCGCGGCTTGGTGGCGACATCTCGACCTTCGTGCCGCCGGCGACCCTTGATCGCATGCGCCACCGGCTTGGCTGATCGCGATCTTTTACCGTCGCTGAACGGAACCACCTGATGCCCGTTGTCCCCCGACGCCGTGCGATCGCGCTTGCGGCGAGCGCCGCCGCCTTCATCGAAGGATCGATCATGTCCGACCACGCGCAAGCAGCGACCGGAGGCGCGTCAGCGACCGGGGACAAGAGCAACCTGGTCGACATGGACCTGACCTACGGCCGCGTGGTGATCCGGCTGCGGCCCGATCTCGCGCCGAAGAACGTCGCCAGGGTGAAGGAGCTCTGCCGCGAGGGCTTCTACGACAACACGCCGTTCCACCGGGTGATCGAGGGGTTCATGGCGCAGGGCGGTGATCCGACCGGCACCGGAACCGGCGGCAGCAAGCTGCCCGACCTCCCGGCCGAGTTCACCCGCGACGCGAACTTCCTGCGCGGGACGATGGGCATGGCCCGTACCCAGGATCCGAACTCGGCCAACAGCCAGTTCTACATCATGTTCGGGCCGGCACCTTCGCTCGACGGCCAATACACCATCGTCGGCCAGGTGATCAGCGGCATGGAATACATCGACAAGATCAAGCGTGGCAGCGGTGCCAACGGCATGGTGCAGAACCCGGACCGGATTGTCCGGATGCGTCTCGAAAGCGACGAGACCTAGGCGACGGGTCCGCCAGGCGGGGCGGACCTCTCGGTGAGCCGGTAGCTCAGTGGTAGAGCATCCGACTTTTAATCGGACGGCCGTGGGTTCGACCCCCACCCGGCTCACCATACCCCAGCCTGTTTGCGGGTCGGTTCAACCAGCATAAATTGGTACTCGACCACGCAGGATGTCGACCGCCGATGCTACTCCGCCGCTGGTGTCCGGTATGAGCTCCGCAGCCGCGTTCCTGGGCGGCGGCGATGGCATGGCGTCGCTGATCGCGGCATTCGACTGGTCGGCCACCCCGCTTGGTCCGCTCGCGCGGTGGCCGTCATGTCTCAGGACCGCGACCAGCCTGCTGGTCCGATCGCCGGTGCCGATCGCGATGCTCTGGGGCGAGCAGGGCATCATGATCTACAACGATGCCTACGCGGTGTTCGCGGGCAGCCGGCACCCCGGATTGCTGGGGTCGAGAGTGCGCGAAGGTTGGCCGGAGGTCGCGAGCTTCAACGACAACGTCATGGCGGTGGGGCTCGCCGGGCAGACGCTGGCCTACCGCGACCAGGAACTCACGCTGTATCGCCAGGGCGTGGCCGATCAGGTCTGGATGAACCTCGACTACTCGCCGGTGCTCGACGAGGACGGCCGGCCCGTCGGCGTGATCGCGATTGTCATCGAGACGACCGCGCGCATCGAGGCCGAACGGCGGCAGCGTGAGGCCGAGGCGTTGCTGCGCGTCGAGCGCGACCGTGCGCGCGACGTGCTGGAGAACATGGGCGAGGGCGTCGTCCTGCTCGATCGCGATTTCCGGGTGGTCGACATCAACGCCGAGGCGCTGCGGCTGGAGCGGCGCTCGCGCGACGAGATCGTCGGCCACAGCCACTGGGACGCCTGGCCGGGAACCGAGACATCGGTGCTGGGCCGGACCATCGCTCGCGTGATGGCCGAACGGGTGCCGGCAAGCCTTGAGCACCATTACCTGTGGCCGGACGGCGGCGATGCCTGGCTTGATCTCCGCGTCTATCCGACCGCCGACGGCCTGGCCCTGTTCTACCGCGACGTGACCGGACGCAGGCGCGCCGATGAGGCGCTCCGGGACAGCGAACGCAACCTGCGCGACCTCAACGCCGATCTCGAGCGGCAGGTGCTGGAGCGGTCGCGCGAACGCGGTCGCACCTGGCAGGTCAGCCCCGACCTGCTCGGCGTAGTCAATGCAAACGGTCACTTCGAGAGCTCGAACCCGGCCTGGGGCGCGGTGCTTGGCTGGTCCGCCGCCGAGATCGCGCGAACCCCGTTCGCCGAGTTCGTTCACCCCGACGACATCCCGACGACCGTCGCGATCTGGGAAGGTCTGCGGCGCGGCACGCCGGCGCTGCGCTTTGAGAACCGCTACCGCCGACGTGATGGCGTGTATCGCTGGCTGTCCTGGGTCGCGGTGCCGGAGGGCGACAAGGTCTATTGCAGCGCGCGCGACGTCACCGCCGAGAAGGAACAGGCGTTGGCGCTGTCGGCGCGCACCGCCGAGCGGGATCGGCTGTGGCAGAACAGCCAGGACCTCCAGGTCATCGTCGATGGCCAGGGCGTGTTCCAGAACGTCAGTCCGTCGGTGAGCCGCGTGCTCGGCTGGTCGTCGGACGAGATGATCGGGCGCACCGTGTTCGACTTCGTCGTCCCCGAGGACGAGACGACGACGGAAAGCGCGCTGACGCTGGCGACGCGAGAGGCGTTGCCGGTGTTCGAGAACCGCTACCGGCACAAGGAGGGCGGCTTCCGCTGGATGTCCTGGGTCGCGGCGCCCGATGGCGAGCTGATCTACGCGAGCGGCCGGCACATCACGGCGGAGAAGGAGCAGGCGCTGGCACTCGCCGCGGCCCAGGAGGCGTTGCGCCAGAGCCAGAAGATGGAGGCGGTCGGCCAGCTCACCGGCGGCATCGCGCATGACTTCAACAACCTGCTGGCCGGCATCACCGGCAGCCTCGAACTCCTGGAGACCCGGCTGTCGCAGGGGCGGCTCGGCGGCATCGAGCGCTACATCGCCGCCGCCCAGGGCTCGGCGCGCCGGGCGGCGTCGCTGACGCAGCGGCTGCTGGCCTTCTCGCGGCGGCAGACGCTCGACCCGAAGCCGACCGATCTGAACCGGCTGATCTCCGGCATGGAGGAGCTGCTGCGCCGGACGGTCGGACCCGCGATCCTGATCGAGATGGTGGGGGCAGGCGGGCTCTGGCTCACCAGGGTCGATCCGTCGCAGCTCGAGAACGCGCTGCTCAACCTCACGATCAACGCCCGCGACGCGATGCCCGATGGCGGCCGGGTGACGATCGAGACCGCCAACAAGTGGCTCGACGAGCGGGCGGCGCATGAGCGCGAGCTGCTCGCGGGGCAATACGTCTCGCTCTGCGTCACCGACACCGGCCCCGGCATGACGCCGGACGTGATCGAGCGCGCGTTCGATCCCTTCTTCACCACCAAGCCGCTCGGGCAGGGCACCGGGCTTGGCCTGTCGATGGTGCACGGCTTCGTGCGCCAGTCGGGCGGTCAGGTGCGTATCTATTCCGAGCCCGGTGCCGGCACCACGATGTGCCTCTATCTGCCCCGGTTCGTCGGAGACACGGGAGGCGCCGAGCGCGACGTCGTGCTTGATGTCGCCGACATGGCCCAGGGCGAGACGGTGCTGGTGGTCGATGACGAGCCGACCGTGCGCATGCTGATGGTCGAGGTGCTGGAGGACGCGGGCTACGCCGCCATCGAGGCGGGCGATGGCCCCGCGGCACTCCGCGTCCTGCAATCGGACGCGCGCATCGACCTGCTGATCACCGATGTCGGCCTGCCGGGCGGCATGAACGGCCGCCAGGTGGCCGATGCCGCGCGCGTCACCCGTCCGAACCTGAGGGTGCTGTTCGTGACCGGCTACGCGGAGAACGCCGTGATCGGCAATGGCCATCTCGACTGGGGCATGCAGGTCATCACCAAGCCCTTCGCGATGGCGGCACTCGGCAACAAGGTGCGGGAAATGATCGACGGCTGACCGGGTTCAGGCGCCCGCCACCGTCAGCCCGTCGATCCGTACCGTCGGGCTGTCGATGCCGCGCCGCCGCACCAGGTCGTTGCCCGGCGTGAGCTCCGCGAACATGCCGATCAGGTTGCCCGCGACCGTGATCTCGGCCACCGCCTCGGCGAGCACGCCGTCGCGTATCATGAAGCCGGACGCGCCGCGGCTGTAGTCGCCGGTGATGCCGTTCACCGCCGAGCCCATCATCTCGGTGACGTAGAGCCCGAGGCGGATGTCGGCGAGCAGTTCGGCGACGCTGTGCGCTCCAGGCTGCAGCACGAGGTTGGTGGGCGAGGGCGAGGGCGGCCCGGAGGTGCCGCGCGACGCATGGCCGGTGCTGGCGAGGCCAAGCTGCCGCGCGCTGCGTCCGTCGAGCAGCCAGGTGGCGAGCACGCCGTCATCGACGATGGCGCGCCGGGCCGTCGGCATGCCCTCGCCGTCGAACGGACGCGAGCGCAGGCCCCGCCGGCGCCTCGGATCATCCTCGATGGTGATGCCCGGCCGCATGATGCGGGTGCCGAGGCGCTCTTTGAGGAAGCTGGTGCCGCGCGCGACCGCGCTGCCGTTGGCGGCCGAGACCAGATGCCCGATCAGGCTGCCGGCGACGCGCGGGTCATAGACCACGGGCATGCGCGCGGTTGCCGGCCGGCCAGGGTTGAGGCGCGCCACCGCCCGCCCGCCGGCGCCGCGGCCGATCGCCTCGGCCGCGTCGAGATCGGCCAGGAACACCGTGGAGTGATAGTCGTAGTCGCGCTGCATGCCGGTGCCGGAACCCGCGATGGCGCCGGCGGAAATCGAGTGGCTGGTGCGGCCGTAGCTGCCGGCAAAGCCGTCCGACGTCACCAGCAC
>CAXTPV010000095.1:0-8119 GCA_964246135.1 uncultured Acetobacteraceae bacterium | reverse complement strand
GCCCTAGTGCGTCGGCGAGCGACGCGAACATGCCTCCACTCCCGCCGAGGAAGTGGAGGCAGAACAGGACCCGCAAGCGACGGTGCTGGTCGGTGTTCAGACCGTCCGGCGGCCCACCAGCGCGTGATAGATCACGAGCACGACCACCGCGCCGACCACGGCCACGATCAGGCTGTAGATGTTCAGTCCGGTGACGCCGTTCGCGCCGAACAGGCTGAACAGGAAGCCGCCGACGATGGCGCCGACCACGCCGAGCACGATGTCGAGGACGAGGCCCTCACCGGACTTGTTGACGAGCTTGCTGCCGATGAAGCCCGCGACGAGGCCGAGGACGATCCAGGCGATGATGGACATGATGCGGTTCCTGACGCTGATGGATGATGGGTTGTGAGCGGGCGCGAGCCCTCATTGGACCTTCGGCGACGGCCTGCCAGCCGGCTCGACGGCGACGTCCTCGTGACGCACGGTGTCGCGCACCGTCTCCACGCGGTCGGTGGCCTCCTTGCGGATCGTCACCTCTTCGACGATGCGCGCGGTCTTGCCGACCACCGCCTCCTCGCTGGTGGCGGTCATCTCGACGGCCTTCTCGTCGAAATCGGCGTCGGTCGCTGCCCTGGCGCCGGCCACCTGGTGACGCTCCACCACCACCCTCTCGTCACGCAGCGTGACCCGCGCCTCGGCCGGAGTCTCGACGACGAAGCGGCGGACGCGCGTGGTGCCGCGATTGACCAGGCGCTTGCCGACTACCATCCGCTCGGCGCTGAGCGCGATGGTGCCCCCGTCGTTCGGCCGATCTAGGTCGGCGGCCTCGGCCAGGCCGTAGCTGCTCGCCCGCTCGTCGAGATCGACCGGCTGGTGGCTTTCCAGCAGCCGTAGCGCGAGCGCCGCCTCGGGTCCCGAAACCCGGACCGTGACCACGGTCGAGCCGGACGCGATGCTGCGCTCGTAGAGCGCCGCGCCATGGTCGGGCTCGCCGCCGAACAGGGACGACCAGTAACCCTGCTCACGCGCGGGTGGCGCGACCACGCCGGTCGCCGCCTCGTCGGCGACCGCGTGACGGCTGATCGCGGCCTCGGGGATAGCCGCCGCCAGAAGATCCTGGACCGCCAGCTCGGCATGCGCGGGGGTGTCGTAGACGGCCACGATGGTCTCGTCGTTCATGTCGGCTCCTGTCGGAATGCTCGGTGCGGTCCGCCACGAGCTTGTCGGTGCGGTCCCCGCGGGGCGGCTCACTCCTTGAGCAGGTCGCGTGCCGAGTCCTTCGCGCCGCCGACGGCGTTCTGCGCCCGGCCGGCGGTCTTCTCGGCTTTGCCCTCGGCCTGGGTCTTGCTGTCGCCGGTGACCTTGCCGACGGCTTCCTTGACGGAGCCCTTGACCTTCTTTTCCACGCCCTCGATCCGGTCCTTGTCCATGCCCGCGTTTCCTCTTGCCATGTGGTTGGGCCGGTCGTTTGATCCGGCCGTCCTTGTCGTGTCGGCAATAAAGGGGGTCGACGCAACGAAGTCCAGGGCAGCCTCCGGGCCGGACGGCGCCAGATCCATGGCCGTTCTATACTAGCCCGCAGGTCCTTTCGTCTGCGCCGGCTTGCGCCGTCTCGACTTGCCCGGCGCTCGCTTCGAACTCGCCGGCATGCCGAGACCTCGTTCCCGCGCCCAAACGATCACCGCGGCACGCTTGCGCAGGCCGATCCTGCGATAGATCACGGCGACGTGATTGCGCACCGTGTTGCGGCTGATGCCGAGCCGGCGCGCGATGTCCTCGTCGCCGAGCCCCGCCGCCAGCAGCCCGAGCACTTGGCGCGCCCGCTCGGGCAGCGACGCGAGTTCGGGCGCGCGCGCGCCCGGCAGCCTGGCGCCCGCGAGGTTGGCGAGTTTTTCCGCGACCTTCTGGCCGAACCACGAGGTGTCCTGCATCACCGCGTGGATCGCGGTGACAAGCTCGGTCTCGGTGCGCTTGCGCTCGGTGATGTCGAGCATGACGCTGAGCACGCAGCGCGCACCCTGGATGGTGACGGTGTCGGCCGACAGCAGGTAGTCGCCGCTGGCGCCGTCCTTGCCCCGCAGCTCGATGTCGACGCTGCGCAGGTGGCCGGTCTGCCGCACCTCGTGTTCGAGCCGCTCCCGCGTCGCCTGCTGCCCCCACAGACCGATCTCGGCCTCGGTGCGGCCGACCACCTCCTCCCGCCGCCAGCCGGTCGCGGCGGTGAACGCCGCGTTGACGTCGAGCACCCGCAAGCCGTCCAGCGCCAGGATCGCCATCGGGCCGGGCGCCATGTGGAACGCCTTGGCGAAGCGCTCCTCGCTCTGTCGCAGCGCGTCCTCCGCCTGCTTGCGCGGATGCAGGTCGGCGAACGTGAACAGCATGCAGGGCTCGTCGCCGATCTCGATCGGCTGGCCGCCCAGCAGCACCGCGTGCTCGCGGCCGTCGGGCAGCGGCAGCGCGCTTTCCATCTGCGGGATGGTGGCGCCGGCATGCAGGCGGGCCACCGCGAGGTCGCGCTTCTCGGCGTGCAGCAGCACGTCGATCTCGTGCATCGAGTGCCCGATCAGCGCCTCGCGGGTCCAGCCGGTCAGCTCCATGAAGCCGTGATTGACCTTGACATAGCGCATGTCGGCCAGGCGGGCGATGATCGCCGGCGCCGGGTTGGCGGCGAATGCCCGCTCGAAGCGCTGCTCGGCGTTGAAGCGCTCGGTCTCGTCGTTCAGGATCAGCACCAGCCGGTCGGGGTCGTCACCGGGACCGGCGAGCACCATGGTGCGGAGCTGATGTACCCAGTGCCGGGTTTCGCCCTTTTGCCGGTGCTCGCCGCGCGGCTTGCGTCGCGGAATCTTCCTGGGCGTGCATCGCGGAGTCTCCCTGGGCGTGCATCGCGGAGTCTCCCGGGGCGTGCATCGCACGACGATCTCGCGGAAGGTCTCGCCGGCGAGCAGGCGCGCCATCGGGTAGTCGTCCGCGCGCAGGAGGGTACCGTCCATGTAGCGCAGCTCGTAGCGGCCGCGATACTCCGCGACGGTGGCGCCGAGCTCGGCGCGGTCGGTGACGCCGTGCAGCGCGAGCGCGGTCGCGTTCGCCCAGGCGATCTCGCCGTCGGGATGGATGATCACCACGCCCTCGGTCAGGCCGGCGATGATCTGCTGCAGGTGGCTCAGACCCTCGCGCTGCCGCGTGGTGCTGTCTGTCATCGTGTCTCCGAATTCGTGTCTCCGAGGCGTGTCCTCAAGCGGCCGCGCGCACTCAGTGCGAGCTTGCCTTGACGGCGGCGCGCGCGCTACCAAAGCGGCTAACCTCTCGGCAGAAGGATTTAACGTGATGCCAGAGCGCCTCGTGGACGTGGTCAAGCACGGCTTGAACCTGCTGCATACGTTTCCGGTCAAGGTCCCCGACGCGGCGGCCGAGGAGGCCGCCTTCCACGAGAAGGCGAAGGACGCCGCCACCTTCGCCCAAGTGGTCCCGCCTCACGAGCTCGACACGCTCAGCACCCGCCTGCATGTCGACCGCGGCGGCCCGTTGCTGCCATACGGTGATCGGTTCGGCGTGCTGGCCGAGACCAAGGAGGGACTGGAGCAGTTCGACCGCGAGCGCGCCTACGCGCTGTGGGAACAGGCCGGCCGCCCGGAGGGCCAAGCCGACGCGTTCTGGCACGCCGCCCAGCAGCAGCGTTTTCGCGACCGCGCCTACCTGCTGTGGGAGCGCGAGGGCCACCCCGAAGGCCGCGCCGACGAGCACTGGCACCGCACCCGCGGCTACGAGTCGGAGTAACCCGTCCTCCCGCGGACCCCGGCCGACACTGTCGATCAGCGTCGCCATCGGGTTGCCGGCAGGCCTTCGACAAGCGTTTTGCAGGCTATCTTTGGCCAGGGACGGTCATCGTACGGGAAATCATTGCATCCGCCCGCGGCACTCCTGCGGATTTGATCGATGGCCGGTGATCTTGGCAGTGCCGTGGCCATTCCTGATGCTGGTCACGCAGAATGGCGCGTAGCGATCGGGCCGGCCGAGAAGCACTTGGCGCACACGGCGCCGGACGAGACGAGGCGAGTATAGTATACGAGGGGGAGAGCGCATGTCCGCGTGATCGTCAACGTAAGCAACAATCTTCAGCAATCCGTCGATAGCCTCGATCGCCTGGCAGGATGGCGTCCGGCAGCGCTCCGCGCGCGGGCGGCGGCGGCCCCGACGGCGCGGTATGTCGGCGCGGTGTCGTTCGGGTCCCAGATCGGTTTGCCCGGGAGTGTCGATGCGCGTGCGCTGCCCGCGGCAAGGCAGGCCGCCAGCAGACCGGCAAGGCCGAGTGCTGTTCTCACGAGTTCACCGGATGGAACTGGACGTCTTCATCGCGAACCCCCGGCATGAGCGGGTTCTCCTGCGGTCAGTCCCCGCAACTCCCGGAAGGCCCGATCGAGATGGCCGCCGAAATCGAGCGCTGGATGCTCGATCCAGGAGATGGCGGCATGACTGAAGGCTGCCATTCCGGTCCGCGCCGCGAGCGTGGCCAGCCCGTTATCGACGCCGCGATGTCGTAGCGCGGAGGCCAGGGCGTCCGCCAGCTTCGCCAGCTTCGCCAGCTCGCGTTCATGCAGCGCGGGCGTGTTGACGATGACGTGGTGGCGAGGCTCGGCGAAAGGGCGATTATTCTCGACCATCGTCGCGATGGATCGGAATGCCGCGAACAAGGTCTCCAGAGGTCCGAGCTTGTCGGATGCCTCGGCGATCGCGGTGGTCAAAGCCAAGCGCAGCTTGGCCTCTCCGTCGAACAGCACCTCTCGCTTGTCCGGAAAATGACGAAAGAAGGTGCGTTCGGTGACACCAGCCCGCGCGGCGATCCCGGCCGTGGTGGTTCGATCGTAGCCGCGGTCGCGGTACAGCTCCAGGGCGGCCTGCTGCAGGCGACCTCGCACGTCCTGCCCATGTCGCGACACTGATCCTACCCATCCTTGTTGTCAGTGACTGACAACCACACTATGTCGGTCACTGACCTAAACCAGTCGATCCGCTTCCGGGAAACCAACATGCGTGTGTTCATCACCGGCGCCACCGGCTGGGTGGGGTCCGCCATCACCCGGGAGCTGATCGGCGCCGGCCATCAGGTGATCGGCCTGGTACGCTCGGGGAGCAAGAGCGAAGCGCTCACCGCCATGGGTGGCACGCCTCTGCTGGGCTCGCTCGACGACATCGACATTCTCCGCCAGGCGGCCGCCGACGCGGATGGCGTCATTCACACGGCGTTCGGCCTCGATTTTTCCAAGATCGCCGAAATGAGCCGGCAAGAACGCCAGGTGATCGAAATGTTCGGGAAGGTATACGAAGGGTCCGATCGTCCGATCATCGTGACCTCCGGCCTCGGCCTTTTGCCAGCAGGCGAAATGTTCACCGAAGAAACCCCGCCTCCCCCCGTCAATCCGGCATTCCCGCGCGCGCCGGAACAGCCGGTCGCGGCACTCGCCAGTCGCGGCGTGCGAGCGACCGTGGTCCGGTTGCCGCGCTCGGTTCATGGCCGGGGGGAGCGCCACGGCTTCGTGCCCATGCTGGCGGGGGTGGCGCGTGAGAAAGGCGTTTGCGCCTACGTGGGCGATGGAGACAATCTCTGGCCCTCGGTGCACCGACTGGATGCAGCTCATGTCTTCTGCCTTGCGCTCGAGCATGGCGCCCAAGGCGGCCCCTTCCATGCTGTTGCCGACGAAGGCGTTCCCTTCAGGCGGATCGCCGAGGCCATCGGCCGGCAGTTGGGCCTCCCGGCTCGGTCGCTCACCACCGAGCAAGCCACGGCACATTTCGGGCCCCTTGCCATGTGGGTTGCGGGCAACGGCCCTGCCTCCAGCCAGAGGACGAGAGAACGTCTCGGATGGGAACCAAGGCAAGCGGACCTGATTTCCGACATCGACCATCCCGACTACTTTGCCTAAGGCAACCGGTCCGATCTCATGGGACGGCAGTCGCGTCCGGGCAGACCCCCGCCCATTATGCGTCACGCCTCGACGTTGGTGAGCCGCCAACGAACTTGCCCGTCGCGCAGGACGGTGCGGTCACGCCTCCCCCGCCTCGCGCCCATACAGCAGCAGCAGCGCCAGGATGATCACCCCGTAGACGATGTTGCGGCCGTATTCCGGCATGTTCATCGCCAGCAGCACCGACACCAGCGCGACCAGGCTGATCGCGCCCGCGACGGTGCCGATGTAGTGGCCGCGTCCGCCCAGGATGTAGACGCCGCCGATCACCACCGCCGCGATCGACTGGAACAGGTACGGGTCGCCCATCCCGAGGCTCGCCTGGCCGCCGAACCCCACCAGCGCGACCCCCGCGAGCGACGCGAACAGCCCGCTCAGCGCGTAGAGCGCGATGGTGATCGCGGTGACGTTGATGCCGGCGAGGTAGCTCGCGCGCGCGTTGTTGCCGATCGCGTAGGTCGAGCGGCCGAACACGCTGAGGCTGAGCAGCGCCGACACGATCGCGATCACCGCGAGCCACAGGAACAGGATCGCCGGAATGCCGGCCACCTCATGATGGATCGCCGCCTGGATCACCGGCGGCGCGTAGCTGGCGCAGGACGCGCAGGTCAGCCCGCCGGTCAGCCCGAGCGCCAGGCCCTCCATGATGCCGTTCATCGCCAGCGTCATCACCACCGCCGGCACGCCTAGCACCGCGATGCCGACGCCGTTCAGCGCGCCGACCGCGGCCCCCATCGCCAGCGTGAGCAGCAACGCCGGCAGCGCCCGCGCGTCGTGGCCGAGCGAGCTCACCACCATCAGGATCGCGGCCGAGTTCAGCACCCAGGGCACCGAGAGGTCGATGCCGCCGATCAGGATGACGAAGGTCTGGCCGGCGGCGACCAGGCCGACGAAGCAGGCGACCACCAGCACCGCCTTGATGCCGGCGATCGAACCAAAGCCGGGTCGCACCGCCTCGCCCACCGCGAACAGCACGATGCTGGCCACGAACGCGTAGAGGATGCGGCGCCGCTCGGCCGAGGCAAGGAAGCCTGCCACCCCCAACTCAGACCGCGCGCCGCATCAGCCGCCCGACCCCGCCGACCAGAACCACCGCGAGGATCAGGAACAGCCCCTCGTAGAACGACTGGTACAGCGGATCGATATGGGCGAAGAACAGGATGTTGACGATCATCGTCGAGATGAAGGCGCCGAGGATCGCGCCGATGCCGCTGCCGCGCGCCCCGAACAGCGACACCCCGCCGAGCACCGCCGCGACGATCGAGGTCAGCGTGTAGGTGTTGCCGGTGGTGGCGTCGCCGGCCGTCGCGCTGGCGGCGAGGAACAATCCGCCGGCCGCGGCGAAGATGCCGCCAAGGACATAGGCCAGCACCCGGGTGCGCCGCACGTCGACGCCGTTGGCCGCCGCCGAGGCGTCGTCGTTGCCGATCGCGTAGATGCCGACGCCGAGCCGGGTGCGTCGGAACGCCCACCAGAACGCGGCGATCAGCACCAGATAGAGGATCGAGGTCGGCGCGTCGGTGTTGGCGAGCACGCGGGTGTAGAGGTCGGGCACCTGGCCGCCGGGCTGCGGCAGCACCCGTATCGCCAGCCCCTGGATGATCGAGAGCGTCGCCAGCGTGACCAGGATCGGCTGCAGCCGTCCGAACGCCACCAGCAGACCGTTCACCAGGCCGCAGGCCGCCCCGATCGCCAGCACCACCAACGACCCGAACACCATGCTCCCGACCGACGTGCCGAGCGTGACCGCGGCGACCGCGTTGGCGAGGTCGATGACGCCGCCGACCGAGAGGTCGATGCCGCGCGTCAGCACCACCAGCGTCTGCGCGATCGCCGCGAACACCAGCGGCATCGTCGAGTTCACCGTCGATGTGAGCTCGAATCCGCCCGGCAGCCGATGCTGCGCCGCGACGTAGATCGCGACGTAGATCAGCACGCTCGTGGCCATCATGACGATCGCGAGCGCGAGCCCGGCGTCCTGCGCGAGGCGGTGGCGCCAGCGCCCGCGCCTCGGGCGCGCGGCATCAGGCGGCATCACGCACCGCCGCCGACACGATCGCCTCCGCGCTGATCGCATCGCCGGCGAGCGCGGCGGCGACGCGCCCCTCCCGCAGCACCAGCACGCGGTGGGTCAGATGCGCGAGCTCTTCCGCGTCACTGGAGTAGAACAGGAT
>CAXTPV010000094.1:7717-8182 GCA_964246135.1 uncultured Acetobacteraceae bacterium | reverse complement strand
TGCCTCGCCGGGCGGCGTCGCCCGCGCGCTGGCCAGAGCCGCCGGCGATTGCGGCGCGTGCCGCGGCTGCGGCGCCGGCACCAGGATCTGGAAGGTGATCAGGATCGCGATCGCCAGCGCGATCGCGAGGAACAGCCGCTTCTGCTCCATCAGCGTACGGCCGTCGCCTGGCGGCATGGCGGCACCGGGTCATCGCCGCCCGCGCACCAGGGATGGCAGCGCAGCACCCGCATCGCCGCGAGTTGCGCGCCCCGCGCGGCACCGTGGATTGCCAGCGCGTCCAGCGCGTAGGTGCTGCAACTGGGCACGAACCGGCAGTCGAGCCCCAGCAGCGGCCGCAGCGTCAGGCGGTAGGCGTGCACCGGCAATGACAACGCGCGCGCCATCATCGGCGCGGCCGCCTTGCGTCGGAGATGGCCGCGGCGCGGTCAAGCGCCCGGCGGAAATCGTCGAGCAGTTGGGTGA
>CAXTPV010000094.1:0-7707 GCA_964246135.1 uncultured Acetobacteraceae bacterium | reverse complement strand
ATGTAGGCATAGACGGCTTTATCGTCGGCAACCCCGGTGCCGACCGCGTTGGCCAAAGCGACCGTGCCGCGGCGCCAGGCTCCGATCAGGCCCGGTACGCCGAGCAGGCTGTCCGGACGGAACACTGTCGGATCGAGGAAATCGTCGTTGAGCCGGCGGTAGATGACGTGGACCGGCCGTCGCCCGGCGGTGGTGCGCATCCAGACGCGATCGTTCTCGACGACGAGATCGGCGCCCTCGACCGGATCATCCGCGAGGACCAGGCGCGCGACCTCGCGCAACCGGCGCCTGACCCGGTTCCTCACCACCGCGTTGCCGACCCGCTTGGTGACGGTAAAGCCGATCCGCGCCGGGCCTGCCGGCGACGGGCCGTGGCCACGATGCTGCAGCACCAGGCCAGGCATCGCGACCTTGCGCCCCTTGGCGGCGGCAAGCAGGAAATCGGCGCGGCGCGTAAGGCGCGCTGGCCTCGTGGGCATCGCGCGGACAGCCGGATCGGTCAGGCGGAGAGGCGCTTGCGGCCCTTGGCGCGACGGTTCGCCAGGACCTTGCGGCCTCCGGGTGTCGCCATGCGGGCACGAAAGCCGTGCCGGTGCTTACGGACCAGCTTGGACGGTTGATACGTGCGCTTCACGGCGGCGCTCTCCTGGCAGGCAGGTCCGGATCAGGGACGATTACTCGGGCTGGTCGCGTGCGCGACCGCGGCCGCACGTGCGACCGGCTGAGCAGGCGGCTTATAGGGTCCGATCCGGACACGGTCAATCATCGGAGCACCCCGGCTCGGAGCACGCCGGTGTGACGCTGGCGGGAACCGCGCGAACGCCGTCGCGCTGCTGTTGCGCTGCCGGACTCGATGTGGCTGCCCAACGGCAACTGGTCACGGCGGGCAAGGAGGCGGACGGGTGATCTCGGTTTTCTCATCGCGCCGCCTTCTGCTTGGCGCCGGCGTCGCGGCGGTGATCCTGGTCGTGTTCTCGATCATCTGGGCGGCGGGGCTAGGCGTGTTGCCGGCGCTGCTGTCGACCGCGATCGTGTCAGGCCTGGTCGCCTCGCTTGCCAGCCGGCCAGTCGAAGGCGGCGCCGTCGCGGCGGCGATCGTCGAACCGACGCCGTCGCGGCTTACCGACGAGGAATTCAGCCGGCTGCGTCACGATCTTCGCGGCATCCTGTCGCCAGCCCTGATGACGGCGGACCGGGTGCTGATGTCGTCGCAGGATCCGCTGGCAAGGCGTGCCGCCGAGACGATGATCGCGACCGTGGAGCGCGCCGAGAAACGCCTGTCGGCGCCAAGGCTCTAAGAAAAGCGCCTGTCGGCGCCAGGGGACTGACCTGCGGGGGCTATGCCTCAGGCGCGGGCGAGCACCATCAGGCGTGCGGGGCGGCCGGCCTCGACCACCACCAGCGCGTTCTGGCGGAAGCGGCGTCCAACCCGCGCGAGGCGACGCGGATCGCCGCAGACCAGCAAGCCCGCCTCGCGCCAGCCGCCAAGCCTGCCCTCGGCCGGCATTGACGGCAGGCCGCGCAGCCCGAGCGCCAGCGTGCTCGTCATTCGCCGGTTCCAGCCGTCCGCCATGAAACGGCTGCGCGGGTTGGCCGCGGTCAGGATGACACCCCGCCGCGCGCCCATGCGCAACAGCAGCGCATCGCTGCCCCCCGAGCGGCGCCCGATCGCGACGTGCACCCTGCCCTCGATCACGTAGTCGGTGCGCCGGTAGAGTCGCAGCAGCCTCGGGCCTGGCGCGGCGGTCACAACGGATCAGGCCCCACCCGCCCGAACTCGACGTCACGATGAACATAGACCGACATCAGCAGCCCGAACCCGAACATCACCGTCAGCATCGCCGAGCCGCCATAGGAGACCAGCGGCAGCGGCACGCCGCCGACCGGGATCGCGCCCATCACCATCGACAGGTTGACGAAGCAGTAGAGCGAGAAGTTGACCGAGATGCCGAGCGCCAGCAACCGGCCGAACTGATGCCGGCAGCGCAGCGCCATCAGCATGCCGCCGACGATGATCGCGAGCAGCAGCCCCATCACGCAGAGGCCGCCCACCAGGCCGAACTCCTCGGCGAGCGTCGTGAAGATGAAGTCGGTCTGCTTCTCGGGCAGGAAGTCGAGCTGGCCCTGGGTTCCCTGCAGGAACCCCTTGCCCCACATGCCGCCCGAGCCGAGCGCGATCTTGGACTGGATGATGTTGTAGCCGGCGCCGAGCGGATCGCGCTCCGGATGCAGGAACGTCGTGATCCTGGCGCGCTGGTAGTCGTGCAGGTGGCCGAGCGCAAAGTGCGCCAGGAACGGCAGCGGCAGCAGCGCGAGCGCCACCTGCCACAGCCGGACTCCGGCCGCGAGAAACACCGAGGCCCCGAGCAGCGCGATGATGACAGCGGTGCCGAGATTGGGCTCCCTCAGCACCAGCCCCACCGGGAGCAGGACCAGCGCCGCCGGCAGGATCAGCGTGAGCGGGTTGCCCATCCGCCGCCAGCTCGCGTCGCGGAACGTCGACGCCAGCACCAGCACCAGCGCGATCTTGGCAAGCTCGGAGGGCTGCAGCTCGACCCCGGCGAGATCAAGCCAGCGCTCGGCACCCTTGCCGACATGGCCCATCCTGAGCACCAGCGCCAGCAGGACCATCGCGACGGCGTAGAGCGGCCACGCCAGCCGAGCCAGCAGCCGGATGTCGATCAGCGCGAGCCCCAGCATCATCACGACGCCGACCGCGAAGCGCATGCCCTGCGGCCCGGCATAGGGGCGGCCGGAGCCGCCGGCCGCCGAGTACAGCGCGGCGTAGCCGACCCCGCCCAGCAGCAGGATCAGCAGCACGTAGAGCCAGTTCAGCCGCAGTAGCTTCGCCAGCAGCCTGAAATTTGGCTCCGGGCGCAGCAGGCGCTTGCCGGTGATCATGGCGCGGCGCCGGTCAGGGCAGCACCACGCCCGCCGACAGCGTTGGGCCCGCCGACAGCGTCGGCGCCGCCTCGGCCACCGCCTGCCCCGGCGGCTCGCGCCGTCCCGCCGGGTCGCGGGTCAGCGCATCGACCATGATGTCGCGCGCCAGGGGTGCCGCGACCTCGGCCGCCGCGTTGCCGTGCTCGACCACCAGCGCGATGGCGTAGCGCGGCGCGTCATAGGGCGCATAGCAGATGAACAGCGCGTGCGGCCGGAACGCCCAGGGCAGCTTGGCAGAGTTGAAGTGGCCGGACTCGCGCGCCCAGCGCGACACCCGCCTGACCTGCGCCGAGCCGGTCTTGCCGGCCATCTGCACGCCCGGCAGCGGCAGCCGTGCCTTCGGCGCGGTGCCGGACGGGTCGTTGACCACCGCCCACATGCCGTTCCGCACCGCGTGCAGCTGCTCCTCCGGCAGCCCCATGCTCGGCCAGTCCTCCGGCTGCGCGCCGGGCTGGATCACGCCGGCGAGACCGCGGGTCAGATGCGGCTCGACCGCCCGCCCGGTCGCGAGCCGCGCGCAATAGGTCGCGAGCGCGAGCGGCGTCACCTGAACGAAGCCCTGGCCGATGCCGGCGTTGATGGTGTCGCCGCCGTTCCAGTGCTGGCCGTGGGCGCGACGCCAGGCGGGGGTCGGGATCAGTCCCGCCTTGGCGTGCGGCAGCTCGATCGGCAGCGGGACCCCGAGCCCGAGCGCGTGGCTGCCCTGGGCGATCGCGTCCATGCCGGTGCGGCGCGCGACCTCGAAGAAGAACACGTCGCACGAGTTCTTGATGCCGCCATGCAGGTCGAGCGGGCCATGGCCGCCCTTCTTCCAGCAGTGGAAGCGGACACCGCCGACATCGATGTAGCCGGGACAGTTGATCCGGTCGGTCGGCGTCAGCGTCCCCGCCTGCAAGGCCGAGATCGCGACCGCCGGCTTGAACGTCGAGCCGGGCGGATACAGGCCGGCGACGGCCTTGTTGATCAGCGGCCTCGTCGCCTGAGCGTCGGGCGAGTTCCACATCGCCCATTGCGCCTGGCTGACGCCGCTGTCGAACAGGCCGGGATCAAACGACGGGTTGCTGACCATCGCCAGCACCTCGCCGTTGCGGCAGTCCATCACCACCGCGGACGCGCTGGCGCCGTCGAGCCGGGTCAGCACCGCCTCCTGCAAGCCGACGTCGAGCGTGAGCGCGACCTCGTCGCCCGCGAGGCCGTCCCTGCGGTCGAGCTCGCGTATGACGCGTCCGCTCGCGTTGACCTCCATCTGCACGTCGCCCGGCTGGCCGCGCAGCGCCGCCTCGTGGGTGTCCTCGATGCCGGAGCGACCGACCCGCATCCCCGGCAGCGTCAGCAGCGGCACGCCGCGCTCGTCGCGCTCGTTCGGCGGCGCCACGTAGCCGACCACATGGGCGAGGTGCTGGCGCCATGGATACAGCCGGGTGGTGCCGACATCGATCACCACCCCAGGCAGATCGGGCGCGTTGACCTCGATCCTGGCCATGTCGTCCCAGGTCAGGAAGTCGCGCAGCATGACCGGGATGAACCGCCGGCGTCGTCGCACCTCGTGCTCGATGCGGGCGCGGTCGCGCGCGTCGAGCGCGATCACCGACGAGAAATGGTCGAGCGTGGCCGTAAGGTCGGTCGTCTCCTCGGCGAGCAGCAGCGCCCGCCAGCTGAGCTTGTTGCCGGCGAGCACCTCGCCGAAGCGGTCGACGATGCGGCCGCGCGGCGGCGCGAGCAGCCTTGTGCTGATCCGGTTGTCGTCGGCGAGCGTCCGGTACTTGCCGCCGTCGGTGACCTGCAGCCGGTAGAGCCGGTCGGCGAGCGCGCCCAGGATCGCGACCTGCGACGCCAGCAGCACGAGCGCGCGCCGGGTGAACACGCCACGGCGCGGATCGTCGGCATCGACCTGCGGCTTGCCCCGGATGGTACGCCCGGCATGGGTGCCGGCCCGGCGCGTGAACGGGCGTCTCACCGGCGCCTCAGGCACGCTCGGGCGCCGCCAGGCCAGCATGCGCGCGTATCAGCACCGCGGCGAACAGCGGATAGAACCCGGCCGCCAGCATGAACTCGAACAGCGCCGGCGCCAGCGGCAGCAGCCGGAGGTCGAGCGCGCAGAACAGCAGCCACTGCGCGAGCGAGGACGCGGCCGCGAGCCCGACAAAGGCGAGCCAGACCACCAGGAAGCCGCGCCGGACCAGCGCAACCCGAGCAGGACCGCCGGCTGCAAGTCGGCGGGGCGGGGCCGGCCGAGCGGGAACGCCAGCACCAGCAGCACGACCGGGGTCGAGGCCAGCGGGAAGACACGCCGGCCGAGCGCGTCGACGGTGCGCCACCATGTCGGCCCGGGCCTGATCCCGGGCTGGCGCTCGGGCCCGCGCTCCGGGGTCATGCGGCCTCACTCCGGCGCCGTCGTGTCAGGCGAGGCCGTGTCGGGCCTGGCGGTCGGAACGCCATGGCCCGGCACCGTCGCGAGCCCATGGCCGAGGGCGGGCGGCGGCGACACCGCCTGGAGCTTGTAGTCGAACAATCGCACGATGGTGAGCTGCTGCAGCGCGGCCCCCGGCGCCACCGAGATCTGGCCGTCGGCATCGACATGCACGGTGCCGACCGGCAGGCCCGCCGGAAACACGTTGGCCTCGCTCGAGGTGACCACGCGCTCGCCCTCGACCACACGGGCACCGTCAGGCAGGTAGATCAGCCGAGGGCGCGGCCCGTTGGTGCCGGCCATGATCGCGCTCAGATGCGCGCGTGGCAGCTCGACCGGGATGCGGGAGTTGGCGTCGGTGATCAGCAGCACCCGCGCCGAACGCCGGCCGATCTCCGTCACCCGCCCGATCAGGCCTGACGCGTCGAGCGCCACCTGCCCCTTACGCACCGCGTCGGTGGGACCGATGTAGAGCAGCACCGCCCGGTCGTAGATGCCGCCGGCGTCGGCGACGACCCGCCCGGTCACGTAGGCGGGTGCCGGTTCCGGGATCCAGTGCAGGTTCTCCTTTAACGTCGCGTTCTCGGCGGCGAGCGCCAGCGCCACCTCGTACCAGCGGTGCAGCCTCGCGTTCTCGGCCCGCAAGGTCCGGTTCTCGGCGGCGAGGTCGGCAACCCCGAGCAGGTCGTCGGCCATGCGGCGGATGATCGCGGCCGGCGCGGCGACGGTCGCGTAGAGCGGCGACAACCGGTCGGCGAGCCACATCCTGGCGCGTGCCGCCGCCTGCCCATCGGCGCGCCCGACCAGCATCACACCGACGCTCAGCGCGAGGAACAGCGGCAGGCTCAGCTTGGCCAGTGTTTGTCGCGCCTGGATCGACAGCCTGAGCAAAACCTACGAACCCTCTCTCCATCCATGCCCCGGCCATGCGCTCAGGCGGGCGGGCTCAGATGTAGCCTCTAACACCCGGCGCTTGCGAGCGTGCCGCGTGTGATCGCCAACCGCAACGAGGGCCGCGTGCTGTTCGGGACGCACCGAAGCCGCCGGCCCCGATCAGTACATCGTCGTGAGAACGTTCCGCAGGCGCCGCATCTCCTCCAGCGCCCGGCCGGTACCGAGTGCGACGCAGCTGAGCGCGTCCTCGGCGACCACCACCGGCAGGTGTGTCGACTCTCGCAACACGTCGGCCATGCGAAACAGCAGCGCGCCGCCGCCGGTCAGCACAATTCCCTTGTCGACGATGTCGGCCGCGAGCTCGGGTGGCGTGTTCTCGAGTGCCACCGTCACCGCCTCGACGATCTGGCTGATCGGTTCGGCGAGGCTTTCGGCGATCTGCCGCTGGCTCACCAGCACCTCGCGCGGCACCCCGTTCATCAGGTCGCGGCCCTTCACCTCGCGTTGCGGACCGTCGCCCTCCCACTCTTCGGGTGCCCTCGCGGCGCCGATGGTGAGCTTGATCTTCTCGGCCGAGCTCTCGCCGATCAGCAGGTTATGGTTGCGGCGGATGTAGCTGATGATCGCCTCGTCCATCTTGTCGCCGCCGACACGCACGCTGCGCGCATAGACGATGCCGCCGAGCGAGATCACCGCGACCTCGGTGGTGCCGCCGCCGATGTCGACCACCATCGATCCCGACGGTTCGGTCACCGGCAGGCCGGCGCCGATCGCGGCCGCCATCGGCTCCTCGATCAGCAGGACGCGGCGCGCGCCCGCCGCCTCGGCGCTCTCCTGGATCGCCCGCCGCTCGACCGCGGTCGAGCCGGACGGCACGCAGATCACGATCAGCGGGCTCGCGAAGCCGCGCCGGTTGTGCACCTTGCGGATGAAGTGCTTGATCATCTCCTCGGCGACCTCGAAATCGGCGATCACCCCGTCGCGCATCGGCCGGATCGCGGAAATGTTGCCGGGCGTCCGGCCCAGCATGTGCTTGGCCTCCTCGCCGACCGCCAGCACCTGCTTCCTGCCGCGTATCTCGGCGATCGCGACGACGCTCGGCTCGTCGAGCACGATGCCGCGACCCTTGACGTAGATCAGCGTGTTCGCCGTCCCGAGGTCGATGGCCATGTCCGCGGACATGACGCCGAAGAGGCGGGAGAACATCGGTCGCTCCGGTGCATTCTGCGAGACGCGTCGCCCGTCTCGGCCCGGCGAGCCATCGGCAGGCCGCCGATCTTCGGGTGCGCGACGGCTTAGCGGCCGGGAGGGTCAGGAGCAAGGGCAAGCGCGCATGAGCGAAGCGTCGCGTGCGCGTTACGGCGACGTTAACCATGGTGTCGCCATAAATATCGGCTGTAACACCGGTCTCCGCGCTGCGTTGCCGTCGACGTCTCGGCGTGACGACACCAGCGCCGGGT
>CAXTPV010000093.1:6095-8276 GCA_964246135.1 uncultured Acetobacteraceae bacterium | reverse complement strand
CTGCAGGAGGACGCGACCCTCGAGGCCGACCGGGTGCGCGTGCGCGAGACGGTGCGGCCCGGCCAGCACATCCGCCGCCAAGGCGGCGACTTCGCCGCGGGTGACCTGCTGCTTGCGCCCGGCACCCGGCTTGGCGCGCGCGCGATCGGGTTGGCGGCCAGCGCCAACCACCCGTGGCTTGCGGTGCGCAGGCGACCGCGGGTGGCGCTGCTCGCCACCGGCGACGAGGTCGTGCTTCCGGGCGAACCAATCCCGGCGGGTGGGCTGCCAAGCTCGAACTCGTTCGCCTTGGCCGCGATGATACGCGCCAGCGGCGGCGAGCCGCTGATCCTGCCGGTGGCACCCGACACCATCGACGCGATCGCGGCGGCGGGATTGGCGGCGTCAGGCTGCGACCTGCTGGTGACGCTCGGCGGCGCCAGCGTCGGCGATCACGACCTCGTCCGCCCCGGCCTCGCGCGTCACGGCTTCGCGCCCGACGTGTGGCGGATCGCGATGCGCCCGGGCAAGCCGCTGATGCACGGCGCGCTCCGCTTCGGGGATCGCGAGGTCCCGGTGCTCGGGCTGCCTGGCAACCCGGTCTCGGCGCTGATCTGCGCCGCGCTATTCCTTCTTCCCATGCTGCAACGTCTGCTCGGCCAGCCCGAATCGGGTGCGCGCCGGCACCGGGTGCGGGTCGCCGGCGCGATCGCCGCGAACGATCATCGCGCCGACCACCTGCGCGCGCTGCTGCGGCACGACACCGACGGACAGCTGGTGGCGACGCCGCTGCCGGCGCAGGATTCCGCGCGACTGCGCGACCTCGCGCGAGCCGACGCGTTGATCCTGCGCGCCCCCGACGCTCCCGCGCTGGACGCGGGCGATGCAGCCGAAGTGCTCCGCCTCGACGAGATCGGGCTCTGAGCCGCGGCGCATAGGATCGGGCTGCCGCCACGACGACGCCACGCCCATGCAGCAGACGAGCAACGCCGGAATTACGCCGCCCGACGACGGAAGCTTGACGCTCCGAGCGGAATAAACATAGAACGACCGATGCCTGTTTGTTCCGATCAGGTGGCCGAAGTGCCATCATACAAGGATCGGGCAGGCGTTAGGAGCGTGGGTATGCTGACCAGGAAGCAGCATGAGTTGCTGACCTTCATCGACCAGCACCTGCGCAACACCGGCTTCTCGCCGAGCTTTGACGAGATGAAGGACGCACTCGGCCTGCGGTCGAAATCGGGCATTCATCGCTTGATCTCGGCGCTCGAGGAACGCCAGTTCCTGGGACGTCGCCATCATCGCGCCCGCGCGCTCGAGGTGTTGCGGATGCCTGTTCCGGGCGCGACGCCAAAGCCGGCCCAGGCACCACGCCTGGCCGACGTGACGCCGTTCGCACCGAACGTCATCAAGGGCGATTTCACGCGCCACCTGGCGGGCGTCCGGGCCGCGGCGGAGGCCGGCTCGGTCCAGCTGCCGCTCTATGGCCGCATCGCCGCCGGCCTGCCGATCGAGGCGCTTCGCGACACCAGCACCCAGGTTGACGTGCCGATGGCGCTGCTCGGGCGAGGCGAGCATTACGCGCTCGAGATCGCCGGCGATTCGATGATCGAGGCCGGGATCCTGGACGGCGACGTGGTGCTGATCCGGCGCGACGAGGCCGCCGAAAACGGTCAGATCATCGTCGCCCTTATCGACGAGGCGGAGGTGACGTTGAAGCGGCTACGCCGACGCGGCAACTCGGTGGCGCTGGAGCCCGCCAACGCCAGGCACGAGATCAGGATATTTCCCGCCGATCGCGTGCGCGTGCAGGGCAGGCTGGTCGGCCTGATGCGTCAGTACTGATCCGGCCGGGGCCTTGGGGTTTGAGCGTCAACCGTCCACTTGCGCGGCCGGCAGGCTCGACCGGGTCCGGCGTGGCGTCGGCACCGCCGGCACCCAGGGGCGATCGCCACGCCATGAGCGATCGCTGACGATTGTGGCGCCTCCCGGTGCCAGCCAGACCGCCATCGCGCCGTCGCGCCACACCGAGAACCGGTCGATCCGCGGCGTGCCGGGGCAGGCGTCGCGAAGCGGGTGCGAGGCGACCACCAGTGCCGCGCCGTCGCAATCAGGTTCGACGTTTTCGTCGCGGGCGATCAGGATGACGCCGCCGTGGCGAGCGACCCGGCAGGAAGCGGAGGTGCACGCCGCCGCCCCTGC
>CAXTPV010000093.1:0-6085 GCA_964246135.1 uncultured Acetobacteraceae bacterium | reverse complement strand
CAGCGGCAGCGTCACGGGATCGCCGAGACGCGCCCAGAGGCGCTGATCGGCCTCCAGTGTGAAGCGCGAGACGCTGCCGTGCTTCTCGATCAGGATCGCCCTCTCGCCCGGCAGCGCGATCAGGCGGGCGTCGTCGGACACGACCAGGTCCGGCTGGCGGTGCAGCGCACCGACGACGAGGGCAGCCGCCAGCAGGACAGCGCCGGCGAGGCGTAGCCGCGTCCGCAGCAGGCAGAGCAGGGCGAGGCCGGCGCTCGCCAGCAGCAGGAACGCGACTGGCAGTTGCGGCAGCGCGATCACGGCTTGCGGCAGCGACGCCACCGCGTGACCGATCCGCAGGATCAGCGCGATCCCCCAGCCCATCGGCACCAGCGCCCATCGCTCCAGGCCGAGCGGCATCAGCGCCAGTGACGCCAGGCCCCACGGCATCACCCAGGTCGCGGTCAGCGGCACCGCGACGATGTTGGCGAGCACGAAGTAGAGCTGCATGCGGCCGAAGTGATAGGCTGCGTAGGGTGCGGACGCGGTGCCGGCCAGCAGGCTGGTGAAGGCCAGCGCCGCGATGTGGAGCGCGAGGCGACGCGAGGCGCCACCGGTCGCGAGCCTGGTGAACCAGCCGCGTGCCACCTCGTAGCCGGCGATCAGGCTGGCGACGGCGGCAAAGCTCATCTGGAAGCTGACGCCGGTGATCTCGTTCGGCCACAGCAGCAGGATCACGGTCGCGGCGACGGCGAGGCCGCGCATCGAGATCGCGCGGCGTCCGATCAGGATCGCGAGCGTCGCGAGGCACGCCATCGCGAACGAGCGGATGATCGGCAGGTGGGCACCGGTCGCGAGCAAATAGAGCAGTCCGGCGGCGAGCGCCGCGAGGCAGGCGATCTGCCGGGTCGGCCAGCGCAGCGCCGCCCATGGCCACAGCGCCAGGCCGAGTCGCACGCAGCCGAGCACCAGTCCCATCACGATGCCGATGTGCAGGCCGGCCACCGCCAGCAGATGCGCGAGGCCGGAATCGGTGAACGCGGCGCGGTCGTCGGGCGGGATCGCGCTCGACACGCCGACCAGCAGGGTGGCCGCGATCGCGCCGTCGCTGCCGGGCAGCCCCGCCATCAGGCGGGCGGCGATGCGGTCTCGCGCGGTCTGCCACCATGCCGTCAGACCATGCGATGCACCTGGTGCCGCGGCGATGCGGGTGGCGCGGCCGAGCGCGAAGCCGGAGCCCGCGAGACCGCTGTAATAGGCGTCGCGTTGGGTGTCCCAGGCACCGGGATAGGCGGGTGGCGAGAGCGCACGCACCAGGGCACGCACCTGCAGCGTATCGCCGTCAGCGACGACGAGGGGATCGGTGTCGCGGAGCCGGACCCGGAGCCGTCGCGCCAGCGGGGCGGCGTTGCCAAGGGTCGCGTCATCAAATGTGAGCCGGCGGCCGCCCTGGGGCAGCAGGTCGACCGCGCGCACGGTGCCGGTCACGATGACCGCGTGGCGCGGCAGGACGACGATCGGCAGCGCACGTCGCGTCGCGAGCTGTCCCGACAGCAATCCCGCGACGAAGGCGACGGCGGCGATAGCGGCGCGGCCGGCGGCATGACGCCGGAGCAGGCCGCAGGCGGCGAGCAGGCCGGCGAGGATCGCGACCACCGGCAGGACCGGCGGCTCGGCGGGCAGCGCGAAGTAGGTGATCGTGCCGGCGCCGATCAGCACCGGCAGGAACAGCACGAGCCGGTCGCGCTCAGCCGCGATCAGGCGCGTTGCGTGATGGGCCGGGAACGCCAGCCAGGACGGAAGCACGGCCGCGGGTGCGATCCAGCCAAGATCTTGCATAGCCGTAATGATAGCGGCAGGCGTGCCCTAGCGGCAACAATCCGTGTGGCAGCAGCTCACGCACCTGCGCCGGACACGAACGGCTGGACCGGCCCTGAGGTATCGTTCATGCTAGATTTATGGATACCGATCTAGCCATCCTCGCTCTCGCCGCACTCGCTCAAGACACAAGGCTTAACACCTTCCGGTTGCTGGTTCGGGTCGAACCCGAGGGAATGGCGGCCGGCGAGGTCGGTCGGCGACTTGGCGTGCCCCAGAATACCATGTCCGCACATCTGGCGACGCTGGCGCGTGCCGGGCTGGTGCGCTCGGAGCGACGCAGCCGCTGCATCATCTATCGCGCCGAGCTCGACCAGCTGCGCGAGATGATGGCGTTCCTCGCCCGTGATTGCTGCGGCGGCCGGGCCGAGCTGTGCGCTCCGCTGAGCGCCGAGCTCGCGCGCTGCTGCGCGCCAGCCTTCGGGGATCGCAGATTATCGTAGGGGAGCCTGATCCATGGAGCGCCTCCACATCCACGTGTCAGTCGGGCAACTCGCTCCGTCGATACGGTTCTACTGCATGCTGTTCGCGCGCGAACTTCGCGATCTTGGCATGCAGGTCGAGACGGGAGACGAGCTCGACGAGGTGCATGGGCGGCTTTGGCAGGCTGACGCGCCGGTACTGGACAAGGGAGCGACGACCTGCTGCCGTACGCGGTCCGAGAAAGCGTGGATCACCGACCCCCAAGGCATCCCCTGGGAGACGTTCCTCACCTCGGGCGAGAGCGCGGTTTACGGCGATCATGCCGATCTCGGCCCGGTGCGCACGGCCTCGCCGTCACGACGCTCGACGGAGGGCGGGAGGGCGGCGTGTCGCGGGTCAGGCCCTTCGGCGTGATCGACCCGGTCCGGGCCAGGCAGATGTTTGATGCCGTGATCTATCACAATCCCGATTGCGGCACGTCGCGCACCACGCTCGCCATCATACGCGACGCCGGGGTCGAACCGCACGTCGTCGAGTATCTGAAGACGCCGCCCGCACGGGCGCTGCTCGTGCGGATGATCGCGCGGGCCGATCTCACGCCGCGCGCGCTGCTGCGGGAGCGCGGCACGCCCTACGCAAAGCTGGGCCTCGGCGACGCGACGCTGACGGACGACCAGATCCTCGACGCGATGATGTCGCAGCCGATCCTGATCAACCGGCCACTCGTGGTGACGCCGATCGGCGTGCGGCTTTGCCGACCGTCCGAGACGGTGCTGGGCCTGCTGCCCGGCGCCTAGCGGACCGCCGCCGGAACGGAGGGCGACGGTGCCCGGCCGCCGAACCGACAGGAAATCCGTCCATGCTGGCCGTTCTGATCTTTCTCGCCACCCTCGCGCTCGTCATCACCCGGCCGTGTGGACTTGGCATCGGCTGGAGCGCCAGTGGCGGCGCGGTGGTGGCACTGGCGCTCGGCGTCATCCACCCGCACGACGTCCCGGTGGTCTGGCACATCGTCTGGGACGCGACGTTCACCTTCGTCGCGCTCATTATCATCTCGCTGCTGCTGGACGAGGCGGGGTTCTTTCGCTGGGCGGCGCTGCACGTCGCGCGCTGGGGCGGCGGACGCGGGCGCGTGCTGTATCCGCTCGTGGTGGTGCTGGGCGCCGCGATCGCCGCCGTGTTCGCCAATGACGGCGCGGCGCTGCTGCTGACCCCGATCGTGGTGGCGATCCTGGCCCGGCTCGAGGTCGGACCCGCCGCCGCGCTCGCCTTCATCGTCGCGACCGGCTTTGTCGCCGACACCACCAGCCTGCCGCTGGTGATCTCGAACCTGGTCAACATCGTCAGCGCCAGCGTCTTCGGCGTTCCGTTCGGGCGCTACGCCGCCGTCATGCTGCCGGTGGACCTGGTGTCGCTCGTCGCAACGCTTGCCGTGCTGTGGCTGTACGGGGCAAGGCAGGTGCCGCGATCCTATCCGGTCGCCGGTCTGGAGGCGCCGGCCAGCGCCGTTTGCGACACCCTGGTGTTCCGCGCGGCCTTCCCGCTGCTGGCGTTGCTGCTCGCCGCGTACTTCGTCACCGCGCCGTTTGGCGTGCCGGTCTCGGTCGTCACCGGCAGCGGCGCGCTGGTGCTGCTGGCGCTGGCGGCGCGGCCGGACCGGGGCGGCGGCGGCGTGATCCTGGTCGGCAAGGTGCTGCGTGAGGCGCCGTGGCGGATCGTGGTGTTCTCGCTCGGCATGTACCTCGTCGTCTACGGATTGCGGAACGCCGGGCTCACGGATCAGCTCGCCCGCGCGCTGATGTTCCTTGGCCAGCATGGCGTGCTGGCGGCTTCGATCGGCACCGGCATCATCGCGGCCGCGCTGTCCTCGGTGATGAACAACATGCCTGGCGTGCTGGTCGGCGCGCTGGCGATCCAGCAGGCGCACGGCGTGCCGCCGCTCGCACGCGAGGCGATGATCTACGCCAACGTCATCGGCTGCGATCTCGGGCCGAAATTCACCCCGATCGGCAGCCTGGCCACCCTGCTCTGGCTGCACGTGCTCGCCACCAAGGGCCGGACGATCACCTGGGGCCAATACATGCGGGTCGGCCTGGCCATCACCCCGCCGGTGCTGGTCGTCACCCTCGCGGCACTCGCGCTGTGGCTGCCGCTGGCTGGTCGCCCGTGAGCGGGCGGGCCGGCGCCGCGTGCCAACCTGCTGTCGCCTCCCGATCGTGGCCGGCTGGATAGTGGCGGCAGGCGCAGAGCTTGTTGCCGTCCGGGTCGCGAAAATAGGCGCCGTAATAATCGGGATGGTATTGCGGCCGCGGCCCGGGTTCGCCTTCGCTGCCGCCGCCATGCGCGAGCGCGGTCGCGTGGGCGCGGTCGACGGCGCCGCGGGACGGCGCGAGCAGTGCCACCATCTGGCCGTTGCCGACGCTCGGCGGATGACCGTCAAACGGCGGGCAGATGATCAGCAATGGACGCGCGGTATCGGGGGCCATCCAGGCGGCGGAGCAGTCCGTGGCGTCGCGGAACTTCAGCACCAGGCCGAGTTCGCCGAGCACTGCCTGGTAGAAGCCGAAAGCGCGATCGAAGTCGGTGATGCCGATATTCACGTGCGAGATCATGGCGCGATAGTTCCTTTAGGCGTCATCGCGGCCTGGTTGTCGGAGTTCGGCGAGACATCACGCTCTCCCCTATCAGGCAAGGCACAGGCGAGGGCGCCCTGTCATTGCCAGCATCTGCTTGATTGGACGGATGTCAGCCCTTCAAGTCGGCTGCGGCCTTCGGCTCGTGCATTGGGCAGCCATTATGCCTGCCCCGGAACTCCGCGGAGCTCGTGTAGGTCGCGTTCCGCGCCCGCATGACCGACCCGAGCGGGCGATGGGCCGCGAGGCCGTGCCAGGGGCTGAATACCAGCCCTTCATCGATTGCCGCCACTGCTGCCGGGTCCCAGGATGGCTGCGGATCGACCTGAAGTCGGGCGACCGCGATGTAGGGGCTCGCATCCTCGGGCCAGACAACCGAGGCGTCCTCGATCGGCATCGTATCGAGATCGGTGCAGAGCTGGATGCGGAACTCCCACTCGCCGCTCTTGGTCGCGAAATGCGCCGAGACCTCATCGCGTAGCGCATCAGGATGAGCGTTGGCGTCGATCGGGCTGTTGGTGAGCCGCGAAAGATCAAAGATCGGAGCGACGGAGAACTTGGCGACATAATCGCCTAAGAGGATTGGCACCTGGGAGTAGAACGTCTCGCCCAGGATATGCGTCTCGGCTGACCGCCGAGCGTGGTGATCGTCGGGCTCTTGCCCCCGAACGCCTCGACCCGATGCTCGGCGCCGCGCGCCGCCGCGGACATGACCTTTTTCAGACCGTGTGCCTTGTCGGTGGTCGCGGCCAACATCCTCAGATTACTAAGGAATTTCGCGGCGGTCGGCGCGCTGAAGGCCGGACCATTGACCATCACGAATCCTGCGTGACGTCACCCGCGCTGCCCAGCAGCCGACTGCCCTCCACACCGATCACCTTCACCGCCAGGCCTCGCGGGGTAGACACGCTGTCGTCCAGGATGTCACCCGGCACGGTCGAGAAGCGCATCGCGATCGCGTAACGACCAGGCTTGGAGAACAGTCCCTGCGCCAGCGCCGGTGGCAACCCGTCGAGCACGATCATCTCGCCACGCAGCACGCCGTGGCTCTTGGCGTGCACGCTGCGCGTGGCGTGGCCGGAATGCTCGAAGGTCGCCTGGCTGACCTTACCGAGCTGCTCCATCAGGCCGGCGTTTGTCTCGGCCTCACTCTTCTCCAGCTTCTCCATGGA
>CAXTPV010000092.1:5019-8308 GCA_964246135.1 uncultured Acetobacteraceae bacterium | reverse complement strand
CGCCTGGGTGAGCGCTCCACCGGTTGGCACAGTGCCAATCGCATTGGCGCCTTCGCCGAAATCGGGAGTCTGGGTGCCCGGCTGGTTGAGAAACGCGGCGGTCTGGCTTGGCGACTGCGAGATCCCTGTCGCGCGACTGATGATCATGTTCTGCCGCGTGATCTCGCGCACGATCTGCGGGCACGTCATCGCAGCATCGCCCGGTCGCGATGCGACCGCGCCCTGGTCCTGCTCGCCCCCGGCACACCCGGCCAGCAACCCGGCCGTGCCCAACACGATGACGATGGTGGATCGACTCATGCCTCATCCTCGCGGTTGCGAGACCACGGTCCGGCGCGAACGCCACGCCGTCAAGAGGCTACAGGAAGCACTTCTTCTGCCGGCCGAGCCCGACCAGCGCCGTCGCCCGCGCCTGCGCGCCGGTGCCCTCACTCTGCGACTGCCGCTGCTCCGGGGTCGGCGCGGTGGTGCTGGGTTCGTAGCCTCCCGAGGTGCCCGAGCTCTGGCCAGGCTGCTGCGCGACGCCGTTCGCGCCCGCGACCAGCGCGTTCTGGCGCGTGATCTCCTGCACGATCTGCGGGCAGGTCATCGCGAGGTCGCCGGGCTGGATGGCGGCGGCCGCCGAACTCGCCTCCTCCCCCGCGCACCCCGCCAGCAGTGCCGTCATCGACAGGATCAGGAGGGTGGGTCGCGTCATGATGCAGTCCTTTTCAGTGTGAGCCGGGCGCGGCGGAAGGTGTCAGCTGCGACACGTCGCGCACCGCGCCGCGGGCGGCGCTGGTGGTCAGCGCCGCGTACGCCAGCAGCGCCTGGCTGACATGGCGCTGCCGGTCCGCCGGCTTCCACGCCGACGCCCCTTGCGCCACCATCGCCTGCCGCCGCGCCAGCAACACGTCGTCGCCGAGCGCCACCCGCAGCACCCGCGCCGGGATGTCGATCTCGATGGTGTCGCCCTCCTCGACCAGCCCGATCGCGCCGCCTTCGGCCGCCTCGGGCGAGATGTGCCCGATCGACAGCCCGGCGCTGCCACCCGAGAACCGGCCATCGGTGATCAGCGCGCAGTACGGCCCGAGCCCCTTCGATTTCAGGTAGCTGGTCGGATACAGCATCTCCTGCATCCCCGGCCCGCCCTTCGGACCCTCGTAGCGTATCAGCACCACGTCGCCACGCGACACCCGGTCGCCAAGGATCGCCGACACCGCCGCGTCCTGGCTCTCGAACAATCGCGCCGGTCCGCGGAACCGCAGCGAGCCCGCATCCACTCCCGCCGTCTTCACGATCGCGCCGTCGAGCGCGATGTTGCCATACAGCACCGCGAGCCCGCCATCAGCCGAGAACGCATGCGCGGCGTCGCGTATGACGCCCCCCGCACGGTCGAGATCGACCGCCTCGTAGCGCCGCTCCTGGCTGAACGCGACGGTGGTCCGCACGCCCCCAGGCGCCGCGCGGAAGAAGCGATGCGCCTCGCCGCCAGCATCGGCGCGGCCGATGTCCCAACGCGCCAGCGCGTCGCCCAGCGTCGGCGCGTGCACCGTCGGCAGCGACGCGTCGAGCAGCCCGGCCCGGTCGAGCTCGCCGAGGATCGCCATCACGCCCCCCGCCCGGTGCACGTCCTCCATGTGCACGTCGGCCTTCGACGGCGCCACCTTGCAGAGGTTCGGCACCAGCCGCGACAGCCGGTCGATGTCGGCCATCGCGAACGCGACCTCGCCCTCATGGGCGGCCGCCAGCAGATGCAGCACGGTGTTGGTCGAGCCGCCCATCGCGATGTCGAGCGACATCGCGTTCTCGAACGCGCGCCGTGTCGCGATCGAGCGCGGCAATGCCGTTCCATCATCCTGCTCGTACCAGCGGCGCGCGAGGTCGACGATCAGCCAGCCGGCCTCGACGAACAGCCGCTTGCGGTCGGCGTGGGTGGCGAGCGTCGAGCCGTTGCCCGGCAGCGCCAGGCCCAGCGCCTCGGTCAGGCAGTTCATCGAATTGGCGGTGAACATCCCCGAGCACGAGCCGCAGGTCGGGCAGGCCGCGCGCTCGACCGCGTCGCTCTCGGCGTCCGACACGTTCGGGTCGGCGCTCGCCACCATCGCGGTGATCAGATCGGCACGCCTGGTGGTCGCACCCACCCCGGCGATGGCGGTGCTGGTGATCTTGCCAGCCTCCATCGGACCGCCGGACACGAACACCGTCGGGATGTTCAGCCGCATCGCCGCCATCAGCATGCCTGGCGTGATCTTGTCGCAGTTCGAGATGCAGACCAGCGCGTCGGCGCAGTGCGCCTCGACCATGTACTCGACCGCGTCGGCGATCAGCTCGCGCGACGGCAGCGAGTAAAGCATGCCGCCATGCCCCATCGCGATGCCGTCATCGACCGCGATGGTGTTGAACTCGCGCCCGATCCCGCCCGCCGCGTGGACCTCGCCCGCGACCAGCTGGCCCAGATCCTTCAGGTGCACGTGGCCAGGCACGAACTGGGTGAACGAGTTCGCGATTGCCACGATCGGCTTGCCGAAATCGGCGTCGACCATGCCGGTCGCCCGCCACAGGCTTCGTGCCCCCGCCATGTTGCGGCCATGCGTGCTGGTGCGTGAGCGATAGGCCGGCATCGATCGATCCTTGACGTCGCCTAACCTAGATAGGCCGGAGCACGTCATCATGCGACCGTCGAGCAGGCAAGGCGCTTTGCCCCATCGATCCACTCCGCGGCTCGATTCCATCAAAGGCGAGCCTTTGAAATCCCTTGCTTCAGGAAGCGGGGTCTGGGGCCAATGGCCCCAGCGGGTCGAGGGCAGCGCCCTCGCCTTGACGTCGTCGACGTCCCAAGTCCCCCGCCGTGACAACGCCGCCGCCCGCGCTATGATCACCCCAACAACGGAGGCGAAGGCGTGAGCGCGCCGACATCGGATGTCCCGAGGCCGGCCTGACCAGCCTGCACACACTCCTGCAAGGCTGGAGCGCCGCGCAATCATTCGCCGGCCTGATGATCGGCTTTCTCGTCGGCATCACCGGCGTCGGCGGCGGATCGCTGATGACGCCGATGCTGATCCTGCTGTTTGGCATCAATCCGGTGACCGCGGTCGGCACCGATCTGCTGCAGGCCTCGATCACCAAGGGCGTCGGCTCGGTGGTGCACGGCGCCAACCGCAACGTCGAGTGGCGCATCGTCGGGCGCCTGTGCGCCGGCAGCGTGCCGGCGACGATCGCGACGCTGCTGGTGCTGCACGCGACCGGGCTGCAGACCGCTTCCGCCTCGCATCTGATCTCGGTGGTGCTGGGGCTGGCGCTGCTGCTG
>CAXTPV010000092.1:0-5009 GCA_964246135.1 uncultured Acetobacteraceae bacterium | reverse complement strand
CATCATCGGCGTGCTGGTGTCGCTGTCCTCGGTCGGCGCCGGCGCGATCGGGGTGAGCGTGCTGATGCTGCTCTATCCCAGCCTGCCGACCGCGCGCGTGGTGGGCTCGGACATCGCCCATGCCGTGCCGCTGACCCTGCTCGCCGGCATCGGCCACTGGATGCTCGGCTCGGTCGACCTGCCGCTGCTCGGCTCGCTGCTGCTGGGCTCGCTGCCAGGCATCATCATCGGCAGCATGATCGCGCCCAGGGTGCCCGAGCTGGTGCTGCGGCCGATGCTGGCGACCACGCTGGCGCTGGTCGGCGCCCGACTGGTCAACTGACCGGGCGCCGTCGCGACGGCCGGCCAGGCGCCGCCGTCCTCCTCGCTCTCCTCGCTGCCGGCTGCGCCGCACCGCTGCCGCGTTGCGCCGTGCCGGCGCCGTTACCAGCCACGGTGGCGCTGATCAGCCATGGCTGGCACACCGACCTCGCCATCCCGGCGGACGCACTCGCGGGACCTCTCGGCGTGTTCCGGCACATCTTCCCAGGCCTCGGCTGGCTGGTGGTGGGTTTTGGCAAGCGCACCTTCATGATGGCGCCGGTGACCGGGCTCGGCGACCTGCTGGTCGGACCGTTCCCGGGGCCGGGCGCCATCCTCGCGCTCGGCCTCAAAGCCGACCCGGCCCGCGCCTACCCGAGCGGCACCGTGGTCCGCCTGGCGCTGACCGCCGCCGGACAGGCACGCCTCGCCGACTTCGTCTGGAGCACGCTGCGCCTCGATGCGCATGGCCGTCCGGTGGTGATCGGTCCCGGCCCGTTCCCGGGCGGCGTGTTCTACGCGACCCGCCTCGGCTACTCCGGCGCCGAGACCTGCAACACCTGGACCGCAGACGCGCTGCACAAGGCCGGCCTGCCGATCTCGTCGGCGTTCGACGTGTTCGCCAGCCAGACCATGGCCCGCGCCGAGCCCCTGTCGCCCGGCGGCGCCTGCCGCATCGCCTCCTGAGGCCCGGCTTCCCTCCGGCGGCACCATCGCTATATGTGCGACACGGCGCGCGCGCCCCGATCAAGCAACGCCACGATCTCGGAGACAAAGATGGACGGAGACAACGTCGGCCAGTGCCCGATGCGGGGCGTGACCCCCAACAACTCCACCGCCTGGCCGAGATCCAACCAGGAGTGGTGGCCGAACCAGCTCAACCTCAAAATCCTGCACCAGCATTCCACGAAGTCCGACCCCTTGGGCGAGGCCTTCGACTACACGCAGGCGTTCAAGTCGCTCGACCTCGCGGCGGTCAAGCAGGACCTCCACGCCCTGATGACGGATTCGCAGGATTGGTGGCCGGCCGATTTTGGCCATTACGGACCGCTGTTCATCCGCATGGCGTGGCACAGCGCCGGGACCTACCGGATCGGCGACGGCCGCGGCGGTGCCGGTTCCGGCACCCAGCGCTTCGCGCCGCTGAACTCCTGGCCCGACAACGCCAACCTCGACAAGGCGCGGCTGCTGCTGTGGCCGGTCAAGCAGAAATACGGCCGCAAATTGTCCTGGGCCGACCTGATGGTGCTCGCCGGCAACTGCGCGCTGGAGTCGATGGGCCTGAAAACCTTCGGCTTCGCCGGCGGCCGCGCCGACGTCTGGGAACCGGAGGAGGACATCAACTGGGGCCCCGAGGACACCTGGCTCGGCGATCAGCGCTACAGCGGCGACCGCGAATTGGCCGACCATCTCGGCGCGGTGCAGATGGGCCTGATCTACGTCAATCCCGAGGGTCCAAGCGGCAAGCCCGATCCGCTCGCCTCGGCCCGCGACATCCGCGAGACCTTCGCGCGCATGGCGATGAACGACGAGGAGACGGTGGCTCTGGTCGCCGGCGGCCACACCTTCGGCAAGAGCCATGGCGCGGCGAGTGCCCAAACGTATGTGGGGCCGGAGCCGGAGGCCGCCGGCATCGAGCAGATGGGTCTCGGCTGGCGCAACAGCTTCGGCACCGGCCGCGGCGCCGACACCATCTCCAGCGGGCTCGAAGGCGCCTGGACCCCCGAACCGACCAGGTGGGACGGCGGCTACTTCGACAACCTGTTCAACTTCGAGTGGGAGCTGGACCGCGGTCCCGGCGGCGGCTGGCAGTGGAAGCCGAAAGATGGCGCGGCCGCCGACCAGGTCCCCGACGCGCATGACGCCGGCAAGCGCCACCCGCCGATGATGTTCACCTCGGACATCGCGATGATCGCCGACCCGGCCTACCTCGCGATCTCCAGGCGCTACCACCAGAACCTCGACGTCTTCGCCGACGCCTTCGCGCGTGCCTGGTTCAAGCTGACCCACCGCGACATGGGGCCGCTCGCGCGCTATCTCGGCCCCGAGGTGCCCGCAACGCCGCTGCTGTGGCAGGACCCGGTTCCCGCCGTCGACCACCCCCTGATCGGGGCCGACGACATCGCGGCACTCAAGGCTAGCGTGCTGACGTCCGGCCTGTCGGTGCCGCAGCTGGTCTCGACCGCCTGGAAGTCGGCCTCGACCTTCCGCGGCACCGACAAGCGCGGCGGCGCCAACGGCGCCCGCATCCGCCTCGCGCCGCAAAAGGACTGGGCGGCCAACGAGCCGGCCGAACTCGCGACCGTGCTGCGCACGCTCGAGGCCATCCGGAGCGCGTTCAACGCGTCGCAAGGCGGCGGCAAGCAGGTCTCGCTCGCCGACCTGATCGTGCTCGCCGGCGCTGCCGCGGTGGAAAAGGCCGCGAGCGACGCCGGGCATGCGATCGAGGTCCCGTTCACCCCTGGCCGCACCGACGCGTCCCAGGACCAGACCGACGCGCACTCCTTCGCCCCGTTGGAGCCGGTCTCGGACGGGTTCCGCAACTGTCTCGGCGACGGGCGCGGCAAGCAGGCGGAGGTCAACCTGGTCGACCGCGCGCATCTGCTGACGCTGAGCGCGCCCGAGATGACGGTCCTCATCGGCGGCCTGCGCGTGCTCGGCGCCAACCATGGCGGCTCGAACCTCGGCGTCTTCACCGCCCGCCCCGGCACGCTGACCAACGACTTCTTCGTCAACGTGCTCGACATGACCACGACCTGGAAGGCGGTCTCGGAGTCCGACGACCGCTTCGAGGGCCGCGACCGCCGCACCGGCGAACTCAAATGGACCGGCACCCGCGTCGACCTGATCTTCGGGTCGAACTCGCTGCTGCGCGCGGTCTCCGAGGTGTTCGGCTGCGCCGATGCGGGCGGCGCGTTCGTGCACGATTTCGTCGCCGCCTGGACCAAGGTGATGAACCTCGACCGCTTCGACCTCGCCTGAGCCGGGCGGGTCCGAAGCGTTAGGCAAGGGTCGAGGGCAGAGCCCTCACCTTGAACTGGTTGCGCGCGACCAGCCATTGCCGCAGCTTGGCGTTGCCATGACCAATTCTTGATCAAGCGAGACAGGCGATGATCGCAGACGACTTCCGCACCATCGACCCCGACGCGCCGATCGAGACGGATCTCTGCCTGATCGGCAGCGGCCCGGCCGGGTGGACGATCGCCGAAGAGCTCCGCGACACCGGGCTGCGCATACTGGTGCTCGAAGCCGGCGGCCTCGATCCCGACCCAAACCCCGACGAGACCGACGAGCATCTCGGCGTGACGCGGTTCACCGGCCGGGTGCGCGCGCTCGGCGGCACGTCGCACGCGTGGAACGGCCGCTGCCTGCCGTTCGACGCGATCGACTACGAGCAACGCCCCTGGGTGCCGCACTCCGGCTGGCCGTTTCCCGCCAGCACGATCGAGCCCTTTCTCGACCGCGCCGCCGCCCATCTCGGCGCCTGGCCCTGCTACCAGCCGGATGGCTCCCGCATCGAGCCGCAAGCCCCGGTCGCGCAACCGGCGGTCGACCCCGCCCGGCTGCGATCCGTGCGCTGGGAGAACCCCGCGATCATCAATTTCGGCGCGCGCCTGCTCGCCAGCCGCGACCCCAATTTGCGCGTCCTCGTCAACGCCACCGCGACCCACCTCGACACCGATCCCTCGGGCACGCGTCTGGACGCCGTCGAGGTGTCCACCCCCGAGGGCAGGCGCGCCACCATCCGGGCACGCGCCGTCGTGCTGTGCGCCGGCGGCGTCGAGAACGCCCGCATCCTGCTTTGCTCGGACCGCACCGTCCCGCACGGCGTCGGCAACGCCCACGACACCGTCGGACGCTACTTCATGGACCACCCGCGCGACTTCGAGATGATCGCGCGCATTGACCCGCGCGACGCCGGCGCCTTCCGCGCCCTGTTCGGACCCCACCCGGTCCAAGGGCCGCGCGGCCGCACCGATTTCTATTACGGGTTCGCGCTCAGCCCCGAGCGCCAGCGCGCCGAGGGCCTGCTGAACTGCGCCGCCTGGCCCTACGAGGAGCGGGCCAAGGACGATCCGTTCGACGCGATGCGGCGGCTGGTCAAGCGCCAGGGCGGCCGCGTCGCCGAGGACGCGCGGCTCGTCGCGACGCAGCCTGGCGTGCTGCTGCGCGGCCTCCGCACCAGCCTGATGAAGCGCGCGGGGCTGCGGAGCAACTTCGAATCGAGCGGCAAGATCGACAAGATCGGCTTCCTCGTCGCCTCCGAGCAGGCGCCCGATCCCGACAGCCGCGTCCGGCTGAGCCAGCGCCGCGACCGTCTCGGACTGCCGACGATGACGTTCGACTGGCGGATCGGGCCGCAGGAACGGGCCTCCCAGGCGGCCCTCGCGCGCGGCATCGCGTCCGAGTTCCGGCGCCTCGGCCTGCCGCCGATCCGCGTCGCCGACTGGGTGCGGAGCGGCCGCTACGAGAACGCGAGCTTCGTCGATGGCTGTCACCCGATCGGGGCCACCCGCATGACGCGTGACCCGCGGGTCGGCGTCGTCGATCCCGACTGCCAGGTGCACGGCGTCGACGGCCTCTACGTCGCGGGGAGTTCGGTGTTCCCGACCGGCGGTCACGCCAACCCGACGCTGATGATCGTGGCACTCGCGGGCCGCCTGTCGCGGCACCTGCGCGGCGCGCTGTCGGCCGCCGCCCGTCAGGCC
>CAXTPV010000091.1:5252-8312 GCA_964246135.1 uncultured Acetobacteraceae bacterium | reverse complement strand
GGCGTCGCGCATCGGGTTCAGCGGATGGTCCTTGAGCGGGCTCTCGTCGAGCGGCAGCGCGCCCACGAACAGGTGGCCCTGGAAGACGGTGCGGCCGGTCGCGGGGAAGGAGGGGTTGACCAGGACGGTGCCGCCGCCGGCGCGCGCGCGGAGCGCATCGATCACCGGCCCGATATTGCCGCGATCGGTCGAATCGAACGTCGAGCAGATCTTGAACAGCACGTGCCCGGCGCCGCGCGCGCGCAGCCAGTGCTCGGCGTCGAGCGACAGCGCCACCGCGCGCTCGGCCGCGATCGAGCGGCTCTTTAACGCGATCACCACCGCGTCCACGTCCGGCAGCGCCAGCGTGTCGGCCGGCACGCCGATCGCCTGCACCGTCCGCAGGCCCTCACGCGCCAGCGTGTTCGCGAGATCCGACGCGCCGGTGTAGTCGTCGGCGATGCAGCCGAGCACGATGCTCATCACGCGCTCCGCGTCCGGCGCGCGTAAGGCTCGAACCATCCGAGCCCGTCGACGGTGCCGCCGCGCGGCCGGTACTCGCAGCCGACATGGCCCTGATAGCCAAGGCGGTCGAGGGCTTCGAACAGGAACGGCCAGTTCAGCTCCTCGCCATCGGGCTCGTGCCGGGACGGCACGCTCGCTACCTGGACGTGGCCGGTGATCGGCAGCAGGCGTTCAAGCCCCCGCATCACGTCGCCATGGATGATCTGGCGGTGATAGAGGTCGAACTGCAGCTTGAGGTTCGGCCGCGCCAGCGCCGCGATCAGGTCGGCGGCCTGGTCGAAATCGCCGAGAAAGTAGCCCGGCATGTCGCGTGGATTGATCGGCTCCAGCACCAGGTCGAGGCCGCGCGCGGCCAGCGCATCCGCCGAACGCGCCACCGCGTCACGATAGCGCGCGGCGGCAGCCAAATCGGTGGCGGCCGCGATCCCGGCCATCAGGTGCAGTCGGGCAACGCCGCTGGCCTCGGCGTAGGGCAGGGCGCGCGCCAGCGACGCCTCGACCTCGGCCTCGCGCCCTTCGAGCGATGCCACGCCGCGCTCGCCGCCCGCCCAGTCCCCCGGCGGCAGGTTGAACAGCGCGACCGTGAGGCGGTTGCGGCGGACACGCTCGCTAAGTGCCGCGGGCGTCACCTCGTAGGGGAACAGGAACTCGACCGCCTCGAAGCCCGCATCGGCGGCGGCATCGAACCGGTCGAGGAACGGATGCTCGTTGAACATCATGGTCAGGTTGGCGGCAAAACGCGGCATCGGTCGCTTTCGGTCGGCTTGATGGGTCAGGCAGGCTGCGGCAGGTCGAGGCCGGCGATCCGCGCGTAAAGCCGCGCCACCGAGGCATCGTCGTCCTGGCCCATGCCGGCGGCGGCCGTCATCAGATACATCTGCAACGCTGCGCCGGCGATCGGCACCGGGAACTTCGCGTCCCGCGCCATGTCGAGCACGATGCCGAGATCCTTGGTGAAGATGTTGACCGCGCTGCGCGGCGTGTAGTCGCCTTCGAGCACGTGCGGCACGCGGTTCTCGAACATCCAGGACGAGCCTGCCGATTTGGTGATCACCTCGTACACCCGCGCGAGGTCGAGCCCCTGGCGGCTCGCGAACGCGATCGCCTCGCAGGCGGCCGCGATGTGCACGCCGGCGAGCAGCTGGTTGACCATCTTGAACGCGCTGCCAAGGCCGGGCGCGTCGCCGAGCTCGTAGAGCGTCGCCGTCATCGCGTCGAGCGCCGGGCGCGCGCGCGCAAACGCCTGGCGGCTGCCCGACGCGAGCATGGTCAGCGCCCCGTTCGACGCCCGTTCGGCGCCCCCGCTCATCGGCGCGTCGAGGTAGAGCCGCCCCATCGCCTCCAGCCTGGTGGCGAGCCCGCGCGCGTCGTCCGGCGCCATCGTGGCCGAGGCGACGAACACCGCGCCCTCCGGCATCGCCTCGGCGCAGCCACCGGCCCCGAACAGCACGTCCCCGGTCTGGGCGCCGTTCAGCACCACCGCGATCACGCAGGCGGCCCCCGCGGCGGCCTCCGCCGCGCTCGCCGCCACCGTGCCGCCACTGGCCTCGAACTGACGCCGCGCCGCGTCGGACACATCATGCCCGCGCACCGCAAACCCGGCGCGGAGCAGCGACCGTGCCATGCCGAGCCCCATCGATCCGAGCCCGATCACCGCGACCGGGTCGCGCCGCCCGTCCGTCATGATGCGCGATCCCTACGGCTTTGCGTCGTCATCCCGGCGTGCGAGGTTTGGGACGAGGTTTGGCCCTGCACGCGGAGCAAACGAACATGACCGACACCAAGCTGCGTGAGCAGATCTGCATGTTCTCGCGCTCCCTGTTCGAGCGCGGCCTGACGCCGGGCGCGTCCGGCAACGTCAGCGTGCGCCTCGACGATGGCGGCGTGCTGATGACGCCCACCAACGCCTCGCTCGGGTTCCTCGACCCCGCGCGGCTGTCGCGCCTCGACGCCCAGGGCAGGCTGGTGTCGGGCGATCCGCCGACCAAGGAAATCCCGCTGCATCAGGCGCTGTACGACACCAGAGGCTCGGCCGCCGCCATCGTCCATCTCCACTCCACCCACGCGGTCGCGGTGTCGATGCTGCCGGAGATCGATGCCGCCGACGTGCTGCCGCCGCTCACCCCCTACTACGTCATGCGCGTCGGCGCGACCGCGCTGGTGCCCTATCACCGGCCGGGCGACGACGCGGTCGCGGGCGCGATCCGCGGCCTTGCCGGCCGCTACGCCTCGGTGCTGCTCGCCAATCACGGCCCGGTGGTCGCGGGCGCCTCGCTCGAGAACGCCGTCTACGCGATCGAGGAACTCGAAGAGACCGCGCGGCTGCATCTGCTGCTGCGCGGCCTCCACCCGCGCCTGCTGACCGACGGCCAGGTCGCGGAGCTGGTGACGCATTTCGGGCTTGAGCGGCCGGAAGGCCAGGGCGTCACGCGCAGCGTGCTCTCGCACGACGCCCTGGACCCGCTGGGGCCTTGGGGCCCAGACCCCAATCGTCAAATCCTTCCCCTCATGCCGCAATGCGAACTCCAGTCGCGCACACGCGGGCGAGCGCCTCGG
>CAXTPV010000091.1:3517-5242 GCA_964246135.1 uncultured Acetobacteraceae bacterium | reverse complement strand
CCTCTTGACTTAGGGAGAGCCGGGTGAAGGGGCCGCCGGCCCCTTCCGGGTCCAGGGCAGGGCCCTGGCTCACGCCGCGAGAACGCGCGCGACGCGCTCCATGCCGAGCCTTGGGCTGCTCAGCACCGAAATGCTGACCTTATCGCCAAGCCCATCCGCGACCCGCGCCATCGAGACCTGCGCCAGCACGATCAGTTCGACGTCGCGCGCCAGCGCGATCAGGCCGTCGGCCACGATCCTGTCGTGGCGTTCGGTGTCGCCTGCGAGCAGCGCCTCGAACGCCCCCTCGCAAAGATGCCTGGTCAGTTGCACCGCCTTGCCCGACGTGGCGGCCGTGCGCTCGATCAGGCGCGCGGTCGGATCGAGCGTGGTCTGCACCGTCGCCGCGACGCCGATCCGGGTCGCGCGCGAGACCGCCTGCTCGGCCATCGCGAGGTCGATCTTGAGCATCGGGATGTCGAGCAGCCGCGCGCCAAGCTCGGCGGCCTCGCCGACCGACGAGCAGCAGTTGAGGATCAGGTCGGCCCCCATCTCCTGGCCGATCGTCATGTACTGCGCGAGACGTCGCGTCACCGCGGGCGTGACGCTGCCCGCCGCCATCGTGTCCTTCAGCAGGCTGTCATCGACGAGGTTGACCAGGCGCACGCCGGGGATCAGCTCGGGCGCCAGCGCGTTCAGCGGCGCCACCGTGACCGGTCCCGTATGCACCGCGACCACCGTGATCTGCTTGGTCATGATCAGCCCTCCATCTTCACGTAGTGGCGCCAGTTGTGCTGCTCCTTGAACCCCAGCACGTCGCGCGCCCGGCGGTTCGACAGCAGGCCCTCGAACTCGCCAAGTTCGCCACGCACCGTCACGTTCGGATAGTATTGGCGCAGCAACTCCCGCGTCGGCTGGTCCGACGAGGTGTGGTCGTTCACCGCGTTGAACACCTGGTAGCCGAGCCCGTCCTTCTCGATCCCAAGGCGCACGATCTCGCCGAGGTCGCGAGCATCGATGTAGCTCCAGGCGATGCGCTTGCGGAACTGCGGCGTCTTGAACCAGCCGGGGAACAGCGCGTATTCGTGCGGCTCGATCACGTTGCCGATGCGTAGGGCGTAGATGTCGGTGCCGGTCCGCCGCGCGAACGCTTGCGCGGTGCGCTCGTTGCAGATCTTCGAGACCGCGTAGCTGTCCATCGGATCGACCGGATATTCCTCGTCGAGCGGGAAGTATTCCGGATCGCGATGGCCGTGCGCGAACACGATGCCGTAGGTGGTCTCGCTCGACGCGATGATCACCTTCTTGATGCCGAGCTTGGTCGCCGCGTCGAGCACGTTGTAGGTGCCCATCACGTTGATCCGGTAGACCTCGTTGTCAGGCGTGATCATGATGCGCGGGATCGCCGCGAAGTGCACCACGGCGTCGATCGGCTCCGGGCTGAGATCCGGATCGAACTCCTGCAGCCCGGTATAGGCCGAGAACGCGTTGAACACCTGCCCCGCATCGGTGATGTCGGTGATCAGCGTGCGGACATGCGGGTTGGCGAGCGGCTTGGTGTCGATGTTGAGCACGCGATAGCCGTGCTTGACCAGATACTCGACGACATGCTTGCCGGCCTTGCCGGAACCGCCTGTGAACAGAACGCGCTTCATGAATGATCCTTGCCTGGTCGCGAGACGTGGGGGGGCGGCCGCGGGCCGCGCGCCGCGCCAACCCCCCACCCAAACCGCATAGGCAAGTTGG
>CAXTPV010000091.1:0-3507 GCA_964246135.1 uncultured Acetobacteraceae bacterium | reverse complement strand
GGGGGGGCCCCCGGCCGCGGCATCGGCCTCAGAAGTGGTACTGGTCGATGTTGGTCTTGTCGAACACCAGGGGCGTGCTGAACACGATCACCCGGTTCTTCGCGGTGAACGTGCCGAGATCGCCGGCGGTGAAGCTGTCATCGGGCTTGATCGCGTTGTTGGCGGCGAGCCGCGCGACATACATCACGAGCTCGCCCTCCTTGACCTCGTCCCACAACGGGCTCTCGCGTATGATGCCGGACGCCACGTACTGCCGGATCGAATCCGGATCGCTGCAGCCGGTGACGAACACGTGGCCGGTCTTGCCCAGCTTCTCGACCGCGGCGGCGGCGCCCACCTCGGCGGCGCCGTCGGGCGCGATGATTGCGGTCACGCCGCTATTGGCCTGCAGGATGTTGAGCCCCGCGGTCAGAGACTGCGACGGGCTCGACTGGCCATACTGCGTGGTGACGATCTTCATGCCGGGATAGGTCGCCGTCATGTAGGCGGTCAGCGCGTGTATCCACTCGTTCTGGATCGTCGCGTCCGGCGTCGATGACAGTATCGCGACTTGCGCGTCCTTGCCGGCATACTTCTCGACCGCGTCGACCAGCGCCTTGCCGAACGCCGCGTAATCGGTGTTCTGGATGAAGAAGTCGCGCGCGTCCGCGGCGACGTCGCTGTCGTACGAGACCACCTTGATGCCCTGCTTGCGCGCGCGTCGCAGCGCCGGCGCGAGCTGCGTCGGGTTGTTCGAGGTGGTGGTGATGACGTCAAAGCGCCGCGCGATCAGGCTGTTGAACACATCGACCTGGCCCTGCGCCGAGGCGGTCACCGGCCCGGTATAGAGGAAGTTGATGTTGAGCAGCTTGGCCGCCTTCTCGGCGCCCTGCTCGTTGGCCTTGAACACCGAAAGCCCGACCAGCTTCGGCACCATCGCGACCCGTATGTGCTTGCTGGTGTCGATGTCGAGCGCGCGTGCCGCGACCAGCGGCGCGAGCATCGTCGCCGCCGCGAGTGCCAGCCGCGCGGTGCGGCGCCGGTTTCGTGTCGATGAAGTCTTGGACATGATGTTTCCCCTGTTGTGACTGTTGTAGCGGCGCGTGCCCGGTCTCAGGCCGGTTTGGGTCGCCGTATCCGCGCCAGCGCCAGCGCGAACCCCGAGCCGTGGCCTGCCAGCGCGTTCCTGGTCGCGATCGCGCCGAGCAGGATCGCCCCCGTGACCATCGTCGTGACCATGTCCGAGAAGCCCGCGATCAGCATCCCCTGGCGCAGGAAGCCGAGCAGGAACACCGCGATCACCACGCCGACGATGCTGCCCTCGCCACCGAAGATGCTGACGCCGCCGAGCACGACGATGGTGATGGTGGCGAGCAGCAGCACGTCGCCCATGTCGGGCCGCACCGCGCTATAATAGGCCGCGAGCACGATCCCCGCGAGCGCCGCCATGGTGCCGCTGATGACGTAGGCGGCGATCAGCACCCGATCGACGCGTATGCCGGAGTAGAGCGCCGCCTCGCGATTGTAGCCGATCGTCACGATCTTGCGGCCAAACGCGCTGCGCGACAGCAGCAGGCCGAAACCCAACGCCAGCAGCGCCATCAGGATCATCTGATACGGCACCACGCCGCGCCACGCGCCGGCGCCGACGCTGTTGAACGCGTCAGGGAATCCCGACGGCGGCTCGGCGCCGGCCAGCGCCGTCGCGCAACTCCCGTAGATGAAGCTCGTCGCCAGCGTCGCGATCAGCGGCTCGGTGCGCAGCCTGGTGATGATCAGCCCGTTGACGCCGCCAAGCATCGCGCCCGCGGCCAGCCCACCCAGCGACGCGAGCCAGATCGACACATGCAGCCCGCTCCACAGCTCGGCCATCACGATCGCCGACAGGCTGGCGGTCGCGCCGACCGAGAGGTCGATGCCGCCGGTCAGGATCACGGTGGTCAGCCCGAACGCGACGATGCCGAACGGCAGGAAGTTCTCGGTCAGCCCGATGAAGCTGCCGAAATCGGCGTAGAACCCGGGAACGCCGAGCACCAAGCCCGCGAGCAGCACCGCCAGCAGCGCCAGCAGCGCGCGCTCCCAGCCGCCGAGCGGCAGACGCGACGCGCTCACGCGGCGGCCCCCGGGCGTGACCGCATGCCCGCTGTCACCGTCACCAGGATCATCACGCCTTCGCCCGCCGAGTACCAGATCGCCGGCACGTGGATGAACACCAGCGCCGTCAGGATGACGCTGAGGAACAGCGAGCCGAGCACCGTGCCAAGCACGTTGCCGCGGCCGCCAGAGATCGCGGCGCCGCCGATCAGCGCGACCGCGATCGATTGCAGCTCCATGTGGTCGCCGGTGCCGGTGGTGACCGTCGCCGAGCCCGTGTAGCAGACGAACATCAAACCCGCCGCCGCCGCGAACAGGCCGGACAGCGTGTAGGCGCCGATCTTGGTCGCGGTGATCGCGATGCCGGCGTTGTAGGCGGCGGCTTCGTTGTTGCCGATCGCCAGCACCGCGCGGCCGAACCGCGTGTGCTCGAGCATGACCCAGGTGGCGAACAGGATCGCCGCCAGCACCAGCACCGGCAGCGGCACCGGCACCGCCGCGCTCAGCATGCCGTTGCCGAGCACGGCGTAGGCGTGCGGCACCGCATCGACCTGGGTGCCGTTCGAGCAGAGAAACATCAACCCGCTATAGAGGCTGTAGGTGCCGAGCGTGGTGATGATCGGCGGGATCGCCAGCCGCGCGACCAGCAGCCCGTTCAGCGCGCCGAGCACAAGACCGATCACCAGCGCGATCGCCACCGCACCTTCGAGCGGCAGGCCGTAATTCTGGGCCAGCAGGCCGGTCACCAGCGCGGTGAGCCCGAGCACCGGCGCGACCGAGAGGTCGATGCCGCGCGTCGCGATCACCAGCGTCTGCCCCAGCGACAGCAGCGACAGCACCACCGAGTTCAGGATCATGAAGCGCAAATTCTGCGCCGACATGAAGCCGTGATTGAACGCGCCGACCGCCAGGATGACCAGCACCGACACCACCACCAGCGTCAGCTCGCGCATCTCGCGCCCGCGCCGCCGGCCACGCGCCGGCCGCGCGGGCGCATCGGCGACCGACACCATCGTGACCGCGGCGAGCTCGCTCATGCCGCCAACCCGTGATGGCTGAGATAGGAGCGCCCGACGCCGTCCGGCGTGATCGCATCGCCCGACAGCTCGGCGACCAGGCGCCCCTCGTAGAGCGACAGCACGCGATCGCAAAGCCGCACCAGCTCCTCCATCTCCGACGAGATCACCAGGATCGCCAGACCCTCACGCGCGAGATCCTCGATCAGCGCGTGGATTTCCTCCTTGGCGCCGACATCGACGCCGCGCGTCGGCTCGTCGAGAATGGCGACGCGCGGCGCCAGACCCATCCACTTGCCGAACACCACCTTCTGCTGGTTGCCGCCCGACAATTCGCGCAGCCTCTGCCCGACGCCGGCGCAGCGCACCCGGTAGCGGCGCACGGTCTCTGCCGCGCGTCTCGCCTCGTCGGCATGAT
>CAXTPV010000090.1:0-8404 GCA_964246135.1 uncultured Acetobacteraceae bacterium | reverse complement strand
CACGTTTGGCGCCTCGGCGCCGATGGGGGCGTTGCAGGAGAAGTTCGGCTTCACCCCGGAGAAGGTCATGGAGCACGCAAGGGCGCAGGCCAAACGCGCGAAAGCGAACTGATCCAACGAACGGGGTCCGGGGCCCGAGGCCCCGGCGGGTCCAGGGCAGCGCCCTGGCACTCGCTCACGACGCAAGGAGCGGACGATGAACGTGATCCAGAAGAGCGATGCCGGCAACACGCTGCGACAGCTTGGCGCAGCGGGCCAGGCGCCGTGGCTCGACTTCATCCAGCGCAGCTTCGTCGCCGAGGGCAAGTTGCGCGCGCTGGTTGAGACGGACGGGCTGCGCGGCGTCACCTCCAACCCGTCGATCTTCGAGAAGGCGATGGGGCACGGCACCGAGTACGATGCCGAGATGAAGGACGTGGTCGGGAGTGGCGAGACCACGGCGTCGGCGATCTACGAGACGCTGGCGATCACCGACATCAGGGCGGCGGCGGATGTGCTCAAGCCCGTGTGGGACGAGACCGAGGGGCTGGACGGCTATGTCAGCCTGGAGGTGTCGCCCTACCTCGCGCTGACGACGGCGCCGACGATCGAGGAGGCGCGCCGGCTGCACGGGCGGGTCGACCGGCCGAACCTGATGGTCAAGGTGCCGGGGACGGAGGCGGGGGTGCCGGCGATACGGCAGCTGATCGCCGACGGGATCAACATCAACGTGACGCTGCTGTTCTCGCTCGACGCCTACAAGGCGGTGCTGGAGGCGTATCTCGGCGGGCTGGAGGAGCGGCACGGCAAGGGCGAGGACATCTCGCACATCTCGTCGGTGGCGAGCTTCTTTGTCAGCAGGATCGACGGCAAGATCGACGGCGCGATCGACAAGCGGTTGGCGGCCGGCGACAAGGACGCGGACGCGTTGCGAGCGATACGCGGCAAGGTCGCGATCGCCAACGCGAAGATGGCGTATCAGCATTATCTCGAAGTGTCGGCGTCGCCGCGCTGGCAGGCTCTGAAGTCGGCGGGTGCGAACCCGCAGCGGTTGCTGTGGGCGAGCACCGGCACCAAGGACAAGGCGTATTCCGATGTCCTGTACGTCGACGAGCTGATCGGCGCCGACACCGTGAACACGATGCCGCCGGCGACGATGGATGCGTTCCGCGACCACGGCCATGTCGGGGAGACGCTGGGTGCCAAGCTCGACGAGGCCAAGGGCGTGCTGGCGGCGGCCGAGGCGCACGGGCTCGACCTCGCCGGGGTGACCAGGACGCTGGTGGACGAGGGGGTGGCGTCGTTCGCGGATGCGTTCGACGCTTTGCTGGGCGCGGTCGCGGCCAAGCGGGAGACGATGCTGGGGGCACGGCTCGCGACGATGAGCATGCGGCTGCCAAAGCCGATCGAGGACGCAGTTGGGGCGGCGCTGGAGGGCTGGCGCAAGGACGGCACGTTGCGCAAGCTTTGGCTGCGCGACGCCTCGGTGTGGACCGGGGCCGACGAGGGCAAGTGGCTGGCCTGGCTCGACGTGATCGACGAGCGGCTGGCGGCGGTGGACGAACTCGAAGCGTTCGCGCGCGACGTGGAAGCGGGCGGGTTCAGCCATGTGCTGCTGCTCGGGATGGGCGGATCGAGCCTCGGGCCGGAGGTGCTGGCGGAAACCTTCGGGCATCGCGGCGGCTGGCCGGAGCTGCTGGTGCTCGACAGCACCGACCCGGCACAGGTGATGGCGTTCCGCAAGCGGATCGATCCGGCGAGGACGCTGTTCATCGTGTCGTCGAAGTCTGGCGGCACGTTGGAGCCGAACATCCTGAAGGCGTATTTCTTCAAGGTGGCGACGGATGCGTTGGGCGAAGGCAAGGCGGGGGCGCATTTCGTCGCGGTGACCGATCCGGGGTCGCACATGGAGGCGGTCGCCAAGGGCGACGGGTTCCGCAAGATCTTCCATGGCGACAAGGCGATCGGCGGGCGTTACTCGGTGCTGTCGAATTTTGGGCTGGTGCCGGCGGCGGCGGCGGGCATCGACGTGCGGCAGTTCCTGGAGACGGCGCGGGTAATGGCGCGGTCGTGCGGCGACAGCGTGCCGGCGTCGCGGAACCCGGGCGTGCGGCTGGGGGCGCTGCTTGGCACTGCCGCGCGCGGGTTCGGGCGGGACAAGGTGACGATCGTCGCGTCCCCGGGGATCGCCGACATGGGGGCGTGGCTGGAGCAGCTGCTGGCCGAGAGCACCGGCAAGGACGGCCTCGGGTTGGTGCCGATCGAGAACGAGGCGCTGGGCGCGCCGGCGGTGTATGGCGAGGACCGGGTGTTCGCCTATCTGCGGCTGACCGACAAGCCGGAGCCCTCGCAGGATGCGGCGCTCGACGCGCTGGCGGCCGCCGGGCATCCGGTGGTGACGGTCGGGCTCGCGAGCAAGATGCAGATCGGCCAGGAGTTCTTCCGCTGGGAGCTGGCGACCGCGGTGGCCGGCAGCGTGCTCGGGATCAACGCGTTCAACCAGCCCGACGTGGAGGCGAGCAAGCTCGAGACGCGCAAGTTGACGGACGCCTACAACCAGTCGGGCAAGCTGCCGGACGAGACGCCGTTTGCGTCCGACGGGGTGTTTCACTTCTTCGCCGACGAGGCCAACGCGTCGGCGCTCGGCGAGGGCGATGGCGCGTCGATCCTGAAGCGGCATTTCGCGCGGGTGGGACGCGGCGACTACGTCGCGGTGCTGGCCTATATCGAGCGCGACCAGGAGACGCGGGCCTGGATTGAGCGGGTAAGGCTCGGGATACGCGACGCGCGGCACGTGGCGACGGCGGCCGAATTCGGGCCGCGGTTCCTGCACTCGACCGGGCAGGCGTACAAGGGCGGGCCGGCCAGCGGGGTGTTCCTGCAGGTGACGACGGACGACGCGGCGGACCTGCCGGTGCCGGGCGAGCGCTTCACCTTCGGGGTGGTCAAGGCGGCGCAGGCGCGCGGCGATTTCGACGTGCTGGCCGAGGGCGGGCGGCGGGCGCTGCGGGTGCACATCACCGGCGGGCTCGCGTCGGGGCTCGCGGCGCTGGAGGCGGCGATCGGCAAGGCGGTCGGCTGACCGCCTCGATCGGAAGCAGGCGCCACCAGGATACGGGAGACTACGATGCAGATCGGCGTGATCGGCCTTGGCCGGATGGGCGGCAACATCAGCGTGCGGCTGTCGCGGCACGGGCACGAGGTGGTGCTGTACGACCGCGACGCGGCGGCGATCGAGGGCATCCATGGCCGGGCGGAGCGCAGCCGCGCCGCGTCGGGGCTCGAGGACATGGTGGACAAGCTCGCGGCACCACGGGTGGTGTGGGTGATGCTGCCGGCGGGGCAGATCACCCGCGACACCATCCACGCGCTGTCGGCGCGGATGGCGCGCGGCGACATCATCATCGATGGCGGCAACTCATTCTACAAGGACGACATCAGGCACGCGAAGGAGTTGCGCGAGAAGGGCATCCACTTTGTCGATGTCGGCACCTCGGGCGGCGTGTGGGGGCTCGATCGCGGCTACTGCATGATGATCGGCGGGGCCAAGGAGGCGGTCGATCACATCGATCCGATCCTGTCGGCGCTGGCGCCGGGGATCGGCGAGATCGAGCGCACTCCGGGGCGGGACGGCCACGATCCGCGCGCCGAGCAGGGCTACCTGCATTGCGGGCCGGCGGGGTCGGGGCACTTCGTGAAGATGGTGCATAATGGTATCGAATATGGAATGATGCAGTCCTACGCGGAGGGCTTCGACATCCTGGCGACCAAGAGCTCGGCCGATCTGCCGGAGGATGAGCGGTTCGAACTGAACACCGCCGACATCGCCGAGGTGTGGCGTCGCGGCTCGGTGGTGGCGTCGTGGCTGCTCGACCTCACGGCGTCGGCGCTGGCCAAGAACGGGTCGCTGTCGGACTACTCCGGGCAGGTGGCCGATAGCGGCGAGGGGCGCTGGACGATCGAGGCGGCGATCGAGGAGGCGGTGCCGGTGCCGGTGCTGACGGCCTCGCTGTTCGCGCGGTTCCGCAGCCGCACCGGCAACAATTTCGGCGAGAAGCTGCTGTCGGCGATGCGGTTCCAGTTCGGCGGCCACATCGAGCAGTCGCATGTCGACAAGAAGCATGGCGCCGAGGCCGATCCGGAAGGGCAGTCGGCGGCGAAGGGGCGCGAATAGGGTGCTGGCTCGGGTTGGCGCGACCGCGAGAAGGCGAGGGTAACACCCCTGTCCTGTACTTCCTTCGCGCTTAGGGTGCCGAGCCGTTGGGGCTGACCCATATCAACGACCTCGCGGGGTTTGCCGAGGGCGAGATCGAGCCGCAGGCGTCACCGCGACGGGCGCCGCGCTCGACCATCGTGATCTTCGGGGCGGGCGGCGACCTCACCGCGCGGCTGCTGATGCCGGCGCTCTACAACTTGTCGCTGGCGGAACTGCTCGACGAGGGCTTCGCGGTGATCGGCGTCGACCGGGTCGAGTACGACGACGCGGCATTACGGGCGCGCTACGGCGAGGCGCTGGAGCGGTTCGTGGTCGAGCGGCGTGGCGGCGAGGCGCGCACGCTTGATCGCGAGCGCTGGGGGTGGCTGCGCGAGCGGATCTCGTACCTGCAGGGCGACATCGACGATCCGGCGACCTACGAGGCGCTGGGGCGACGGATCGCCGGCACCAGCGCGGTGTTCTATCTCGCGGTCGCGTCGCGCTTCTTCGCGCCGATCGTCGAGCACCTGGCCCAGGCGGGGCTGGTCGCCGAAGCCGAGGGGCATTTTCGGCGGGTGGTGATCGAGAAGCCGTTCGGCTTTGATTTGCCGTCGGCGCGGGCGCTGAACCGGCGGCTGTTGGCGGTGCTGGAAGAGGGGCAGATCTACCGGATCGACCATTATCTCGGCAAGGAGACGGTGCAGAACATCATGGCGCTGCGGTTCTCGAACGGCATCTTCGAGCCGCTGTGGAGCCGGCAGAACATCGACCACATCCAGATCACCGCGGCCGAAACGGTGGGCGTCGAGAAGCGGGCCTCGTTCTACGAGCAGACCGGGGCGCTGCGCGACATGGTGCCGAACCACCTGATGCAGCTGCTGGCGATGACCGCGATGGAGGCGCCGAGCTCGTTTGATGCCGACGCGGTGCGCGACGAAAAATCGAAGGTGCTGGCGGCGATCCATCCGATGGAGCTGGGCGTCGAGTTCCCGCCGGCGATACGCGGCCAGTATGCCGACGGGCAGGCGGGGGACGCGGACATGCGCGGCTACCGGTCGGAGCCCGACGTCGCGGCCGATTCGACCACCGAGACCTTCGTTGCGATGAAGCTGTCGATCGACAACTGGCGCTGGGCCGGGGTGCCGTTCTACATACGCACCGGCAAGCGGCTGGCGGTGCGTCGGACCGAGATCGCGGTGCACTTCAAGCAGGCGCCGTTCGCGCTGTTTCGCGACACCACGGTCGACAAGCTGACGCCAAACATCATGGTGCTGCACATCCAGCCGCGCGAGGGCGTCACCTTGCAGTTCAGCGCCAAGCGGCCGGGGCCAATGGTGACGCTGGGCGGGGTTCGGATGAACTTCGATTATGCCGACTTCTTCGCCGAGGGCCCGAGCACCGGCTACGAGACGCTGATCTACGACTGCATGATCGGCGACGCGACGTTGTTCCAGCGGGCCGACAACGTCGAGGGCGGCTGGCGGGCGTTGCAGCCGGTGCGCGACGCCTGGGACGCGGGCGAGGGCATCGTGCACCCGTATGCCGCCGGCAGCGCCGGGCCGCGGGCGGCCGAGGCGTTGCTGGCGCGCGACGGCCGGCGCTGGCTGAAGCTCGGCCGATGAGCGAGCCGGCCGCCTGCGTGCGCCTAGTGGTGAGCGACATCGACGGCACCCTGGTGACCAAGAGCAAGCAGCTGACGCCGCGCGCGATCGCGGCGGCGCGGCGCCTGCGCGAGGCCGGGATCGGGCTCGCGCTGGTGAGCTCGCGGCCGGCGCGGGGGATGGTGATGTTCCTCGAGGAACTCGGCATCGACACGCCGCGCGCGGGCTTCAACGGCGGCGAGATCGTGAGCCCGGACGGGCGGGTGTTGGAAAGCTTGTTTGTGCCCGACGCGGCGGCGCGGCAGGCCGTTCTGACGCTGGATGCGAACGGGATCGATGCCTGGGTGTTCGCCGACGATGCCTGGTACGTGACCAAGCCCGACGGGCATTACGTGCCGTTCGAGCACCGGACGGTGCGGATCGAACCGACAGTGGTCGCGAACTTCGACGCGGTGATCGGACGGGCCGGCAAGATCATGGGCTCGACCACCGATCACGACCGCCTGGCCGAGGTCGAGCACGCGCTGGGGGCGGCGCTGGCGGGCCAGGCGACGGTGCATCGCAGCCAGGACTACTACCTCGACATCACCCACGGGCAGGCCAACAAGGGCTACGCGCTTGGCCGGCTGGCGGCCCTGCTTGGCGTCGCGGTGGGCGAGACGGCGTCGCTTGGCGACATGCCGAACGACGTGCCGATGCTGCTGGAGGCCGGGCTCTCGATCGCGATGGGGCAGGCGCCGGAGATCGTGCGCGCGTCGGCGATGTTCAGCACGGCGAGCAATGAGCAGGATGGCTGGGCCGAGGCGATCGAGACGCTGATCCTGCCGAGGGCGCCGCGCGGCTGATTCGGAGGATGTGAGATGGCCGACACGTTGCTGCTGCTGGCCGATGTCGACGGCACGCTGGTGACCAAGGAGAAGCTGCTGACCGAGCGGGCGATCGCGTCGGTGCGCAAGCTGCGTGATCGCGGCATCGGGTTCGCGATCACCAGCGGCCGGCCGCCCAAGGGCATGGCGATGCTGTTCGAGCCGCTCGACATCACGACGCCGATCGCGGGCTTCAACGGCGGGTTGCTGGTGCATCGCGACATGTCGGTGATCGAGAGCAAAAACCTCTCGCGCGAGGTCGCCGACCGCACGGTGGAAAGCCTCCGCAAGCACGGGCTCGATGTGTGGGTGTATGCCGACGAGGACTGGATCGTGCCCAAGGCTGACGGGCCGCATGTGGCGCGCGAGCAGTGGACGGTGAAGTTCGCGCCGGTGATCTCGGACGATATCGGGCGCGCGCTCGACCACGCGGTCAAGATCGTCGGCGTGTCGGATGATCTGGAACGGGTGCATGCGGCCGAGCATGATCTGCAGGGCGAGCTTGGCGATGGGGCGTCGGCGGCGCGGTCGCAGCCCTACTACCTCGACGTCACCCACCCGCACGCCAACAAGGGCGACGTGGTGCTGACGCTGGCCCGCCATCTCGGCATCGAGCCCGCGCGGATCGCGACCTTCGGCGACCAGCCCAACGACGTGCTGATGTTCCGCCAGGGCGGGATGTCGATCGCGATGGGGCAGGCGTCAGACGAGGTGCGGGACGCCGCCACCCACGTGACCGACGATAGCGAGAACGAGGGCTTCGCCAAGGGGGTCGAGCGGTTCCTGCTCGGCGAGGAGGAGCAGGCGTGACCCAGATCGACGCCACCGAGACGCTAGACGACCCGGAGGCGCTGGCGCGTCGCGCCGCCGGCTGGCTGGTCTCGCGCGCCGGCGAGACGACGGGGCGGTTCACGGTGGCGCTGTCGGGCGGGTCGACGCCGAAGCGGCTCTACCAAATCCTGGCCGCCGAGCATGCCGACGCGATGCCGTGGGCGCGGACGCACCTGTTCCTTGGCGACGAGCGGTTCGTGCCGCCAGACGACAAGGACAGCAACTTTCGCATGGTGCGGGACGCGTTGCTCGACCACGTGCCGATCCCGGCCGCCAACATCCATCCGATGCCAACCGATGGCACGCCGGAGGACGCGGCGCGGCGCTACCAGATGGCGCTGTCGACGCATTACCACGCGGAATCGCTCGACACGACGCGGCCGCTGTTTGACGTGGTGCTGCTGGGCTTGGGCGAGAACGGCCACACCGCGTCGCTGTTTCCCGGCACCGAGGTGCTGGAGAACACGATCGACTGGGTGGCGCCCTGCGTGCCGCTCGATGCGCCCAACACCCGGCTCACCCTGACCTATCCGGCGATCGCGAGCTCGCGCCACGTGGTGTTCCTGATCGCCGGCGAGGGCAAGCGCGCGATCATCGCCCGGGTCCGGGACGACGAGCGGGCGTTGCCGGCGAGCCGGATCACCAGCGCCGGGCGGGTGCTGTGGATGCTCGACCGGGCGGCGGCGGGCTAGCGGGCGTGGCCGATCCGCGCGCGCCTCTAAAGCGCCGGGCGGCCGAGGCCGCGGCCGGGCTGGTCGAGGACGGCATGGTGGTCGGGCTCGGCACCGGCTCGACGGCGGCGTTCCTGATCGCGGCGCTGGCGGCGCGTGTCGCTGGCGGCCTGCGGATCGAGGCGGTGGCGACGTCCGATCAGAGCGCCGAACAGGCGCGGGCGGGCGGCATCAGGGTGGTCGGGTTCGGCGATGTGACCG
>CAXTPV010000089.1:4808-8445 GCA_964246135.1 uncultured Acetobacteraceae bacterium | reverse complement strand
CAGTCAGAACCGGTCAGGCCGCGACCAGTCAGAACCGGTCAGGCCGCGACCAGTCGCGAGGCAACCACCAGTCGGTGGCTCGTGCCGCGGCTCTCGCGCGGCGTGCCAAAGCCATGCGTCGCCACGAGGTCGCGGAGCCCGTCCGCGTCCCCCCGCGCAGTGATCGGCAGCCTGACCACGAGCTCGCCGCCCGGAACCAGCGCACGCGCCGCCTGCGCGATCACGCCGGCGATGATGGCCTCACTCGGATCGGCAGCCACGACGACGTCCCACGCCCCACGCTCCACCCGCGCCCCCGGCTGTGCCGAACCGGCGGCGCGGCACTCGGTCGCCATCAGCGCGCACATCGGGCCGGACACCGCGGTCCCGAGCACCAGCACCCGGCGCCCGTCGAGCGCGGTCGCGCGCTCAAGCCAGAAATCGGCGGTGGCCGACGCCATGACGGCGCGGCAGTGGCGAACGCGCCGGTCCCTTGAGATTGCAGTCACGTCGTGAGATCCCTGTCGGTGAGAACACAGACTGGGACGCCGGCGCGTAAATGCGCGATGCGCGTTGCGGGGCGCGCCCATAAAGGCCGCATCCATCCGCCGCTTGCGCCCCTCACGACCGCACCCCCTTCACCCCGAGCGCCGCACCATGCCGCTTTTCGATCTGGACAGGTTCGTCGCCGCCCAGGACGGGGTGCTGGATGCGGTCCACCACGAGCTCCGCGCCGGCCAGAAATCCAGCCACTGGATGTGGTTCATCTTCCCGCAGCTGGCCGGCCTCGGCCATAGCGCGACCGCGCGGCACTACGCGATCGCCGGCGCGGCCGAGGCCAGGGCCTATGGCGAGCACCCGCTCCTCGGCGCCAGGCTGCTCGAATGCACCGCGCTGGTCGGCACCACCGGCCGTTCGATCAGCCGGATTTTCGGCAGTCCGGATGATCTCAAGTTCCACTCGTCGATGACGCTGTTCGCCCGCGCCTGGCCGCGGGCATCGATGTTCCGGCAAGCGCTCGCCCGTTATTTCGACGGCGAGGAGGATGCGCGCACGATCACGCTGCTGACGCGCTCTCAAACGATGCCATGAGCGAGAGGGACAACCGCGTCGCCGCCAACCTGATCAAAGATGCCGCTGCACACTTACTCGGATGCAACCAGCGTCGATGGCCGCAAGCGGCACATCGCGCGGCGGGAACAGACCGGTGAGTCGCCTGCTCTGCTCATGGGAAAGTGATTGCCGGGGGATTAACGCCGGTGCGGAAACGTTTTAAGCCCCTGCACGCGCTGCGGACACAAGCAGCGAGGCCAGGAGGAAAGTGCAATGGCGAAGATGTCATGGGGGCGGCGTGCGTCCCTGCTTTTGTCGATGACGGCGTTGACCACGTTGGGAACGGCGACCAGTTCGGCGACCGCAGCGAACGCGCAGACGTTCACGCCGCTTCGTCCACCGGCGGCGCCGCTCGTGACCCGCGCTCCCTATCTCAACGTGTGGCTCAAGAACAGCAGTGGCATCCTTCCAGGGACCTGGCCGCAGCATTGGGACGGCACCGTCAAGGCGATGACCGGCTATGCCTATATCGACGGGCAGAGCTATCTGTTTCTCGGCGCCCCGGCGACGACACCGTCCCCGCAACACACCATGACACAGACGTCCTTGACCACGACCGCAACGCAGTCGATCTTCAAGTTTACCGGCGGTGGCGTGAACCTTACGGTCAACTTCCTGTCGCCGGTGGAAGCGACCGACCTCAAGCGGCTCAGCATGCCGCTCGCCGACATCAACGCGACCGCGGTCAGCGCCGACGGTGCCCAACACTCGGTCAGCGTCTATTTCGACATCAGCGCCGAGTGGGCCAGCGGACTCGAGTCGGCATTCGTGAACTGGAAGCCGGAAACGATCGCGCTGAACGGCAAGAGGAACGGCACCGGCAGCACGCTCAGCGCATGGACCATCACGCCGACGCATCCGACCGTGTTCCAGCAGACCGGCAACTTCGCTGACTGGGGCACGGTGCTGTGGGCGACCCAGTCCGATTACGGCCTGACGGTCCAGAGCGGCCCGGACACCGTCGTCCGTGAGCAGTTCCTCAACCATGGGATACTCACCAACAGCGACGACACCAACCAGCCGCGGGCGATCAACAACAATTATCCGACCTTCGGCTTTGCCAGATCGCTCGGCTTCGTCGGCACTACCCCGACCAAGCCGTACACCTTGCTGATCGGACGCGTCCGCCGCCCGGCGATCAACTATCTCGGCACCTCGCAGCCTTCGCTCTGGACGAAGTACTTCTCATCCTACGAGAACATGCTCGCCTTCGCCTACAAGGACGCCAGGAGCGCGCTCACCCGTGCGAACACGCTCGACACCAACCTCTCCAACGCCTCGGCGGCGATCGGCGGGACAAACTATGCCGCGTTGACGGCGCTCTCGTTGCGGCAGGCCTTCGCCGCCACCGAGCTCACCGGCACCAAAGCCAATCCCTACATGTTCGTCGAAGAAATCAGCAGCAGCGACAACGTCTCGACCGTCGACATTCTGTATCCGATGTTTCCGGCGTTCCTCTACACCAACCCGGAGCTGGTTCGCTACTTCCTCGAGCCGGTGATCGACTACGCCTCGTCCGGCCAGTGGCCTGCACTGTACTCGCCGCATGACCTCGGCTCGACCTACCCGAACGCGGTCGGTCACAACGACGGCGGCGGCGAGAACATGCCGGTCGAAGAAACCGCCAACATGCTGATCATGGCCGACGCCTACATGCAGCACGTCTCCGCCTCCGAGGCCGCCGCCTACGCCAACGCCCATTACGCGATCTTCAAGCAATGGGCCGACTACCTGCTGACGGTCCCGGCCGGCGTGCCCTACTCCAACGCGGTCGATCCGCAGTATCAGAACCAGACCGACGACTTCGCCGGCTTCGTCGCCCACAGCGTCAACCTGGCACTTAAGGGGATCAGCGGCGTCGCGGCCTTCGCGCAGATCGCCAACATGGCGGGCGTGCCGGCGGACGGCACCTACTACCAGAACCAGGCCCAGCTCGGCATCGCCACCTGGGCGAAGCTGTCGCAGAACAGCACTGGAACCCACCTGCTCCACACCTATCGCGAGCCGATGAACACCTACAGCCCGGACACCTCGGGCGAGTCCGACACCGACTGGAGCATGCTCTACAACGCATACCCGAATATTCTGCTTCACCTCAACCTGATCCCGCAATACATCCTGGGGGAGCAGGCAGCCTTCTACATCACCAAGGAGCAGCCGTTCGGCGTGCCGCTACAGCCCCAGACACTCAACGAGGGCGGAAGGCAGACGACGATCGCCAAGTCGGACTGGAATCTCTGGACCGCCGCCGCGCTCGGCAACGCGACGCTGCAGCAAAACATCATCACCGAAGTCTACAACTACGCCAACACGGTGCAGTCCGGGACTCCGTTCTCCGATTGGTATGATCCGACCGGAACGACGGGCTTCGTCAGCGGGTTCCAGGCGCGACCGGTGCAGGGCGGTATCTTCGCCCCGCTTCTGGTCAACGGCCAGTAACCTCGCGGTCGGTCGGGCGGGGGGGGTGCCCCCCCCCCCCCCCGTGTTAGGGGGCACCGGCCCCGCCCCGGCGGGCCCCACCCGCCGGGCGGCCCCCTGGTGGCCC
>CAXTPV010000089.1:0-4798 GCA_964246135.1 uncultured Acetobacteraceae bacterium | reverse complement strand
GGCGCGGGGGGGGGGGGTGTGCGGGGGCCGGGTTTGGGGACCCGGCCCACGCCGGGGGGGGGGGGGGGGGGGGGGGCCGCCCCCCCCCCACCACCGTTCTACGGGCTCACGTCCGCCGCCAGGTCGTCCCCAACGCGCCGTCCTCCAGCATGATGCCCAACACCGCCAATTCGTCTCGTATCGAGTCGGCCGTCGAGAAATCAAGGGCGCGACGGGCCGCGAGTCGCGCCGCGATGCGTCGCTCGATCATTCCGAAATCCGCGTCAACGCCACGAAACCAAGCCTCCGGCGCGTCCGCCAGCAAGCCCAGCAGGCGGCCGCCGCCAAGCAGCGCCTGCCCAGCCTCGGCATCTCCCGTGAGCGCGCGGTCGGCATGGCGGTGCAGCGCCGCGATCGCCTCGGGCGTGTTGAGGTCGTCGCACAGCGCCTCGATCACCTCTGGCGACGCCACCCCCTCGGCAAACGCGCCCCCGCCAGAAGCGCCGACGCGATCGAGCGCGCGATAGAAGCGGTCGAGTTCGCGCCTAGCCTCCGCCAGCCCCTCGAAGGTGAAGTTCAGCACCGAGCGGTAATGCGCGCGCAGCAGCGTCAGCCGCAGCGCCTCGCCGGGCGCGCGCGCCAGCGCGTCGCGCACGGTGACGAAGTTGCCGAGGCTTTTGGACATCTTGCGGCCATCGACCTGCAGCATCGCGTTGTGCAGCCAAGTCCGCGCGAAGTCGCTGCCCGGATAGGCGGCCAGACTCTGCGCCCGCTCGTTCTCGTGATGCGGAAAGATGAGGTCCTCGCCGCCAAGATGCAGGTCGAAGCTCTCGCCGAGATGGCGCTGGCACATCGCCGAGCACTCGATGTGCCAGCCCGGACGCCCAAAGCCCCACGGGCTCACCCACCCGGGCTCGTCCCCCGCTGACGGCTTCCAGAGCACGAAATCGCCGGCCGCCCGCTTGTACGGCGCGACCTCGACCCGGGCCCCGGCCAGCAAATCCTCGGGATGCCGCCCGGACAGCGCGCCGTAGGAGGCAAAGCGCTCGATTGCGAACAGCACGTGCCCCGCCGCCGCGTAGGCGTGCCCCGCATCGACCAGCCGGCCGATCAGGCCCACGATCTCGCCGATGTTGCCGGTCACCCGCGGCTCGATGTCCGGCGGCAGGTTGCCGACGGCGGCCAGATCGGCGTGCAGCTCGGCGATCACCCGCTCCGTCACCACGCCGATGCTCGACCCCTCGTCGCGCGCGCGCGCGGTGATCTTGTCCTCGACATCGGTGATGTTGCGGACGTAGGTCACGCGCGGATAGCGGTCCCGCAGCAGCCGCACCAGCAGGTCGGCCACCGTGAACGCCCGCATGTTGCCGATATGCGCAACGTCGTAGACCGTGGGCCCGCACATGTAGAGCCGCACATGCCCAGGTTCGATCGGCGCGAACGCGATCGTCGCCCGCGCCTGCGTATCTTGCAGGCGCAGCCCCGTCATCAAGGCGTCCGCAGCGCCGGCGGTCAGACCCACTCGCCGGCGCGCATCACCGGGGACGCCGCGCCATCGGCCGCGATGCCGTCGACGTCGATCTCGCCCGATCCTATCATCCAGTCGATGTGGATCAGGCTCTCATTGGCGCCACGGCGCGTCAGTTCGGCCTTGTCCATGCTCTCGCCGCCCTCGATGCAGTTGGCGTAGGCCTGGCCGAGCGCGATGTGGCTGGCAGCGTTCTCGTCAAACAGCGTGTTGCGGAACAGCAGCCCGCCGGCCGAGATCGGCGACGAGTGCGGCACCAGTGCCACCTCGCCGAGCCGCGCCGCGCCCTCGTCGGTGCGCAGCACGTCGCGCAGCACCGCCTCGCCGGCGCTCGCCGTCGCGTCGACGATGCGCCCGCCCTCGAAGCGGACCGCGATGTTCTCGATCATCGTGCCCTGGTAGGACAGCGGCTTGGTCGCCCGCACCGTGCCCTCGACCCGACGGCAATCGGGCGTCGTGAACACCTCCTCGGTCGGGATGTTCGGGTTGCAGGTGATGCCGTTGCCGGCGGTCTTGGCGCCACCGAGCCAGATATGGCCGTCGGACAACCCGACGCTGAGGTCGGTGCCGGGGCCGGAAAAGCGCAGGCTCGCGAAGCGCCGCGCGTTCAGCAGCGCCGTGCGCTCGGCCAGATGCGCGTTATGCGCCTGCCAGGCCGCGACCGGATCGGCCGCGTCGATGCGCGACGCGGCGAAGATCGCGTCCCACAGCCGCGCGACGGCGTCGGCCTCGGACAGCTCGGGGAACATCGCCCGCGCCCAGCCCGGCGTCGCGCACGACACGATGCTCCAGTTGGTGCGAAAGCCGGTGATCTGCTCCAGCGCCGGCTTGGACGCCCTCGACAGCGCACGCGCGGCACGCGCCACGTGGTCGGGGTTTTCCCGCGCCAGCAGGCCGGGGTCGTCGCCGGCGATCGCCAGCCGCGCCGCGCCCGCGCGGAACGCGTTGGCGACCCCCTCCTGCAGCCAGCCGGCGGCGACGTCGAACGCGTCCGGGCTCGCGTGCTGGAAGCGGGCGAGGCGCGCCACGTCGTCGTTGTAGAAGGTGGTGACCAGCGACGCCCCGGCGCGGTAGGCCTGCGCGGTGATGGCGCGCGCGAGCGGCAGCGCCTCGAGCGGCGCCGTCATCACCACCTCCTGGCCCGGCCGCAGCCCGAGCCCGACTTGCACCGCGACCGCGGCCAGCCGGTCGATCCGCTCGGCCAGCGCGTCAGGAGCGTTCGGCAAAGCGGCGGGCGACATCTCGTTCATGGGTCAAGCTCCTCGGCAGGCATCCGGCGATCACCCCCCGGTCATACAAGAACCCCGCCCGCTTGGCACCCGTCACCGGGCCTCATCGCGGATCGAGCAACAGCAGCCGCATCGTGCCCGGCACGAACCCGTAGCGCGGCGCGCCCCCTGGTACCCGCGGCGGCCCGACGCCGTCGACATCGGCCGTGACCAGGAACAGGCGCCCGCTCGCCGGGTCGACCGCCATCGTGCGCGCGCCCTTCTCGGTCACGATCGTGGTGGTGGGCGCGAAATGCGTGCCATCGCCGATGGTGATCACCGACAGCGTGCCGTCGCCGTTCGACGAGAACACCCGCCGGCGGCCCGCATCGATCGCGACGGTGTCGCTGCCGCGGCCGATCGCAAGCCTCGCCACGATGTGGCCGTCGCCGGCGTCGAGCACGTCGAGATGCCCATCGACGCAGCTCGTGAACACCCGCCTGGTCGCGGCATCGTAGGCGATGCCGTGCGGCGAGACGCAATCGGCGACCGCCCAGCGCGCGGTGACGCGCGACGTCCTGGTGTCGATCCTGGCCACCGCGCGCGCCTCGGCCAGGTTGACGAACAGATCGCCACGCCCGTCAGCGGTCGCGGCCTCGAGCGAGGTGCCGAGCGCGATCGTGCCAACGACCCGGCCCCGCCGCGCGTCGATCACCGTGATTGCCCCGCTATCGCCATCCATCACGAAGATGCGACGCGTCGCCGGATCATACGCCATCGCATCGGCATCCGGCTTGGCGGCCAGCACGCCGACCCGCCGCAGTCCCGGCCACGCGAACACGCTGACGTTGGCGCCCTTGCCGCTATCGGCATAGAGCCGCGACGCGACCACCACCTGGCCATGCGCGCCGTCGAGCGGCCCCGCCTGCCCGACCGTCCTGCCCGTGCCGCCGTCGACCAACGTCGTCCTGTCGCCATGGGCGATCAGCACGTCGCCCGACGCCTGGTCATAGCTCACGTAGTCCCAGCGGTCCGGCGCGCCGAGCGGCACCGTGCGGGTGATGGCGTAATCGGGTATCGCCGCCGCCCCCGCCGCCCCCGGGAGCGCGAGCGCGAGCATCGTGCCGAGCAGGCTGGCCAAGCGCATGGGCGTGTTCTCCTCCGGCGGTCAGGCTGCCGTGCCCACGCGAACGGCCTCCGCCCGTTGCCGGAATAGCAGCAGGCAGCCGACGATGACACCCGCCAGCACCAGCGAGGCGACCGGCCGGCTCAGCGCCATGCCGCCATGCGCCACCGGCTTGTCGAGCAGGTCGCCGACCGTCGCCCCGAGCGGCCGGGTCAGGATGAACGCCGACCAGAACAGCAGCGTGCGCGACACCGAGGTCAGGAAGTAGGCCGCGGCCAGCCCGGCCAGCCCGGCCGCGAACACCAGCGCGCCACCCTCGTAGCCAAGGCCGGTAGTGTCGGCCATCCAGTCGCCGAGCGCGGTGCCAAGCGTCTGCGAGAACATGATCGTGGTCCAGTAGAACGCCTCCTGCCGTGGCGTCGCGATGGTCGCGATCGAGACCGAGCCCGCCGACCGGTACCAGACCCCAAGCGACGCCAGCAGCAGCACCGCGAGCAGCAGCGACCCGCCGGCATAGCCGATATGCAGCGAGCGATCCGCGAAATCGGCGATGGTGGTGCCGGCGGTCGTCGTCGCCACGATCACCGCCCAATACAGGAACGGGTGGAACCTGCTTGCCGCGATCTGCACGCTCACCGCCACCGCGAACACCACGAGGAAGATCGCGCTGCCGACCAGGTAGCCGAGATGCATCGACATCGTCACCGCGTCGCCGCCGGTCTCGCCCAGCGTCGTCGCGATGATCTTGATCACCCAGAACAGCAGCGTGACCTCGGCGATTTTGCCCACGACCCGTCCCCCCTATCGGCTCGCCACGTCGCGCCGCGCCCCGGCGGCCCGACACGCCGGCACCGCCAGCAGCGCGACCGCGAACAGGATGGCGACCAGGCCGGGGATCGACCAGTCCGACCCCGGCCAGGCGACGCCGCGCCCCTTCCCCAGCCAGACCGCCCCCAA
>CAXTPV010000088.1:0-8460 GCA_964246135.1 uncultured Acetobacteraceae bacterium | reverse complement strand
GCGTAGAACTGGCGGGTTGCGAGATCCGGCGCCGGGGTGAACGGGCCGCCATGCTCTGGCGCGCGCACGTAGCCGATCACCGTTCTAGGGCCGGCCAAGGTGATCGACGGGCGGCCGCGGGTGCTGGCGGGAACCCAGCCGAGATCGACCAGGAGGGTGGCGCGGCCGCCGCGGATCAGCGGCTCGACCAGGAAAACGCCGTAGGTCGGACCGTGCGCCAGATCGCGAACGTCGGACGCGTAGGTGACGGCGCCACCGGGCGACAGGACGCCATCCGCCTGCACGCGCTCGAACTCGCCGGGCGCGATGTCGTGGCCGTCGGGGCGTGCGAGCGGGACTGGCGGTGCACGTTCGGCGGCCGCGATCCCGGCGAGGATCGCCTGCTTCCATTGCAGGCGCTGCACCTGCCAGATGCCCAGGCCCAGCGCGAGCGCGAACAGCAGGGCCGGCACCAGGATCGGGGCTATGCCGATGGCGCTCCGCGTCGGCGGCGCGATGCCGATGGCGCGCGGCGTTGGCGCGACGCCTTTCATGCGCGAACGCCTACTCGTGCGCGACCGGCCCGGCGCCCCACCAGTAGATGCAGACGAACAGGAACAGCCACACGACGTCGACGAAGTGCCAGTACCAGGCTGCCGCCTCGAAGCCGAAATGCCTGGTGGTGGTGAACTGGCCGGCCCGGCTCCGATACCAGCAGACGATCAGGAAGCTGGTGCCGACGATGACGTGGGCGCCATGGAACCCGGTCGCGAGAAAAAAGATCGCGGGGTAGACGCCGCCGCCCTCGAACTTAAACGGCGCGTTCGAGTACTCCATCGCCTGCAGGCAGGTGAACGAGAGACCGAGCAGGATGGTCAAGCCGAGCCCCATGATCAGCGAACGGCGGTCGCCCTCGATCAGCGCGTGATGCGCCCAGGTCACGGTGCAGCCGGACAGCAGCAGGATCATGGTGTTGAGGAACGGCGTGCTGAACGGATCGAAGGTGTGGACGCCGAGCGGCGGCCAGAGCGGTGCGCCCTGCCCCGCCACGTTCTGCGGGAAAATCGCGAAGTTAAAGAAGGTCCAGAAGAACGAGACGAACAGCATGACTTCCGACGTGATGAACAGCGTCATGCCATAGCGGAGCGACAGCCTGGTCAGCGGCGAGATCACGCCGGCGGTGAGGCTCTCCCGTATCACCATCCGCCACCACATGAAGGCGACCGCGAGCGCCGCCATGAAGCCGACGATGAACAGCGCCGGCACGCCAAAATGCGCCCAGATGATGATGCCACTCAGGATCATCATCCCGCACAGCGCGGCCATGATCGGATACGGGCTCGGTCCGGGCAGGTGATAGGGCTGCTCGATGAAGCCGTCACCATCGGCGATCGCGTTGACCTGGGTGTCCATCCTCAACCTCTGACTAGTCGCGCGGCGTCATGCTCACGATCCGCCGCCGGTCATCTTGACGACCGCGATCAGGTAGAACAACAGCGAGAACGCGATCAGGGCGACCAGGATCGCGACGTTGCGCCCGCGGCGGCGGCGCTTGAACTCGCGCGCGACCGCCGGCGGCATCGCGGGCGGGAAGCCATCCCGCTCTTGCGCCGTCATCAGCGCACGACGTGGTCGACGGCGACCGCCAGGAACAAGGCCGCGAGATAACTCAGCGAGTAGCGGAAGGTCTGGCGGGCCGGCTTCTCGTTGGCGAGGCTGCGGCCCTGGGCGTCCTGTGGCTCGGTCACCACCCGCCATGACAGCGCGAGGAAGCCGACGCCGAGGATGGCGGCCGACGCGCCATACAGGCGTCCGGAGAGGCCGAGTGCCCAGGGTGTGAGCGACACCCCGACCAGGATCACGGTGTAGAGCATGATCTGCCGGCGGGTGGCGCGGCGGCCGGCGACCACCGGCAGCATCGGCACGCCGGCGCGGCCGTAATCGCCGCAGGCGTAGAGCGACAGCGCCCAGAAATGCGGCGGCGTCCAGAAGAACACGATCGCAAACAGCAGCGCCGGCAGCAGGCCGAGATGGCCGGTCACCGCGACCCAGCCGATGATCGGCGGGAAGGCCCCGGCGGCGCCACCGATGACGATGTTCTGCGGCGTACGGCGCTTGAGCCAGGCGGTGTAGACGAAGACGTAGAACGCGATCGACAGCGCAAGCCAGGCGCCGGCAGCGAGGTTGGTCGCGAGCCCGAGCGTGATCACCGACAGCACCGCCAGGGTGACGCCAAAGCAGAGCGCCTCGTCAGGCGCGATGCGGCCGGCCGGGATCGGCCGGTTGGCGGTGCGACGCATCAGGGCATCGATGTCGCGCTCATACCACTGGTTAATCGCGCCGGCGGCACCCGCTCCCACCGCGATCGCGAGGATCGCAATCGCGGCCAAGATCGGGTTGAGGTGGCCGGGGGCGAGCAACAGCCCGACCACGCCGGTGAACACGACCAGGCTGACGACGCGCGGCTTGAGCAGCGCGAGCCAGTCGCGGGTAGCGGCGAAGTCACCGCATTTGGCGTCAAGTGTCTGCGACATGTGGGGGTTCCCCGCCCGCGCTCAGCGCAGGCGGGGGATCTCGGTGAACGTGTGGTGGGGCGGCGGCGACGGCAGCGACCACTCCAGCGTGGTCGCACCCTCGCCCCAGTAGTTGTCGGCGAGCTTCTTCTTGCTCATGAAGGTCATCACCACGCCGGCGACGAACACGAGGGTCGCAAAGCCGGAGATGAAAGCGCCGATCGAGGACACGTAGTTCCAGCCGGCAAAGGCGTCGGGATAATCGGGATACCGTCGCGGCATGCCGGCGGCGCCGAGGAAGTGCTGCGGGAAGAAGGTGAGGTTGACGCCGATGAAGGTGGTCCAGAAATGGAGCTGGCCGACCCACTCGGGGTATTCGTGGCCGCTCATCTTGCCGATCCAGTAGTACCAGCCTGCAAAGATCGCGAACACCGCACCGAGCGACAGCACGTAGTGGAAGTGTGCCACGACGTAGTAGGTGTTGTGTAGTTCCTGGTCGATCGAGGCGTTGGCGAGCACGATGCCGGTGACGCCGCCGACGGTGAACAGGAAGATGAAGCCGATCGCAAACAGCATCGGCGTCTTGAACTCGATCGAGCCGCCCCACATCGTCGCGATCCAGGAGAAGATCTTGATCCCGGTCGGCACCGCGATCACCAGGGTCGCGACCATGAAGTAGGCGCGGGTGTCGACCGAGATGCCCGAGACGAACATGTGGTGCGCCCACACCACAAACCCGACCACGCCGATCGCGATCATCGCGTAGACCATGCCGATATAGCCGAAGATCGGCTTCTTGCTGAAGGTCGAGACCACGTGGCTGACGATGCCAAAGCCGGGCAGGATCAGGATGTAGACCTCGGGGTGGCCGAAGAACCAGAACAAATGCTGGAACAAGACGGGGTCGCCGCCGCCCTGCGGGTCAAAGAAGCTGGTGCCGAAATTGCGGTCGCAAATCAGCATGGTGACCGCGCCGGCGAGCACCGGGATCGCCAGCAACAGCAGGAACGCGGTCACCAGCTGTGCCCAGACGAATAGCGGCATCTTGAACAGGCCCATGCCAGGTGCCCGCATGTTCAGGATGGTGACAATGAAGTTCATCGCGCCGAACAGGGACGAGAACCCGGTCAAATGGATTGCGAACAGGGTGAAGTCGGTCGACACCCCGCTCTGGTAGGTCGCGTTCGAGAGCGGCGGGTAGAGCGTCCAGCCGACGCCCGAGCCCGAACCGAGCAACAGGCCCAGCGAGGCGAAGGTGAGGCCAGCGACCGCCAGCCAGAAGCTCATGTTGTTCAGCCGCGGGAACGCCATGTCGGGCGCGCCGATCATCAGCGGGATGAACCAGTTGCCAAAGCCGCCGATCAGCGCCGGCATGACCGTGAAGAAGATCATGATCAGGCCGTGCGAGGTGACGATCGCGTTCCACTCCTGGCCCGACGAAACGATGGTGTTGCCGGGATGCATGAGCTGGGCCCGCATGATCATCGACAGCACGCCGCCATAGAGGCCGGCGAACATCGCAAACGTCAGGTAGAGGGTGCCGATGTCCTTGTGGTTGGTCGAGCAGCACCACCGCCGGAAGAAGCCGGCGGGCGGGCCATGATCATGCTCGCCGTGCAGGTCGTGACCATGCGTCTCGTGACCCTGGGTGGCCGGTCCGCGCGGGCTGGCGATGTCGTCGTGGGTGTGGGCGGACATGGTCAGGAGCTCCTGGCGGGCGTGGGCGCACGGCCCGCGTCGGTCGAGGCATAACGGCGGTTGGTCGAGAGCAGGCTGTACTTGTCCTTGGCGGTCTTCAGCCAATTCTCGAAGGCCGCCTCGGTCACGACGTGGACGTGGATCGCCATCGCGTCGTGGTTGGTGCCGCAGATCTGGTTGCACTCGCCGTAATAGTCACCCGGCTTGTCGGCGTTAAACCAGGTCTCGATCACGCGCCCCGGGACCGCGTAGCGCTGCACCCCGAAGGACGGCACGAACCAGGCATGCAGCACATCACCGCTGGTCATCAGCACGCGTATGTTCTGGCCGGCGGGCACCACCAGCGGGTTGTCGACCGCGAGCTGCCGCATCGAGCGCTCGGAGGGCGGCAGCTTGTTGCCAGGAACCATGTAGCTGGTGAAGTCGATGCCGCCGCGATCCGGATAGGTGTATTCCCAGTACCATTGATGGCCGGTGACCTTGATCGTCAGCGCCGGCGTGATGGTCTTGTCCTCGAAGTAGACGAGCTTGAGCGACGGGATCGCCATGGTGACCAGGATCAGCACCGGCACCACCGTCCAGGCCACCTCGACCAGGGTGTTGTGCGTGGTCCTGGTGGGGACCGGGTGCGCCTTGGCGTTGAACTTGATGATCACGTAGCCGAGCAGGCCGGCAACGAACACCACGATGCCGATGATCAAGTAGAGCAGCAGCGTGTTGAGCCAGACGATGTCCTGCTGCACCGGGCTGTGCGGGGCCTGCAGGCCCATCTGCCAGGGATACGGCGCCTGCGCCCCGGCCGACCGGGCCGCCAGCATCATCACGAGCGAGGCGGAAGCGGCCATACAGCGCGACGCGCCCCTGGAGAGCGCCCGCCCGTTCGTCATCTGATCAACCTCACCCACGCGCCCACGAGTTATCCGCAAGAAGGTGCCCAAGCAACCTCGGACCGCAGAGGTGGCACGTCGTCAGGCGTTTGGAAGACTGACCAGGGTGAACAATCCGGCGGGTGCCACCGGCGTCGTGTTGGCGCGCGCGATCTCGTCTGGCGGCAACAGCGCCGAGAGCAGGAAATGCGGGTGCCAGCCGAGGGTGTGCGCTGCCGGCGCCAGCGCGCGCTCGATCGCCAGCCGTACGCCGCGCTCGGCGGCAAAGTGGTTGACGAACAGGAGCCGGCCGCCCGGGCGCACCACCCGCTTGATCTCGGCCAGCAGCCGGCGCGGGTTCGGCACCACGGAGGCCACAAACATCGCCACCGCGACATCAAAGAAGGCGTCGGGAAACCCGGTCGCCTCAGCATCGGCGACCTCCAATCGCTCCACGTGGCTTAGATCCTCGCGGGAGACGCGAAGCCGCGCGCGCTCGAGCATGTCGACGGAGAGATCGATGCCGGTGACCCGCTTGCTGCGGTCATAGAGCGGCAGCGCGAGCCCGGTGCCGACACCGACCTCCAGCACGCGCAGGCCGGGATCGGCGTTGACGGCGGCCACCGCGTGCCGGCGCCCGGCGGCGGACACGCTGCCGAACACCAGATCATAGATGCCGGCCCAGCGTCTGTAGGCGTCGCGTACCGCATCCGCGTCAAGCGCGGTCCGAGATGTCGATGACGAGGACAAGGGACGCCTCCGGGGCAGTCTGGCACACGTCATGGCGTTGCCCGGCCGTGGTGGCAAGCGCGGCCACGCCGGACCATACCATGAGGTCAGGACCGCGCGACCGGATCCGACCCACTCCTGCCATGGTGCGACGCGATGAATGTGGCGCTGATCACGCATAGGGATTGTCTCGGGCATGATCCCGGACCCGGCCACCCCGAGCGCCCGGATCGCCTGCGCGCGGTGCTCGGCGCGCTCGATCGCCCCGAGTTCGGCGGCCTGCGCCGGTCAGACGCGCCGGAGGCCGACCGGGCGCTGCTGTCGCTGGCGCATGGGCAGGTTTATCTCGACCGCCTGCTGGCGATGCACCCCGAGGCCGGCGCACGCGTGGCGCTCGATCCGGACACCATGCTGGGCGCCGGCAGCCTGCGCGCCGCGCGGTTGGCGGTGGGCGGCGCCTGCGCCGGCGTCGATGCGGTGGTCAGCGGCAAGGTGGCCCGCGCGTTCGTCGCGGTGCGGCCGCCCGGGCATCATGCCGAACCCTCGCGCGCGATGGGGTTCTGCCTGTTCAACAGTGCCGCGATCGCGGCACTGCATGCACGCGCGCGCTGGGGCTTGCGGCGGGTCGCGATCGTCGATTTCGACGTCCATCACGGCAACGGCACCGAGGCGATCGCGTGGGCCGACGCCGGGTTCTTCTTCGCCAGCAGCCATCAGCATCCGTGCTACCCCGGCACCGGCGCTGCGAGCGATACCGGTGCGCACGGCAACGTGGTCAACGCGACGCTGCCGCCGGGCAGCGATGGCGGCGCGTTCCGACGTGCCTGGTCCGACACCATCCTGCCCGCGCTGGCGCGGTTCGCACCTGACATCGTGCTGGTGTCGGCGGGATTTGACGCCCATCGCGCCGACCCGCTCGCCGCACTCAACCTCGACGAGGCGGATTTCGGTTGGGTCACAACCGAGATCATGCGCGTCGCGGACGCGGTCGCGGGCGGGCGGCTGGTCTCGGTGCTGGAGGGCGGCTACGACCTCGACGCGCTGGCAAGCTCGGCGGCCGCCCATACACGGGCGCTTGAGGGGCGCTGACCGGAGGGCGAGTCCTTGGTCCGAGACTCCTCAGTCCGGGACCAAGAGCTGGTTGCCCGCGTAGAGCAGGCCGTTCGACTGAATGATGTCGGCCAGCACGAAGCGCGACATGCGTCCGGCGCGGTCAGCCAGACTAACCTCGCCCGCTGCGTCCGTGGACAGGGTGAGCTGATCGCCACCAAGCGTACGCAGCGTGGCATGGCCGCCACCCTGGGCCACCAGCCCGCGCAAAGTGGCGAGCGTCCAGCGGCCAGGCACAATCGTGTACGACATCAGCCGCCGCAGCCCGGCGGCATCGCGCGGATCGAGGATGCGGTCGCGCGACGCCTGCGGCAGGCTCTCGATCGCGGCGTCGGTGAGCGCGAACACGGTGTAGGGTCCCGGTGCCCGCAGCGTGTCGAACAGCCCGGCGCGCTGCAGCAGCACCACGTAGTCGGCGAGAGCGACCGAGGCCAGCAGGTTCTCGGCGAGCGGCCGGTCGACATAGATCGGGGCCTCACCGAACACGGTGGCGTTGCTCGAACCGCGCACCAGCAGCGGGTCCTGCACCGCCTGGGACTCGCAGCCGGCCAGCGACAGGCCGAGCAGGATGGCGAACGGGCGAGCCGCACGGCGCGTCGACCAAGCCGTGAGCGGGCATGCCATGCGCTGGTCCCTTCAGAGAGGCGACCTCGATAAGGGCTCGTATGATCACCGGCAAGAGCCGCGCCGCCAGGTCGCGGCGTTAGCAGCCGTCGCCGTGCAGCGACCAAGCAGCGACCTTGCCGGCGGCGACCTCGAACGTGGTCTGGCAAGTCAGCGTCTGCACCGAGGTCGGGACGCCGCCGAAACCTTCGCCGTAGAAGCCGCCGAAGCCACCATAGGGGCCGAAACCGCCGGGGCCGAAACCGTCAAAGCCGCCAAAGCCCGGGTCGATCTCGGTCGAGCTCTGCTCATAGGCGAGGAAGGTCCCGCCGCCGGTCGCGTAGCTGCGGGTTGGAACGCCGTAGCTGCGCAGCAGCGCGGCCTCGCTTTGGCCGATCATGGAATCGAGGCGGGCGCGCTCGGCCGCCGACGGCACCGCGCAGGCGGCGAGCAGCAGCAGCGGCAGCAGGCGCACGACGGGGCGCGCGATCATCCAGGGTGTCATGGCGATGTTCGAGCGCGCGGAGCGCACCGCGGTTCCGGCGCGGCGCACCAGATCAGGGCAGCCACAGCACGTCGCCGATGGTCGACGCGCCGGTCGCGATCATCGCCAGCCGGTCAAAGCCCATCGCGGCGCCCGAACAGGGCGGCAGCGACGAGACCGCAGCCAGGAAATCCTCGTCGATCGGCCAGTGTTGGGGCGCAGCATCGGCTAGCGCGGCCCGGCGCGCCCGATCGTGCTCGAAGCGTTCGCGCTGCTCGACCGGATCGGTGAGCTCCTCGAACGCGTTGGCAAGCTCGATGCCGCAGACATAGAGCTCGAATCGGAGCGCCACGCGCGGATCGCCGGGATCGCGCCGGGCGAGTGCCGCCTGCGCCGCCGGCCAGTGGGTGAGGAAGGTCGGGCGGTCGCGTCCGAGCGCCGGCTCGACCCGTTCTTGCATCAGCCGGAAGAACAAATC
>CAXTPV010000087.1:0-8494 GCA_964246135.1 uncultured Acetobacteraceae bacterium | reverse complement strand
GTCGATCGGCGACGCCGCCAGCGCCTCGTCGGCACCCCAGGCGAGCTGCAAGGTGAGAAGCGTCAGATCGTCCATCGTGATCATCCGTCGCCAAAGCGCTCGCTCCATCATCATGGCGCCTCGCCGGCCGCAAGGCCGGCCGGGCGTCGTCGGTCCGCCGAATGGCAATCGATGCGCGGCGCTGTTAGCTTCGTTCCATGAGCAATCATCGTGTGAACCGGCTCGGCGGCGCGGCGCTTGCGGTCGCGCTCCTGAGCGGCGGCGGTCCTGCCGGCGCGTCGTCCCCGGTGACCCCGAGCCATACCGAGGCGGGTTCCCCGACCAGGCCGTCCGGCCACCCTGCGCCTCCCGGCGACGCTAGGGCGCCTCACGCCGCCAGAGTCACCAGTCGCCCAGCCTTCGGCATCTATCTCGCGGGCATCGACGCGTTGCGCGCGAACAATTTCGCGGTTGCCGCCGACAACATGCTTCGTGCGCTGGCCGCGGACCCGACCAATCACACGCTGCGCGAGCAGGCCTTCCTCGCCGCCGCCCTCGCCGGCCGGCCCGAGGCAGCTCGCCTCGCCTCCGGATTGCCCGACAACGGCGCGGCGGTGCTGTTGCTCGGCGACAGGCTGGCAATGGCGGGGGCATGGAATGAGGCCGCGCACGCCTTTGCCACCGCGCCGCATGACGGCAGCGTCGTCGACGTGCTGCGTCCGGTCCTTGTCGCCTGGGCGGAGGCCGGGGCCGGTCACACCAGTCTCGCGCTGCAGACGCTGGCGCCGCTGCTTGCCGGCACCAGGCTCCCCGGGCTGTATGCGGTGCAGGCCGCGCTGATCGCCGACCTCGCCGGACGGCGCGCCGAGGCGGATGCCGATTATCACCTGGCGCAGACCGCCTCGCCCGAGCTGAACCTCACCCTGGTGCGCATCTTCGCGGACGCCGCGGCGCGCGAGGGCCGGGTGGCGGATGCCAAGGCCCTGATCCACTCGCTGATCGCGTCGGCGCCATCGCTGGTGGTGGCCGAGGCCGGCCTCGACGCCTCGCTGACCACGCCGGTGGTGGGGAGCGCGCGCGCCGGCCTCGCCAGCGCCTACATGAGCGTCACCGCGTTGATGGCCGAGCAGTCGCCGGCCGACACCAGCGCCTTGCTGCTGCTGCGCTACGGGCTTGCGCTCGATCCGGGGTCGAGCGAGACTCGCCTTCTGATCAGCGATGTCGAGCAGTCGCTGCATGACACCGATGCCGCCCTCGCGGTGCTTCAACCGATCCGGGCCTCAGACCCGCTATTCGCGGCTGTCGAGTTGCGCGAGGCAGAACTCGACGAGATGGCGGGCCATGACGGCGCGGCGCTCGGCATCCTGCGTTCGCTAGCCGAAGCCGAGCCCGGTCAGCCGGAACCCTATCGCGAGCTTGGCGAGATCCTGAGCGAGCAGCAACGTTACGGCGAGGCGGTCGTCGCCTTCGATCATGCCATCGCCGCCATCCCGCATCCGGCCGGCGACGATTGGCAGATCCTGTTCGACCGCGCGGTGGCGCTCGACAAGTCGCACCAGTGGAACCGGGCCGAGGCCGATCTGCTGCACGCGCTCCTGCTGTCGCCAGAGCAGCCTCTGGTCCTGAACTATCTCGCCTATTCTGACGCCGAGCAGGACCGCGACCTCGCTCATGCCCGCCGGATGGTGGAGCGCGCCCTCGACCAGAAACCGCATAACGGCGCCTACCTCGACACTCTCGGCTGGATCATGCTGAAGCAGGCGGAGATTGGGCCGGCGATCGACACCCTGCAGCAGGCCGCCGAGTTGACGCCCGAGGATCCGACGGTGAACTACCATCTAGGCGTCGCCTACTGGCAGGCGGGCCGCAGGGTGGAGGCCGAGGATCAGTGGCAGCGCGCGCTGATCCTCAAACCCGATCCGGGCGATCTCACGCGGATCAAGGCGCGCCTGCGTGAGGCGGCGGCCGGCAACCCGAACCGCGCCTCGCCGTGATCCTCACGCCGTGACGACGGAGCTCGTCGTCGACACCGAGGCGGCACCGGCCAAGATCAACCTCCATCTGCACGTCACCGGACGCCGGAGCGACGGCTACCACCTGCTCGACAGTCTCGTGATCTTCGCCGGCATCGGCGACAGGCTTTCCTACCGGCCGGCAACCGAGCTTTCGCTCGACACCGAGGGCCCGTTCGCCGCCGTGCTCGCGCGCGCGACCTCCGAGGCGGGAGCCGACAACCTGGTGCTTCGCGGCGCACGCGCGCTTGCCGCGCGACATTCGGTGAGATCCGGGGCGTATCTCGTGCTGCAAAAGAACCTGCCGGTCGGGTCCGGCATCGGTGGCGGGTCGGCCGACGCCGCCGCCTGCCTGCGGCTGCTCGCACGCAACTGGCAGCTGCCGCGCGCGGTCCCGAGCGAGTGGCTGGTGAGCCTCGGTGCCGACGTGCCCGTGTGCTTCGCGGGCATGCCCATGGTCATGCAGGGCATCGGTGAGCGCCTGTCGCCGGCACCCGTGCTGCCGCGCATCTTTCTCGTGCTGGCCAATCCCGGCGTCGCGGTCGCGACGGCCTCGGTGTTCCGCGCGCGACCCGAAGGGACGTTCCGGCCGGCGGCCACCTTGCCGGCGGCATGGCACAGCGCCGCGACGATGGCGCGCGATCTCCGCCTGCTCGCCAATGATCTCGAGGCGCCGGCGATCGCGATCCAGCCGGTGATCGGAGAACTGCTCAAGGCGCTGGCCACCCGGCCGGGGTGCCTGCTCGCGCGCATGAGCGGCTCCGGCGCCACCTGTTTCGGCCTGTTCCCGAGCGGCGAACTCGCCGATGCGGCAGCGCGATCGCTCGCCGGGTCGTTTCCCTGGGTGTGGGCCGGTGCGCCGGCATCGCCCACGCCGGTGAATGACGCCTGAACCGGAACCACGCCTCGCTTCAGGCGGCTCCGGCGTCGCTCGCGCGTGTCCTGATCGCGAGCCATCCGATCAGCAAGGCCGAGGCTGCTGCGACGCCGACGCCGACGCCCGCCTTGTGCCGCGAGTCGAACATCTCCCAGGAGGTGTCGCGTTCCCGGTCATCGAACCGCCCGTGCGCGCCATACGGCCCCGGCACCGGAGCATCCAGATTGGACGGCGCGTCGGCCGGCTTCGGCTCGGTGGTGAGCTGGCCCGAGTAGCCGTGGCTTGCGAGATAGCGATCGGCGAAGCCGGCGGCGATCCGGTTGGTGAGGATCGCGACCACGGTCGGAAATCCGACCCAGACCTCGCGGCGGTGATGAAAGGCGGCGAAGACGATGGCGCGTGCGGCGACTTCAGGCGCGTAGATCGGCGGCACCGGTTGGGGCCGCCATTTGGTCCGGTTCAGCGCCCAGTCGAACTGCGGCGTGTTCATCGCCGGCAGGTGAACCATGGTCAGGTGGATGTCGAGCTTGTCGTGGATGAGCTCCGACCGCAGGCTGTCGGTGAAACCGCGCACCGCCGATTTCGCGCCGCAATAGACCGCCTGCAGCGGCACCGAACGATAGGCGAGCGCCGAACCGACATTGACGATGGTGCCGCGGCCGCGCGGCCGCATGCGCGACAGCGCCACCATCATGCCATTGACCTGGCCGAGATAGGTCACCGCCGTCCCGCGGCTCACCTCGTCCGGCGTGAGCTCGGCGACGGGTGAGAACACCGTTGCCATGGCGTTGTTGACCCAGATCTCGATCGGCCCAAGCGCTGCCTCGATCGCGGTCGCGGCTCGCTCGACGGCGGCGTGATCGGCAACATCCGCGACCACGCCGGTCGCCCGGACGCCCATCGCCTGAAGCTCGCGCACGGCGGTGTCCAGCCGCGCCTGGTCGCGCGACATCAGCCCGACGTCACAGTCGGCGCGGGCGAACTCGGTCGCGGTGGCGCGGCCGACACCGGCGCCGCCTCCGGTGATGACGACGACCTTGCCCATTCCAGCCACCCCGCCTGCGGTACGCCTAGAACGTGGCCGACGCAGCCTCGGTTGCGGCGGCAGGTCGCGGCCGATCAGAGGAACTTGACCGCCACCACGCCTGCCACCAATGCCACCGCGACCGCCGATGTCACGGCGGTCAGTCGACGCTCGACGAAGTCGCGCACCGGAGCGCCGAACCGGCGCAGCAGCGCCGCGATAAGAAAGAACCTCAGTCCGCGGGTGATCAGGCTCGCCAGCAGGAATAATGGCAGGCTGAAATGCGCGGCACCGGCGGCAATGCTGACGATCTTGAACGGTACCGGGGTCAGTCCCTTGATCAGCACCACCCAGAGGCCGTACTCGCGAAACTTGGCCGCGAAGTGGAGCAGGCTGGTCTCGGCGCCGTAGCCACGCGCGATCGGGATCGCCATCCGCACGAACAGCTCGGCGCCAATGACCCAGCCGAGCGCGCCGCCGGCCACCGATCCCGCGGTGCAGATCGCGGCCAACACCCAGGCGCGCCTGGGTGTCGCAACCACCATCGGGATCAGCAACAGGTCGGGGGGCACCGGGAACACGCTCGCCTCAAGGAAGGCGACGAGCGCGAGCCAGCCAACCGCGTTCGGGCCGGCGGCCAGCGCGAGCAGCCGGTCGTAGAGCCGCCTCAGCATCGGTCAGACCTCCCCGGGAGGTGGCGCCATCGCATGAAGGGCTGCGTGCGACAAGCCGCGTGCGAGCGTCGCCGACGCGCGATCAGGCCGGCAGCACCACGCGCGCGCGCAGTCCGCCCGAAGGCCGGTTCGACAGCGTCACCTCGCCGCCATGCGCGCGCATGATGTTGCGCGCGATCGAGAGACCGAGGCCGGTGCCGCCGGTCTCGCGCGAGCGGCTCGCTTCCAGTCGCCGAAACGGCTCGAACACCCGCTCCCACTCGTCGGGCGGAATGCCCGGGCCATCATCTTCCACCAGCACCACGACCTCGCCTGGCGGCGACGGCGGCAGGCTCACCGCCACGTTGCCGGCATAGGCAAGCGCGTTCTGCACCAAATTGGCGAAGCTGCGTTTCAGCGCCAGCGGCCGGCCGCGTATGGTGACGCGGTCCTTGTCGTCGCTCGCGAACACGATGCGCGACGCGTCGTCCGGTCGCGCGTCGGTCGCATCGTCAAGCACGGTCCGCAGCAGGGCGGCGAGGTCGAGCGGCGACGCCGCCTCGGTCCGGCCGACGTCGCGACCAAAGGCGAGGGTCGCCGAGACCATCTGTTCGAGCTCGTCGAGGTCGCCGAGAAAGCGGGTGCGGAGTTCGTCGTCGTCGATGAACTCGCAGCGTAGCTTGAGCCGGGTGATCGGCGTCCTGAGATCGTGGCCGATCGCGGTCAGCATCAGGGTGCGGTCCGAGACGAAGCGCCTGATCCGGTCGGCCATGGTGTTGAAGGCCGCCGCGGCCAACGCGACCTCGCGCGGGCCGTCCTCGGGCAGCGGGGCTGCGTTCACGTCGCGGCCAAGCGCCTCGGCGGCGCGCGCCAGCGTGCGCACCGGCGCGGTCAGCCGCCGCACCGCCCACACCATCAGGCAGGACGCGGTCAGCGTCATCATCAGCCATGCGACCGCAAACGTCGGGTCATCGAGCCAGCCGTAGCGTGGCAGCCTGATCTCGAGGTTCAGCCATGCCGCGCTGTCCGGAAAGCGCAGCGCGAAGGCGAAGCGGCCATCCTGACGGGTGCCCCCCATCAGCAGCGCGCTCGGTCGCCCACCATGCGGAAACGGGGCGAAGTCGAAGTTGAGCTGCAGGATGCGCTGCAGCCGCGGTGGCGATGGCGGCAGCGTCCCGAGTTTCGGTCCGGTGTCGAGGCTGAGCCGGGTCACGCCGGCCGGCTTGCCGAGGCGCCGACGCTCCGCCTCACGCAGGGAAGGCGGCACGTCGGACAGCGTGCGGAAGATGTTGACCAGCCGCATGCCGATGGCGCGATCGGCGCTGACCCGATGCGCGATCTCCTGGTCGCGGGTGTAGATACCAAGACCGACCGCCTGCACGATCGCCAGCACCAGCAGCACGACGGTCGCGGTGCGGGCGGCAAGGCTTGCCGGCAGCACGCGGTTGATCCTGAACGCCGCGCCGTGACGAGACGGCCCGGTCACGCCAGCGTCAGGCAACCCGTTCCACATCGGCGGCGAGGACGTAGCCACCGCCGCGCACCGTCTTGATGACCTGCGCGTTGCGGCCGCCATCCTCGAGCTTGCGCCGGAGGCGGCTGATCGCGACGTCGATGGCACGGTCGAATGGGCCTGCCTGCCGACCGCGCAGCAGGTCGAGCAGCATGTCCCGGGTCAGCACCCGGTTCGCGCGCTCCAGCAACGCGATCAGCAGGTCGTACTCGCCGCCGGTGAGCGCGACCTCCACGCCTTCGAGGTTGAGCAGACGCCGGCGGGACGGCTCAAGCACCCAGCCGCTGAAGGTGAAGCGGCGGGTATCGAGTTCCGGCCCGGTCTCGCGTCCGGTGCGACGCATCACCGCGCGTATCCTCGCCAGCAGCTCGCGCGGATTGAACGGCTTGGCCACGTAGTCGTCAGCGCCGAGTTCGAGCCCGATGATGCGGTCGGTGTCCTCGCCCATCGCGGTCAGCATGATGATCGGCACGTCGGCCTGCGCGCGTAGCCAGCGCGCCACCTCGAGGCCGCCTTCGCCGGGCATCATCAGGTCAAGCACCACGAGTTCGAAATGCCCCTGTGGCCAGACCCGTCTCGCCTCGCGGCCATCGCGCGCCGTGTTCACGCGGAAGCCGTTGCGCTCCAGGAATTTGGCCAGCAGATCGCGTATCTCGCGATCGTCGTCGACAATGAGGACGTGTGGCCCGACTTCCATGACGACCTCAACTTAGCGCGTTCCATCGCTCGGATGGCGCGACGTTGCAATCCGTTGCGAAGAAGGCGGAACACCTGGCGTCGGGTAAGGACGCGGCCTCAGGCCGCGTAGATCATCTTCCGAGTCATGCCGCCGTCGATCACGAACTCCGCGCCGGTCACGAAGCCACTTTCCGGGCCGATCAGCCACGCCACCAGCGCCGCCACGTCGTTGGGTTGCCCCACCCGTCCCGCCGGATGCTGGGCATGATCGACCTCGCGCAAGGTCTCGCCTGCCACGTCGATCCAGCCGGGACTGATCGCGTTGACCCTGATATCGGGCCCGAGGCTGATCGCGAGCGCGTGGCTGAGCGCGATCAGTCCGCCCTTCGACGCCGCGTAGCTCTCGGTGTCGGGCTCGGACATCCTCGCCCGTGTCGACGCGATCGTCACGATGGCGCCCTTGCTGTCGCGCAGCATCGCCTCGGTCGCGCGCGCAAGCAGGAAGGTGCTCGTGAGGTTGACCGCCAGCACATGGCGGAATTCGTCCGCGGTGAGCGATGCGAGCGGCCTGCGTATCATCATGCCCGCGTTGCAGACCAGCGCGTCAAGGCGCCCGACATGCACGCGCGCCGCATCGACCGCCATCGCGACCGCCGCCTCGTCGGCAAGGTCGACGACCATCGCGTGCACGTTAGAGCCGAGCGCCTCGACCGTCTGATGCAGCCGCGCCTCGTCCTGGTCGAGGCAGAGCACCTGCCAGCCGTCGCGCACCAGCCTTGCCGCGATCGCGCGACCGATACCCCTGGCAGCGCCGGTGATGAGCGCCACTGGCCGCTCGGTCCGCGTCTGGTTGCCCGCGTCATCCTGGAGAACCGGGATGGTATCGCTCATGTCACCCTTCGACTCCCAAAACGGCGGCGGGATTTTCGCGCTCTAGACCAACGCGGATCGCTGCCGATGGATGCGGGACGCACCGGACTTGTTCGTGCGCGCGCTGCCGCTCAGACTGGGTCGCATGCATCACGACGTTCACGAAGCGCGCCAGGGAGAGGCAAGGCGGATCGTGGGGACACCTTGCCGCCTTGGTCCGTTGCTGATCCTGCTGGCGGCGCCCTCGATCGCGGCGGCAAGGCCGATCCGGCCGCCTTTGGTGGCGCCGGCACCCGCCGCGCTGCCGGCGCCTGTCGTCGAGACGGGCGCGTTGCCGCTCGCGCCCAGCCCAGCGGCACTGCCGCAGCCGCTGGCGTCGTCGACAACGCCGGCGGCCTCCAGCCGAACGCCCGCGGTCGTGCGCGGCCCGATGCGCACGAAGAAGCTGCCGCTGTCGGGAATGATGGATCGCGCGATCGTCGGCGTGGACAAGGTGGAGATCGGCCACGTCATCGACGTGCTGGTCGATGCGCGTGGTGAGCCCGAAGCGATGCTGGTCGAGACCGGCGGCTTTCTCGGTCTTGGCGACCGCAAGATCGCGATCGGCTGGGACGATGTCACCTTCGCCGCCGACGATCCCTCAGGCCCGGTGCGCGCGAACCTGACCATCGAGCAAGTACGTTCCGCACCCGCCTACCAGCAGCAGCGCATGGTCACGGTGGCGATCGCGGCGCCCCCACCACCACCGGGACCACCGCTTGTCGCCGATGCGCCGCCTCACCTCGCGGCGCCGGAGCAGGTCAATCGGGCGCCGCCGGTGGCAGCGGCACCAACGCCGCTAAGCATGCCGCGCGTCACGCTCCGGCAGCGCTGACCGGCCGTCGCGAG
>CAXTPV010000086.1:0-8532 GCA_964246135.1 uncultured Acetobacteraceae bacterium | reverse complement strand
GCCGTCCTCGTCGATGAAGCGGGCGAGCCAGGTCGCCATCGCGTCAGGCGCCAGCGGGTAGTGGGTGTGGCCGTCGACCAGCTCGGGCAGGCCGGCGTTTGGCAGGCAGGACAGCAGCCCCGGCCAGGCGCGCGACAGGTAGGCGACGTGCTCGGCCATCTCCTGCGGCCCGGTGGCGCAGTTCAGCCCGAGCAGCGGCACGTCGAGCGCATGCACGACGGTGGCGGCGGCGGCGATGTCGGGCCCGACCAGCAGCGTGCCGGTGGTCTCGACCGTGACCTGCACGAAGATCGGAGTGTTGGTGCCGAGCGACGCGCGCGCCGCCTTGGCGCCGTTGACCGCGGCCTTGATCTGCAGCGTGTCCTGGCAGGTCTCGATCAGGATCGCGTCGACGCCGCCGGCGATCAGGCCGCGGCACTGCTGGGCGAGCGCCGCCTCCAGCGGGTCGTAGGCGATGTTGCCGAGGCTCGGCAGCTTGGTGCCGGGGCCGACCGAGCCGAGCACGTAGCGGTGGCGGCCATCGGCGAAACCTTCGGCGGCTTCGCGCGCCAGCTCGGCGGCGACGCGGTTGATCTCGTCGGTGCGGTCGTCGAGGCCGAACTCCGCCAGCGTGATCGGCGAGCCGCCGAAGCTGTTGGTCTCGACCATGTCGGCGCCGGCCTCGAAGTAGCCGCGATGGATGTCGCGCACCATGTCGGGACGCGACAGGTTCAGCACCTCGGTGCAGTTCTCGCGGCCCCAGTAGTCGTGTTCGACGTCGAGCGTCAGCGCCTGCACGCGGCTGCCCATGCCGCCGTCGCACAGCAGAACGGTGTCGCGCAGCGCATCGAGCAGGTTGGGGCGTGTCATGATGCAGCATCACTTAGATCATGGAGGCCAAAACGCCAGCGCGGTGACGCTGCTTGCGCCGGCGGGGGGTGGGCGACGATGTGCGACCGATGATGCGTGACGAGCGGATACCGGTGCGCCTCGCGGCGGCGCTTGGGGCGATCGAGCCCGGCACGTTGGTGCTGGCGGATCGCGGCCATCGCTTCGCGGGCGCCCCGGGCGTCGCGGTCCGTGTCGCGTCGTTCGCGAACGCGCATGAGCGGACGGCCGATGGCGCGGCGTGTGCGTGCTGCGCGGGCAGGGCGCCGTTCGCGACCGAGCTCGGGCGCCTGTTCGCCGAGCGCGCGCGTGGCGAGGTGGTGTTCTTCCGCCGGCTGCTGGCGCTCGGCGGCGAGCGTGCGCGCGACGCGGCGTCACGGGCGTTGCGCGAGGATGCGTTCCTGGCCGCGCGCTACCGGCTCGACGCCTGATCGCGGCTCAGCCGGGGGTGTCGGCGGCCCCGCCGAGTGTCCGCTGCATGATCACCACGTCGAGCGTGCGTCCGAACTTCACGCCGACCCCGCGCAGCACGCCGGTCTGGATGAAGCCGAGGCTCGCATGCATGCCGATCGAGGCGACGTTGTCGGAATCGCCGATCAGCGCCAGCATCTGCCGGAATCCCGCCTCGATCGCGGCCTCGATCAGGCGTGCGACCAGCTCCTTGCCGACCCCCTGGCCGCGCACGTCTTCCCGCACATAGATGCTGTCCTCGACCGTGTGCCGGTAGGCGGCGCGCTCGCGGAACGGGCCGTAATAGGCAAAGCCGAGCACGCCGGTCTCGTCGGCGGCGACCAGCCAGGCGTAGCCGGCGGCCTCGCACCGGCCTAGCCGGCGGGCGATCTCGTCGATCGCCGGCGGCACCTCCTCGAAGGTGCCGGCGCCGTGCAGCACGTGATGCGCGTAGATCGCCTGCATCTCGGCCAGGTCGTCGGCCCGTGCGGCCCTGATCTCCATCGCGCGAACTCCTTTCACTGTCGCGCATGGTAGGGCGATGCGGTGCGGGCGGAAACCGCCCGCGTGGCGCGATCAGGGGCCGCGCCGATGAACAGGGCGTGCGCCTTGAACGAAATATAGATGCGGTGCTGGTGGAGGAAATCCTCGCCGAGGACCATGCCGAAGCTGTGCGGAGGAGTGACCACGATTGTGGCGGGACCATAGCTCTGGCCACCGATCAGCAGCGCGCCGAAATGATGCACGCGCCCCTTGGCGAGGCGCTGGCCGATGCCTCGCAACAAGACCGGCGGATCACGGGCGACGTCGGACGGCTGGAGCCCGGCCGCAAGGACGTTGATGGTGCTGAAGGTCAAGCCGGTGTCGAGCAGGGCGGTGACGTCATGGCCGTCGACGCTCACCGGCAGCACGACATGGTCGAACAGCCCGGACGGGAAGGCGAGGCTCTGGCTGACGCCCGGCCATGGCGGGACGCGGCGCGCGCAAAGCTGCGGCCGGTAGAGCGTCAGGCGATCGGCTGCGGCGTCGAGGTCGATGTCCCAGTTGGTCAGTATGTCGTCGCCGAGCAGGCCGTAGATCGGAAAGTCCGTGAGGCTGGCGCTGCTGAGCGCGGTCACGAACAGCTCGGCGCCGCGCAGCTCGCCGCCGCCGATCCTCAATCTCGCGACGTCGACGCCCCGCATCTCGGTGGCGCCCGCGCTGCCCATCGCGACTACCTGGGTCTGATAGGTGGGAAGGCCGAGATCGGCCACCGCCTGCGGCGTGAGGATGGTCCTGTCGGCGCCGGTGTCGAGCACCATCCCGGCCGGCACCCCGTTCAGCGTCAGCGGCACGATCTCCTCGTGCGCCAGGCGCAGCAGCGGCACCTCGGAGACTTCCGCCGGCGCGCCGCACACGTCCCGAGCGCACGCGGCCAACACGACCAGGATCACGGACGCAAACAGGCAGGAAATCGCTTTTCGAAGGTCAGCCAAATTGCGGATCTCCTCCTCGGCAAAGCCCAGCGTGCCTGATTTCGTCCCGCTTGTCGCGAACGGACCCCCCGATCTTTCGTCGTCGGTGACGCCTTCCAGACGGCACTCACGGAAGATGGAAAAAGCTTAGAAAATATTTGACCGACGGCTCGCCGTCTTATTAGGGTTTCACGATTGAAACAGGAGACCGCCAGAATGGCTCGGAGATACCCAGGGCTTGCTGAACTGGTCGCTCAGCATTACGCAAATGCGAACGGATATACTCAACTCGTGCCGATCAGTAGCGTAACTACTCCGGCTCTTAACGAGCCGGTCGCTGGAGAAGCGGCCGGGTAGGGCACAGGTATCGGCGATCCTTCAACATGTATAGGCACTCTGTTTATCAAGATCCCGTTCAGCACCGCCGAGCACGTCGCCGGCGCCCCTGCCGCCGTCTCTGCAGATCACGCCACCGTCCTAATCGGCGCCTCGGCGCGTACGGCGGCCATTTCCGCCACTCCGACGACGACGACCAGCCACCAGAGCGTCACCGCCAACGTTATCAAGCCGGCCTCTACCGTTCATCAAGCAACACCGATCGCGACCAGCTCGGTCACGCCCTCCATCGCAGCGCCCGCCACCCTCGCGCCCACGTGGCAGGAGCCTCCCGGCGGCGGTGGCTACCCGCCTTTCACAGTCAATACCGCAGTGCGCACTTACCAGCACACCAGCTACAACAACGCCGGATGGCTTGGCGGCGATCCGACGACCGGTAGGAATGGTAACCCAGGTGCCTATGCCGACTACGGCGCAGGCTACTCCTACAACTCTGCGGACGCTGTTCTTGCATACCAGCCACAAGCGAGCTGGGCCGGCGCCGCCTTCCAACAGTCCCAGCTCCAGACCGTAACGGGTGCCGAGAACGCTCTGCAGCAGGGTTACAACAATACGGCATGGTATGCGGACAACCTCAACAGCAGCACCGGCGTGAGCTACGGGGCGGAAATGTCGGACGCCTCCGTGAACTGGGCCGACTTGGGTGCGTGCGTTGGCGGCATCGTCACAGAAACGGCAGGGCTCGCCGCTACCGTAGTTGCGCCGGAAGTAGCCCCGGCGACCGTCTACGGGCTCATTGGCGGGGCAATTATGACCGCGGGCGCCTGCGCACAGGTAATCATAAACACGCCAGCCAACGGATATGGAGCGGCTTCTGACGGTGCCTATCAGAACCTTATGGCCGGCATGGCGGACACGTTCGCCCTAACCCTGGATGATCTCACCGGTGATGGAAATCGCTGGCCGATCACGAACGTGGCAGGAGGCGGCGGTGCGGTCGGAGGCGGGGTGCACATAACACCAGGCTTCGCACCACCAGAATCTGTTCTGCGCGCGGTCGAGCCACACATGACGAAATCCGCTCAGGCCCTCTACTTTCCGCATGGCTTGAATGGCTGATCGGACCATCGCTGTGCCAGTGGGCAACCGCTGGTCCAGGCTCGCCGCATGAGCGTTGATTGCCGCTCTGTTAGGCCTGATCCTTCTTCACGTTGGTTGGGGAATTGGGGTGCTCGTCTCGATATCCGGCATGATGCTCCTCCGTGTCTTGGATGACAGAGGGCGCGAGCCTCGGGTTCCATTCGCGCGCTGGCAGTACGTCGTGTTCGGCACGTACACCGCCGTCTTCGGCCCGGCCCTGACCTTCGTGGTTCGGGGACCGGCCGCCGCAATGGGCGTGCTCCTGACCATCGTATTGGGCTACACGATGTCCGTGCAGATCGCGCAACGGCGCCGCCAGGCGTGATAGAGCGGCGAGGGGAACTCTCCTCGCTCCCGTGTCCAGGTCGCGTGGACAAAACGCGACTGCGGGTCTCCCACGACGTGGCGCGGTCTGAGTCGAAGCTGATCGTAATGCGGGAGATCAGCCAGGACGCCTGGATTTGCTCGGCGGGCATCCTGCTCGGGACGTTCCGCGCAAGCCGCTGAACGATGCGGTTTGCCAGCACTGGCGATTTCGTTGCTATAAAGCATTGGAAGGGGTCCAGCGTGATGCGGCCAGCAACCAGGGATCGAACCGAGCCGCCTGCCGACGCCTTGAGGCTGGCTACCGCCGACGCCGTAACGTCGCGCCTGCGCGCGGTGATCGCCGCCGCGCGTCACCATGGCACCGAGCTCGACATCCGCGACTTCCGCGCCAGCGCCGGCGAGGCGCATCCCTCGCCGGCGTCGCTGGTGGCCTGGCTGCGCGACCAGGGGATGGTGGCGAGTGCCGCCCGGCTGCGCTGGCGCCACATCGTGGGCATGGCCGACCAGCCGCCGATCGTGCTCACGCTCCGCGACGGCGGCGCCGGGCTGCTGGTCGGCGCCGATCCCGGCCGCAACATCGTCTGGATGCGCGACCCGCTCGCCGACCCGGCGGCGCCCGCCATCGCGATTGACGAGCTCCGCCTGCGCCAGGTCTGGACCGGCGACGCCATCCTGGTGCGGCGCGCGCGCGACGCGTCCGAGGAGGAGCAGCCGTTCAACATACGCTGGCTCGGCGCGCTCTGCCTGCGCGAACGACGCGCGCTGTGCGACATCGCGATCGCCTCGATGACGCTGAGCGTGATCACCATCCTGCCGGCGCTGATCGTGATGCAGGTGCTCGACCGGGTGCTGCAGTTCCACTCCACCGCGACGCTGGTGACGCTCACCCTGATCATCGCGATGCTGGTCCTCTACGAGACGCTGCTCGGCTACGCGAGACGCGAGATCACCAACGTCGCGAGCCTCAGGATCGACGTCCGGTTGCAGCTCCACATCTTCAACCGGCTGCTGGCGCTGCCGCTCGAGTTCTTCGAGCGCAACCAGGCCGGCATGACGATCATGCGCATCTCGGCGGTGTACCGGCTGCGCAACTTCATGACCGGCCGGCTGATGAGCGTGTTCCTCGACTGCTTCACGCTGGTCGTGCTGCTGCCGTTCCTGTTCTGGCTCGACGCCACGCTCGCCTCGATGATCCTCGCCTGCGCCGTGCTGGTCGGGCTGATCATCGGCGCCTGCATCGGGCCCTTGATGCGGATGGCGGGCGTGGTCGCGTTCCGCGACAACCAGAAGGGCAGCGTCCTCTACGAGACGGTCGCGGGCATACGCACCGTCAAGACGCTGGCGCTCGAACCCGCCCGGCGCGCCGACTGGGACGAGCGCGTCGCCTGGTCGGCCAAGGCGCATCTCGCCGAGGGACGATTGTCGAACATCGTCAACACGCTGGTGACGCCGATCGAGCGCTTCATGAATGTCGGCATCGTCATCGTCGGCGCCTACCTGATGCTCGGCGCGCATGCCGGCGTGCAGATCGGCGCCCTGGTCGCCTTCATGATGCTGGGCGGCCGGGTCGCGCAGCCGCTGGTCGGCTTCGCCCGGCTGCTGGAGGACTTGAACAACGTCAAGGCGTCGCTCGGCGAGGCAGGCTCGGTGCTGAACCAGCCGACCGAGACCCGCGCGCTCACCACCGGCCTGCGGCCCGAGCTGCTTGGCGCGATCTCGCTCACTGACCTCGACTTCGCCTATCCCGGCAGCGACGTGCTGGCGCTGGACGGCGTGAGCTTCGAGGTGCCCGCCGGCACCATGCTCGGCGTGGTCGGCCGCTCGGGCTCGGGCAAGTCGACGCTGACCCGGCTGCTGCAAGGTGTCAGCCGCGGCTACAAGGGCGCGCTCCGCCTCGACGGCGTCGAGCTGCGCGAGATCAACCTCACCCATCTCCGGCGCTCGCTCGGCGTCGTGCTGCAGGACAACTTCCTGTTCCGCGGCACCGTGCGCGACAACATCACCGCCGGCAGGCCGGGACTCACGCTCGACGACGTGGTGCGCGCCGCGCGCCTCGCCGGCGCCGAGGAGTTCATCGAGCGGATGCCGTCCGGCTACGAGACCTGGATCGAGGAGGGCTCGACCAACATCTCCGGCGGCCAGAAGCAGCGTCTGGCGATCGCGCGCGCCCTGATCTCGAACCCGAAGCTGCTGATCCTCGACGAGGCCACCAGCGCGCTCGACCCCGAGAGCGAGGCGCTGGTCAACGCCAACCTGGCGCGGATCGCGCGCGGCCGCACCATGGTCATCGTGTCGCACCGGCTGTCGTCGCTGGTCGGCTGCGACCAGATCCTGGTGATGGACCAGGGGCAGGTGGTCGACATCGCGCCGCACGCGCTGCTGGTCGAGCGCTGCGCCATCTACCGCCAGCTCTGGCTGCAGCAGAACCGCCATCTCGACCACGCCGCGCGCGGGGCGGCGGCGCATGCACCCGTGCTCGCCAGCGGGCCCGTGCTTGCCAGCGGAGATGACTGACCGATGCGCGATCGCGCTGCCGCCCGGCTCCGGCGCCAACAGGACGACGACATGCCCCAGGCCTTGCTCGAGTTCCACTCGCCGAGCGCCGGCATGATCGCGACCCCGGTCCAGCCGGCGGCCCGCAGCATCACGCTGCTGGTGACGCTGCTGGTGTTCGGCCTGCTGCTGATCGCGGCGTTCTGCCCGATCGATCGCGTGGTCTCCGGCGAGGGCATGCTGAACGCGGTCGATCCGACCATCGTGGTGCAGCCGTTCGACCAGGCGATCGTGCACGCGATCGATGTCCGCGAGGGCGATGTCGTCCATGCCGGCCAGACCCTCGCCCGGCTCGATCCGACGATGTCGGAGGCCGAGTTCGAGAACGGCGGCAACCAGGTCCGCAGCCTGGCCGCCGAGGTCGCGCGCCTGACCGCCGAGGCGACCGGTGCCGAGTACCGGCCCGATCTCGGCGATCCCGCCTCGACCGAGCAGGAGGCGGCGTTCCTCCAGCGCCAGGCCGAGTACCAGGCGCGGATGGACAACGATGCGCAGCAGGTCAGCAGCGCGCGCGCCGACTATGCCGGCTTCGAGGCCAGCGTCATCGCCTACGGCCAGCGACTGCGGGTCGCGAGCGACGTGCAGTCGATGCGCCAGAGGCTGCAAGCGGAAGCGCTCGGCAGCCGGCTGAACTCGCTCGCCGCCGCCGACGAGGTCGCCGAGATGCAGCGCGCCGAGGCCGAGGCGATCGAGAGCGCGAACGGCGCGCGCTTTAAGATCGGCGCCGCCGCGCTCGCCCGCGACGCCTACGCGAAGAACTGGCGGGCAGGGGTCTATGCCGCGCTGACCGATGCGCGCCGCAAGCTCTACCAGGCGCGCGATGACCTCGCCCGCGCCGATCTGCGCCACCGGCTGGTGGTGTTCAGGGCGCCGGCGGCCGCGGTCGTGCTGACGGTCGCGAAGGTCTCGGTCGGCTCGGTGCTGCAGCCGGGCGGCGAGTTCATCACCCTGATGCCGCTCGCGAGCCCGCTCGAGGTCGAGGCCAGGATCGACGCCTCGCAATCGGGCTATGTCCGGCTCGGCGACAAGGTGACAGTCAAGTTCAAGACGTTTCCGTTCCTGACCTATGGCGGCGCCGAGGGCACCGTCACCAGCATCAGCGCCGACAGCTTCGTCGCCGACCGCAACGGCAGCGCCAGTTCGGGCCGGGTCGACGGCAGCGCGACCGACGGACGCACCTACTACCGGGTGCGTATCGCGCTCGGCAGCTATACCCTGCACGACACCCCGCCCGGGTTCCACCTGACGCCCGGCATGCCGGTCACCGCCGACATCAAGGTCGGGCGCCGCACCATGATGCAGTACCTGCTGAGCGCGGTCGCGCCGACGCTGCGCGACGGGATGCGCGAGCCGTGAGCCTCGCCGACCGCCTCGCGATCCGCTCGCCGCGACGCCGCCTTGCGCG
>CAXTPV010000085.1:0-8587 GCA_964246135.1 uncultured Acetobacteraceae bacterium | reverse complement strand
GGGGCCGCGCGCGCGCGCGGGGGCGGCACGCCGACCCCGCGCGCGGCCGACGCGACCCTGGTGATCGCGGCGCTGAACGGCGCGGTGACCGGGCAGGCGGTCGCCGAGATCACCGCCGGCCTGCGGCGGGTCATGGCCGACGCTCCCGACGCCGCCTTGCAGCAGACCGGGAACGCGGCGGTGGCAAGCCTCGCCTCGCTGGCCACGCCCGGCGCCGACACCACCGAGGCACGCGCGATGATCGGCGCCTTCCTGCTCGACGCACTGGCCCGGATCACCGGCGTCCAGCGCCTGGCGGCCACCGAGACCGCGATGGTGCGCCAGTGAGCTGGCTGGTCGAGCTGCCGGACACCAGCGGGCAGCCCATGATCATCAACCTCGACGCGCCGCTGGTGATCCAGTCGGACGGCGCGCGCGCGTTGCTCACCACCGCGACCGGACAGCTTGAGCTCGGCCTCTCGTATGAAGACCTGTGCGCCCGGCTGCGCCTGAACCCGGCGGACCGCCAGCCGGCGGACAGCGCTCCGCGCCGGCGCTGCCTCGGCCGGCTGCCGCCCCGTCGCGACTCCCGGGTTCCGCGCCTCGCGGTGATCGCGCCGACGCTGCCGGCCGCCCCGCCGACGCATCTCGCCTATGTCGAGGCGGTGTCGAGCTGGATCCTCGGCGCCAACGACCGGGTCGGCGACTGCACCTGCGTCGGGCCGGCCAACGTCATCCTGGCGCTCACCACGCTGGCCGGTGATCCGAAGCGGCTGTCGGACGCCGACATCCTCGCCTTCTACGCCTCGCTCACCGGCTACAACCCGGCCGATCCGCAGACCGACCAGGGCGCCGTCATCGAGGACGTGCTCGCGGCCTGGCACGCGAGAGGGATCGCCGCCGCGACTCCCGATCGCCTGGACGGGTTCGCGACGCTCGACGTCACCAACCATGACCGGGTGCGCGAAGCGATCGCGAGCCTCGGCCCGATCGACCTCGGCGTGAACCTGCCCCGTGGCTGGGAGCAGGCGACCACCTGGGACGTGTCGACCGCCGGCAACGGGATCGCCGGCGGCCACTGCGTCACCGCGGTCGGCTACACCGCGCGAGGTCCGCTGATCGTCTCATGGGGGCAGCTGTTCCAGCTGACCTGGGCGGGATGGGACATGTTCGTCGAGGAGGCGCACGCGCTGCTGTCGCGCGACGCGCTGACACGTGCCGGCAAGGACAAGGAAGGCATCGACTGGGTAGGCCTGCAGAACCTCATGACCTCTCTCCGTGGAGAAGCCGTATGACACGCGCACGCATCATCGCCTGGTTGCAGCAGCCGACCACCATCGCGGGCCTCGCGGCCCTGGTGGGTGACGCCGTCGTGGTCGCGACCGGCGCCGCCACCTGGCGGTTCGAGCTGCCGCTGGCACTCGGCTCCCTGGTCGCCGTGCTGATGCCTGACAACACCACCGCGTCGACCCTGGTGATCAAGACGCTGCGCGACGTGCTCGCGGCCCTCGCGAGCAAGGACGCCGCCACCATCAGCGTCGCGGTGGCCGATGCGCAGGCGCTGCTGAGCGCCATCACCACCGCCGCACCGCTGCCGCTCCGGATCGAGCGCGACGTGCCGGAGATCGCGGCGACCAACGTGCTGCCCTGGGCTGCGTCCTCGGCGGTCTGACCCGAACGGCGTTTGGTGCCGGCAGGAACTGGGGATTTCGCGCCCGGTTCCTGCGGGCCGTCGCGGCGTTAACGCCATCTTCATGGTCCTGGGGGCAACATCGGACCGCAGCAAAAATGCTGCTTTGGCCGGAAAAACCGAGGAACTGACACATGGCTGGTCTGGGATTGCGCCTCGCGAGCGGCGACAAGCTCGTCATCAACGGCGCCGGCATCCACTTCGTGACCGGGGCCGATATCCGCCTCGCGAACAAGGCGCGCTTCCTGTTCGGGCGCCAGATCATGGCGCCGGCCTCCGCCCAGACCCCGGCCCGGCGGATCTACTGCGCGTTGCAGACCGCGCATGTCGGCGAACCCGAGGAGCGCGAAGCGGCGCTGGCCGAGGCGGCCTGGCTGATCGGGATGTTTCGCGAGCAGACGACGTCGGCCTCGGCGCGCCACCTGCTCGACGCGGCGCTGGCGGCGGCGCGCAATGATCAGGGCTACCACGCTCTTCGTCTCGTCCGACGGATCATCGCCCACGAGGACGCGGTGCTGGCCGCGCAGTCCGTCACTGTCGCATCAACCGACTGTTAACCCGATTCTGTTCTGTTCTGGCGCGGTGCGCAGGGCCGCCCGCAGGGAAGGATGTTGATCAACATGGCTTGGGTCAGGACGTCGCTGCCATGAGCGGCTCGATCGGGTCTGCGCCGCCGATCCCGACCTACCTCCACATCATCGGCAACGAGCAGTCGATCGCCACTAAGTCCGAGGCGGGAAACGCCGCCGCGCGTCTGGCGCTCGACCACTTCAACACCGCGGCGCCGAACATCAAGACCCCGCAACAGCTGCTCGGCGACTACCGGTCGCTCAGCGTCGTCCTTGGCGCGTTCGGCCTGTCGTCCATCATCGGCCAGACCGCCGTGATCAAGGCCTTGCTGACCCAGAACCCCACCGCCAAGACCTCGCTCGCCGTCACCAGCGGCAATGCGCTGTGGCAGAGGTTCGCCAAGCAGATGTCGGCCTGGACCGCCACCTCGACGCCGTTGTCCATCCCCGCCGCCGTCAAGGTGATCGCCCAGCAATACACCGTCAATGCGTTCGAGACCCAGCAGGGCTCGTCCACGCCGGGCATGCAGCAGGCGCTCTACTTCACCCGCACCATCGCGGGCGCGAGCGGCAGCCTGAACGCCCTGATGTCGGACCCGACGCAGCTGAACGTGGTGGAGACGGTGCTCGGCCTCGATCCGGCGCAGTTCGGCGCGCTGGATTTCACCCAGCAACAGGCCACGCTGAAAAAGCAGGTCGACTTCAAGGACTTCGCGTCCCCCGCATCAATCCAGCGCTACGCCGAGCGGTATCTGGTCATGACCCAGCTGAACCCGCCCTCGCAGGCCGTCACCTACGGCATCAGCAGCCTGTTCCAGTCAGCGACGCCGCAGAACAGCCTGCTCGGGATCATAGGGGCAAGCCTGTCGCTCACGGCCTGACGCTGGCGGCCAATCCCGGCGACGAATGACTTGCGAGAGCCGCCGCCATCTCCCCCAAGCATTTGAGACGATCGCCGCTCGCACCCGTCCGCTAATGCCTCACGGCCGCGACCAGCGCGACCGTCGACAAGACCGCCTAACTCTCCGGTCAGCTTACGTCCCTAGGTCCCAGCTTACGTCCCGTAGCTCAGCGTGTCCGGATGCTCCATAACCGCATCTTCATGACGGACGATGCGTCTCGCCAGCTTCAAGGCGAGATAGCTCTCCTCGCTCGCCGCCGCCGTCAGCGCCTCGCCCAGAATCAGGCGAGCGGTCTCCGAGGTCGTGGTCTCGCGAAACTCGCTGATCAGCTGACGCGCCGAGGCCAGGGCCGGCGCACGCTCCTCGTCGGACCCGACATAGGCGGTCTGCAACGCCCAGTAGATGCGGCGTGCCGGCGTGGTCGCCTCGTGCGGTGCCATCAATTGCTTGCCAAACAAGAACCGGGCCCGGGAGGTGAGTTCGATCCTGGTTTTGTTCCGAAACCGGATCGACGCGCCATTCACGATCATCATCTCACCCTGCTTAATCTCCAAGACCAGATGAGACATGATGATCCTCTGCGATGCGCCCCCGCTGATGCGAGCGTCAGACGACGATAACCGGTCTGACTTACGGAAAGGTGAACGTCACAGGAACGAAGCCAGGCTCAACCCCTTCAGATCAGCAATGAGCTGATATGAGGCCTGAAGCTGGTTGTTGGTCGCGATCATTTGGGTGGAGACGGTCGCGGGATCCGCGGAGGTCAGCGAACCGATCTGGGTTGAAAGCGCGGTCGAGGTCATGGCGTAGACCTGTTGCGCCGATGAGAGCAGGTCCTGCGACGCACCAAGTTCCGAAGCCGTGCCCAGGAGGCTGGTGCCGGCGTTCGCCGTAAGGCTCTTCAGTCCGGACAAGAAGTCGCTCATGCCGCTGTTCGTGGCATCAGCCGTGGTCAAATTGGCCACCGCGCTCAGCGCGGCGACAAGGTCGCGAACGGGCGATCCGGTCGAGGTGCTGCTTGCAGCCCCGCCCGAGGTTGCCGCGACACCGGTTGTCACGCTCTGTCCGGCGCCGATGATCACCGACACGCTCTGCGTGGCCGCGATAACCGGCGTCGTGCTGAGGCTCGCCGAGAACGGCGAACCGGGCGCCGTCGCTCCAGAAGCTGACAGGATGCTCGAGAGCGTCGCCGAGGCTCCGCTCGTGGCAAGCGAGCCGACCGCGTTGCCGATCACCGAGAACAGGGAGCCCGAGGTCAGGCCGTTGCTGTCCGGCACGGGCGGCTTGGTGCTGTCGGTGCCGGCAAAGACATAGACATCACCCACCTGGGTGTTGAGAAGCGAGGTCAGCTGTCCGAGTGCGCCCGCCGCCTCGGCCTTCGCGCTGGTGATCTCGGTCGCGAGATCGGTCGGACTGGCACCCACCATGCCCTGCAACGCGCTGGTCAGACTCTGCGCGATCGACGAAATCCCCGACAGCGCCGATTGCGTGACCTGCAACCCGGCGCCCGCGACCGTGATGTTCGAAGTCCAGGCGTTGACCTGCGCGAGTTCGGGCTGAAGGTTCAGCACGGTTCGTGTCGTGCTGCCTAGATCAGCGACGTTGGGCGTGATCAGCCCGCTCGCCGCCTGAGCGGTCAAGCCCGCGGATTGGCGCGCGAGTGCCAGCGCCTGTGTGCCGATCTGGCCGATCTCTCCATAACCGGCGAGCGTCGATCCGATCGAGATCATGACACCGCGGCCAGCAGGGACGTGAACATCGCCTGCACGGCCGCGATGACCTTGGCGTTCGCGGTGTAGGTGTTCTGCAATGCCGTCATCTTGGACACCTCGCTGTCGATCGATACCGAGGAGACGCTGGAGATGTTCGTCTGCAACGCGCTCTGAACCGCGGTCTGCGTCGTGAGCTCATCGGCGGCGTTCGCGGCGTCATTGCCCTGAGCTGCCGTCAGGTTGGCGGCGAAATCGGACAGCGTGCCGGTCCCGGAATACGGTATCGACAGCGTTCCGGACACGCCGAGGCCGGTTGTCGCCACGACAGGCTGAGGCACGCCGTTGCTTGCTTGTAATCCGAACGTGTAGTTGAGAACCGAGGCCACCACCGAGGACGCGCTAGCGGCGGTGCCGCTGACGACGAGGGAGGGGGAGACGAGGACCGTCGGGTTGACCTGCATGACGGTCGAGAACCCGACCGCCAACGCCGTCGCAGCCGGGACGGTGCCGCTCCCATCGGTGAACAATGACAAACCCTGCGACGCAAAGCGCTGCGCCACCGTCGACGAGAAGGAGTCGAGTTCGGCCATGTCGGTCGGCAACGTGGTGTCGCGCAACATGATGTTCGCACCAATCGTGCCACCTGTCAGCGACGACGTGACATCCTGTCCGTCAAGGAGGATGCCGGGAACCGTCGATCGCGCCGGGCTGCCATTGTAGCTGTCACCCGCGAGGATCGCCCCGCCAGCGTAGCTGAACGGTCCGGTCGTCGCGTTGGTCGGCAGCGACAATCCGGTGCTGGTTGTCACGAGCATGTTGCCGTTCGGCTGCTCCTGGAACTTGACACCGATCTCGCTCGACAGCTGCGTCATCACGCCCTGTCGCTGGTCTTCCAGCCCGGCCGTGCTTTCACCCATTACCCGCAGGCTGGCAATCTGATGTGACAATGAACCGATCTGGCCAAGTTGCTGGTTCATGTTGGCAACGCTGCTGCCGATGGAGTCCGATGCGGCCTGACGCTGCGTCGCATAGGTCGAGGCGAGGCTCTGGACGCCAGTGGCGAGGGCGGAGGCATCGTTGACCACCACCTGCTGCTGGACGCTGCTGCTGGGATTGGAATCAAGCGCAGTGAAATCGCTCTGCAACGTGCTCACGTAGGCGCTGAGCGAGCCGCTCGAACCCGTGCTCGAACTGGTCGATCCCTCAACCGACGTGACCGCGGAATACGCGTTGCTGAGCGTTGTCTGATAGGCGACGACGGCGTTCTGCGCATAGAGACTCGTCTGCAGAGCCGGCGCGGTTACCCGCGTCGCCGCGCCGATGCGGACGCCGGACACCTGATCGCCGGCAACAACCGACTGGTTGGCGGCGACCTCGTCGGTGTAGCCGGCGGTGTTCGCGTTGGCGATGTTCTGCGACGCAACATTGATCTGGCCATCAACGGCGTAGAGGCCGCTGGTCGCGATCGAGAGGGCCGCGTTAAGGTCCATCCCAAATCACCTCCTTCGCACGCGACTATCGGACCATCCGGTAAGCAAAAGATTAACGCTACTGGATCATCTGCAGCGTGGTCTGCATCAGGGTGTTCGCGGTCGTGACCACCTTCGCGTTGGCGCCGTAAGCCTGCTGTGCCGTGATCAGGCTCGTCAGATTCGTCGAGATGTCCACGTTCGAGCTCTCGACCGAGCCGGTGACAAGCTGGCCCGTGCCGCCCTGGTTCGCATTGCCGAGCACCGGCACGCCAGAGTTGCCCGAAGCGGTGAACGCCTGGCCGTTCTGCCGCTGCAGGCCGTCCGGCGCCGAAAACGTGGCGAGCGGAACATGCGCGACGACCCGGGTCTGGCTGTTGTCATAGGACGCAACGACGTCGCCGCTGCTGGTCATCGCGATCCCCGTGTAGTTCCCGACCGGCTGGCCGTTCGCCGTCGTGGTACCCGCGACCAACGCTCCCGTGCCGGACGTCATCGAGACGCCGTTGGTCGACCCGATCGTGCCAAGATTGATGCTGATCGGCTGCGCAGCGCCGTTGAACGGGGGTGAGATCGTAAGCGCGGCGGCCTGGCCGCTCGTTGTCGATCCGCCGGTCGCGAACCCGCCATCGCCGGTGACACTTGCCAGTGTGCCGTTGCTGTTGAAGGTCACGGTCGCATTGCCAAGGCTGGCGCCCCCGCCGATGTCGGGCGAGCTGAAGGAGACGTTGTAGCTGTTGGCGCCCGGGTTCTGCGACCAAGTCAGGCCGAGCTGGTGTGACGCCCCGGCCGAATCGGTCACCTGCACATCCGACGTCGCGGGAGCAGTCGGGCTCAGCGTCGCGGGCAGCGCGGCCGAGTAAGAGATGTTCGAGGTCGGAACAGCCGGAAGGCTCGAGGTGTCGATCTGGATCGGCTGCAGATTGCCGGTGTTGAGCGTCCCCGTTGTCGGATTCAGGTTGTATCCATCGAGATACTCTCCGGCGCCGTTGACAAGGTAGCCTTGCTTGTTCTGCGTGAAGTCACCATCCCGCGTGTAGTACTGCGTCGGGCTGAACGCGGTGGTCGACGATCCTGTCGTCTCGCTGACGTTGAAAAATCCGTTGCCGGAGATCGCAAGCGCGAGCGGATCCGAGCTCTGGGTGATCGTACCCTGCAGGTTGTTGTCATATTGCGGCGTGGTCTCGACCGCGCCCGACATGTTCTGCGCCGGTGTGCTGCTGGTCAGGTAGTCGGCGAACGAGGTCGTGACGCTCTTGTAACCGACCGTCTGGCTGTTGGCGATGTTGTCGCTGAGATTGGTGAAGGCGGCGGACTGCGCGGTCAGGCCGCTGACAGCCGTGTTCATTGCTCCGAGAATGGACATTGCAAGCTCCATGCGGCTGCGCAAACCCGCGCTGCGTCAGACCCATCATCAGCATGTAGCGTGCCAACCCGATCAGTCCCGGCCTTCCGCGCCCGGCAGCGATGTCGTCTCGAAACATCATCGCTCGCACGGCACATCTTGCCGGGCAGTCTCTGCCGCGTTCGACCGATAACGCACCTGTCACGTCGCCCGCGAAACGGCCGCGCGCCGCCCCAACCATCGATCCGACCTGTGGTCCGCCGCTTGCACACGACCTTCAGCCCCGAGACCGCACGGTGAGATCCCACCGGCAACTGCATGGAACGAACCCGACCTTGAGCCTGAACCCCGCACCTCGCAGCCTCACCTCCAGCCGAGCCGATGCGCCGCAAGCATCGCCGCCGACCGCGCAGTCGTCGACGGTAGGGGCGGGAGCGTCGTTCGCAAGTGAGCTGAACAAGGCGACGCGAACGTCACCCGCGCAGAAGACGAGTCCACCGCGCGCGACCGGCGATGCGACGTCCCCTACGGGTGGTGTCCCGGCGCGCGGTCCCGCCGCGTCGACGCATCTCGGATCGGACGGGACCAAGGCCGGCGCACCCACCGTCGCCGCGAAGCGGAAATCCGCCTTGCGCAACGCGCCAGCCCCGCAAGCCACTCCTGGCGACCAGAACACCGCGCCGGCCGCCGCACCTTCCCTCCCGATCGCGCCGTCGGCAACGACACCGGCCCTCGTCCCGGATGCCGTGGCGCCATCGCCGACAACGCCAGCGCTGGGATCGCCGCAGGATGCCGCCGCGAAAACATCGAGCGGCGCTATCGAACATAAACTCGCACCACCTCCGGACCACGGCCAGGCCGGGGCGAGCACCGCCGGCCCGGTGCCGGTCGGACCGCCCCAACCCGGCACCGCGGCCATCA
>CAXTPV010000084.1:0-8608 GCA_964246135.1 uncultured Acetobacteraceae bacterium | reverse complement strand
GCGCGATGCTGTCCCGCGATGTCGAACGCGGTGCCATGGTCGGGCGAGGTGCGTATCACCGGCAGCCCCAGCGTCACGTTGACGCCCCCCTCGACATCGAGCGTCTTGAGCGGGATCAGCGCCTGGTCGTGATACATGCAGATCGCCACGTCATAGGTCAGGCGCGCGGTCGCGGTGAACATGGTGTCGGGCGGCAGCGGACCGGTCGCGTCGATCCCGAGCGCACGCAGGGCCGCGATCGCGGGGCGGATGATGCTGCCTTCTTCCGCGCCCATGCTGCCCTCCTCGCCGGCATGCGGGTTGAGGCCGGCCAACGCGAGCCGTGGACGGGCGATCCCGAACTCGCGCGTGAGCGCCGACGCGGCGGTGCGGCCGGCGCGCACGATCGCCGCGGTGGTGAGCGCGTCAAGCGCGTCTCGAAGCGACAGATGGATCGTCACCGGCACGACGCGGAGCATCGGCGACGCCAGCATCATCACCTCCGATCCGGTGGCGCCCGTCAGTTGCGCGAGGAACTCGGTGTGGCCGGGATGCGGGAAGCCGGCCCGCCGGAGCACGATCTTGCTGACTGGGTTGGTGACGATCGCCGCGACCTCGCCGTCAAGCGCCGCCCGGGTCGCGCGCGCGATGCACTCGACGCTGGCGGCCGCGTTGCTCGCGTCCGGCTTGCCGGGTCGCGCCGGGCAGGCGAGCGGCACGTCGATCACCGGAACGGCATCGGCGAAATGCCTCGCGGCCTCGCGCGGGTGGCCGATCCGCGCCACCGGCGCGCCGTGCGAAGCGAGCCAGCCGGCATCGCCATAGAGCGCGAACACCGGGCCGCCGGCACGAAGTTCGCGCCAGGCCAGCGTCGTGATCTCGCCCGACACTCCCGCGGGATCGCCCATGGTGAGCGCGAGGATCATGCCCGCGCCGGCTCAGCGCCGCCCACTAGATATGCAGCGCCCGCCCGTCGACCGCGAGTGCCGCCTCCTTCACCGCCTCGTTCAGGCTCGGATGCGCGTGGCAGGTGCGAGCGACATCCTCGGCCGACGCGCCGAACTCCATCGCCGTCGCGAGCTCGGCGATCAGGGTGCCGGCATCCGGGCCGATGATGTGGGCGCCGAGGATGCGGTCGGTCCGCGCATCGGCCAATATCTTGACGAAGCCGTCGGTCGAGCCGATCGCGCGCGCCCTGGCGTTCGCGGTGAACGGGAACTTGCCGACGCTGTACTGGACGCCGTCGGCACGCAGCGTCTCCTCGGTGGCCCCGATCGAGGCGACCTCGGGCCAGGTGTAGACCACGCCCGGGATGACGCCGTAGTTCACGTGGCCGGCGCGCCCGGCGATGGTCTCGGCGCAGGCGATGCCCTCCTCCTCCGCCTTGTGGGCGAGCATGGGGCCGGCGACGATGTCGCCGACGGCGTAGAGGCCGGGCACCGAGGTCGCGTAATGCGCGTCGATGACGACGCGGCCACGCTCGTCGAGCGCAAGCCCGAGCGCATCGGCATCGACGCCGTCGAGGCGGGGCTTTCGTCCGATCGCGACGAGCACGATGTCGGCGTCGAGCGTCTGCGTCTGCCCGCCCTGCGCCGGCTCGAGCGAAAGCCGCACCTGGTCGCCTTCCAGCGTCGCGCCGGTGACCTTGGTGCCGAGGCGGAACGTGAGCCCCTGCTTGCCGAGAACCCGCTGGAAGGTCTTGCCGATCTCGCCATCCATGCCCGGCACCAGCCGGTCCAGGTACTCGACCACCGTCACCTTGGCGCCAAGCCGGTGCCAGACCGAGCCGAGCTCGAGCCCGATATAGCCGCCGCCGATCACCACCAGATGCCCCGGCACGGCGGCGAGTTCCAGCGCCCCGGTCGAGGTGACGATCCGCTTCTCGTCGACGTCGACGCCAGGCAGCGGGATCGAGGTGCTGCCGGTGGCCAGGATGACGTGCTTTGCGGTGTAGGTCCGGCCGGCGACCGCGACCTCGCCCGGCTTTGCGATCGTGCCCTCGCCGCGCAGCCAGGTCACCGCGTTCTTCTTGAACAGGAACTCGATGCCCTTGACGTTGGCGCTCACGACCTCGCTTTTGCGCTTGTGCATCTGCGCGAGATCGAGGCTGACGCCGTCCACCTTGATGCCGTGCTCCGCGAAATGGTGACGCACCTCGTCGAAGTTCTCGGATGACTGCAGCATCGCCTTGCTGGGAATGCAGCCGACGTTGAGGCAGGTGCCGCCCAGCGTCTCGCGCCGCTCGACGCACGCGGTCCTAAGGCCGAGCTGGGCCGCGCGCAGCGCCGCGACGTAGCCGCCGGGGCCGGCGCCGAGCACGATGACGTCGAAATCGGTCTCGGCCTGCGACGGCGGCGGCGCCGGTGCCGGCTCCGGCGCGGCGGGCTTGGCAGGCGATGATGAGGACGCCGGCACGTCGGACGGCGCCGGGCGCGCAGGTGCGCCGGGAGACGCAGGGCCGTCGGCGACGGTCGCGAGCACCGCGCCCACCTCGACCTCGCTCCCCTCGGCGACCGCATGCGCGCCGAGCGTGCCCGCGCCGGGCGCACCCACCTCGACCGACACCTTGTCGGTCTCGAGTTCCACCACCGGCTCGTCGACGGCGACCGCCTCGCCGGGCTGCTTCAGCCAGCGCGACACCGTTGCCGTGGTGACGCTCTCGCCGAGCGTCGGGACCTTGATCTCGACCGGCATCCATCCTGCTTTCAGCTTCTCAGAGGTCGAGCAACAGCCTGCGCGGATCCTCGATGCCTTCCTTGACGCGCACCAGGAACGAGACCGCTTCCTTGCCGTCGACGATGCGGTGATCGTACGAGAGCGCGAGATACATCATCGGCCGGATCTCGACCTTGCCGCCGATCGCGATCGGACGATCCTGGATCTTGTGCATGCCGAGGATCGCCGATTGCGGCGCGTTGAGGATCGGGGTCGACATCAGCGATCCATATATGCCGCCATTGGTGATGCTGAAGGTGCCGCCCGAAAGCTCGTCGACCTTGAGCGCGCCGTCACGCGCACGCCTGCCGAAATCGGCGATGCCGCGTTCGATCGCGGCGAACCCCAGCGTTTCCGCGTCGCGCAGCACCGGCACGACGAGGCCGTTCGGGCCACCGACCGCGATGCCCATGTTGACGAAGCTGCGATAGATGATCTCGTCGCCGTCGATCTCGCCATTGACCGCCGGGAACTCCCGCAGCCCGGCCACGCAGGCACGCACGAAGAACGACATGAAGCCGAGACGCGCGCCCTTGTGGACCTTCTCGAACTGCTCGCGATACTGCGCCCGAAGCGCCATCACCGCCGACATGTCCACCTCGTTGAAGGTGGTCAGCATCGCGGCGTTGGCCTGCGCCTCCTTCAGGCGCCGGGCGATGGTCTGACGCAGCCGCGTCATCTTCACGCGCTGCTCGCGCGGGTCATCGGTGCGTGGCACCGGCGTCGGCGTGGCGGCCTTCGCGGCCGGCGCCGGCCGTTCCAGGAACGCCAGCACGTCGCCCTTGGTGATCCGCCCATCCTTGCCGGTGCCGCCGCCAAGTTCGGCCTGGTTCAACCTGTTCTCGGCCATCATCCGGGCGGCGGCCGGAAGCGGCGCGTGGCCCGCCTCCTGCTCGCGCGCGATGTCGGCCGGCGGCGTCGCCGGGCGCGAGACGGGGCCGCTCGGCGGCGGCGGCGGGTTGATGCCGCCCTTGCCCTCCGCCGGTCTGGCTTGCTTCGGCTCGCGGGCCGGCGCGGCGCCGGCGGCTTGCAGCAGCGCCAGCAGGGCGCCGATTTCGACCTCGTCGCCTTCGGCCACCGCATGCGCGCCGAGCGTGCCGGCTTCCGGCGCGTTGACCTCGACCGACACCTTGTCCGTCTCGAGCTCGACCACCGCCTCGTCCGCGGCAACCGCCTCGCCGGGCTGTTTTAGCCAACGCGACACGGTGGCGCTGGCGACGCTCTCGCCCATCGCGGGCACCTTGATCTCGGCGGTCATCTCATCAACCCTCGGTTCGATCGTCGTCAGTGGCAGGGGTTCAGTCGCCGATCCCCAGCGCCGACGATACCAGCGCCGCCTGCTCGGCGGCATGGGTGCTGGCGAGCCCGGTGGCCGGTGAGGCAGCGGGCTGGCGGCCGGCATAGGCGACCCGCTCGCCCTCCATCCCGATCGTCGCCAGCGCCCGTTCCAGCAGCCGGTCGACGAAGTTCCAGGCCCCCATGTTGCCGGGCTCCTCCTGGCACCACACGAACGACGCCGACGAATAGCGGCCCAGCGTGCGCGCGAGCGTCTTGAGCGGGAACGGGTAGAGCTGCTCGAGCCGGATGATCGCGACATCCTTGATGCCGGCGTCGCGCCGCGCCTGCAGCAGGTCGTAATAGACCTTGCCGGAACACATCACGACCCGCCGGATGTCGTCGTCCGGCACGAGCGGGTCGATCTCGCCGATCAGCGACAGGAACTGGCTCTCGCCCGCCATCGCGTCGAGGCTGCTGACCGCGAGCTTGTGCCGAAGCAGCGATTTCGGCGTCATCAGCACCAGCGGCTTGCGGTAGTTGCGCTTGAGCTGGCGCCGGAGCGCGTGAAAGTAGTTGGCGGGCGTGGTCAGGTTGCAGACCTGCATGTTGCGTTCGGCGCAAAGCTGCAGGTAGCGTTCAAGCCGGGCCGACGAGTGCTCCGGTCCCTGCCCCTCATAGCCGTGCGGCAGCAGCAGCGTGAGGCCGGACATCCGCAGCCACTTGGTCTCGCCGCTGGCGATGAACTGGTCGATCACCACCTGCGCGCCGTTGGCGAAGTCGCCGAACTGCGCTTCCCACAACACCAGCGTGCGCGGATCAGACAGTGTGTAGCCATACTCGAAGCCGAGCACGCCGACCTCGGACAGCAGCGAGTTGTAGATGTCGATCCGCGCCTGCGCGCCCGGTTCCGGATCGATGTTGTTGAGCGGCACGTACTCGTTCTGGGTCGACTGGTCGATCAGCACCGCGTGGCGCTGGCTGAACGTGCCGCGCTGACAATCCTCGCCCGACAGGCGGACCCGATGGCCGTCCAGCAGCAACGCGCCGAACGCCAGCGCCTCGCCGGTCGCCCAGTCGATGCCCTCGCCGCTGACGATCGCCTCGCGCTTGGCGTCGAGCTGGCGCGCGATCTTCGGGTTGAGGTCAAAGCCGTCGGGCACCGTGGTCAGTGCCTGGCCGATCCGGGTGAGTGACGCACGGGACGCGGCGGTCGCATCGTTCTCGAGCTCGCCGTCATCGTTGGCCTGCCTGATCCCGGCCCATTCGCCCTCAAGCCAGTCGGCCTTGTTCGGCCGGTATGACCTGGCGCCGTCGGCGGCCTCGCCGAGCGTCGCCTGGAAGGCGTCCCACATCGCGGCCGACCGCTCTTGCGTCAGCACCCCCGCCTCGACCAGCCGCGAGGCATAGACCGTGCGCGTGGTACGCTGGTCGCGTATGGCGCGATACATGATCGGCTGGGTAAAGGCCGGCTCGTCGTTCTCGTTATGGCCATGACGGCGATAACAGACGATATCGAGCACGACGTCGGACGCGAACTCGTGGCGATACGCCGCCGCCAGCCGCGACGCGTGGATCACCGCCTCCGGCTCGTCGCCGTTGACGTGGAAGATCGGCGCTTGAACGGTTTTCGCGACATCGGTGCAGTAAAGTCCGGAATAGGCGTGCGCCGGTACGGTGGTGAAGCCGATCTGGTTGTTCACCACCACGTGGACGGTGCCGCCGGTGCGGTACCCGATCAGCTGGCTCATCGCCAGCGTCTCGTAGACGCAGCCCTGGCCGGCGAACGCCGCGTCGCCATGCATCAGGATGCCAATCACCGAGCGACGCGCCATGTCGCCACGAAGGTCCTGGGTCGCGCGTACCTTGCCGACCACCACCGGGTCAACCGCCTCGAGGTGCGACGGGTTCGGCAGCAGCGAGATGTGCACCCTGCGTCCGGCGATCTCGATATCGGTCGAGGTGCCGAGATGATACTTCACGTCGCCCGAGCCCTGCACGTCGTCCGGCTTTGACGACAGCCCGGCGAATTCGCCGAACACCGCGGTGAGCGGTTTGCGGACGATGTTGACCAGCGTGTTCAGGCGGCCGCGATGCGGCATGCCGATCACCACGTTGTCGGTGCCGGCGCCCGACGCCGTCTCGATGATCGCGTGCAGCGCCGCGATGGTGATCTCGCCGCCCTCGAGGCCGAACCGCTTGGTGCCGACGTAGCGCTTCTGGCAGAACGCCTCGAAGCCCTCGGCCTCGGTCAGGTGCTGCAGGATCGCGATGCGCTGCTCGGGCGCGAAGTCGGTGTGCCAGGACGCACGTTCGAGGCGACTCTGGATCCACTCCTTCCGACGCGGATCCTGGATATGGGCGTACTCGACACCGATCGGGCCGCAATAGGTGCGCCGGAGCGTCGCCACCAGGTCGCGGACACTGACCGACTGGCGGCCGGTGAGGGTCGCGATGGTCTGGCCGAGGTTGACCTTGTGGTCGAGTGCTTCGCCCTCGAAGCCGTAGGTCGCGGGATCGAGGTCGGGATGGGCGCGCGGCACCTGCAGGCCGAGCGGATCGAGGCGCGCCTCGAGATGACCGCGCACCCGATAGGAATGCACGAGTTGTAGCGCGCGCAGGCTGTCGTCGATCCTGACCGCGATGGTGGCCTCGTCGGCCGGCGGGGCGACCGGCGCTTCCGCCTTGCCAGCGCCCTTGCCCGAAACCGCGGGAGCTTGCGCCTCGTCGGGCAGCGCGAAGCGGGTCGGCGCCCAGGACGCGCCGGCGGCGTCGGCGAGTACCGCGCGTGCCTCGTCGTTTAACGCCGCGAACAGCTCGGCGAAGCTCGGATCGACGCTGTCGGGCGCGCGAGCCCACCGCGCGTAGGCGTCGGCGACGAAGGCCGCGTTGGCGCCGTTGAACGCGCCCGCCAGGATGTCGACACCCGCCATGATCCGCCTCCCTCGCGCCGCGGCGGCCGGGCCGGCCGCTCAGACGCCGAGCTTCTTGAAGTCCTCGACCAGCTTCCTGACCGCGCCGCAGGAGCTCTCGAACGCCTTTCGCTCGGCCTCGGTGAACTCGACCTCGATGATGCGCTCGACGCCGTTCTCGCCGATCACCACCGGCACGCCGACATAGAGTCCGTCCTGTCCATACTGGCCCTCGAGCAGCACCGCGCAGGGCAGCACCCGCCGTTTGTCCTTGAGGTAGCTTTCCGCCATCGCGATCGCCGATGCCGCGGGGGCGTAGAACGCGCTACCGCGTTCGAGCAACTTCACGATCTCGCCGCCGCCATTGGCGGTGCGCTCGACGATCGCATCGATGCGCGCCTCCGTGGTCCAGCCCATCCTGATCAGATCAGGCACCGGCACGCCCGCGACTGTCGAGTAGCGGGTGAGCGGCACCATGGTGTCGCCGTGGCCGCCAAGCACGAAGGCGGTGACATCCTCGACCGACACCTTGAACTCGTCGGCCAGGAAGTGCCGGAAGCGGGAACTGTCGAGCACGCCTGCCATGCCGACGACCTTGCGCGCCGGCAGGCCGGATTTCTGCTGCATCACCCACACCATCACGTCGAGCGGGTTGGTGATGACGATCACGAAGGCGTCCGGCGCGTGGTCGCGTATGCCGCTCGCCACCTGGCCGATCACCTCGGCGTTCTTGGCCAGCAGGTCGTCGCGCGACATCCCCGGCATGCGCGGGAACCCGGCGGTGACGATGACCACGTCGGCGCCGGCGATCGCGGCGTATTCCGACGTGCCGACCATTCTCGCGTCGAAGCCATCGACCGGCGCCGACTGCATGATGTCGAGCGCCTTGCCCGCGGCGACGCCGCCGAACACGTCGAACAGGACGACGTCGCCGAGCTCTTTCAGGCCGATCAGGTGTGCGAGCGTGCCGCCGATGTTGCCGGCGCCGACCAGCGCGATCCTGTGGCGTGCCATGATGATCCCCGATGCGGTGGCCGGGCGGCCGAAGCGCCCACCTGCCGACCCGGGGGTCCCGGCGAGCGCGCAGAGGCCTAATCCCTTTTGCCGGAGCCGACAAGGCGCCACCCGGCAGCGGTCGCGAGGGATCAGGACACGTGCGGCAGCGCCCAGTACGCGGCACTCTGCATCTCCGCCAGCCTCGATGCCGTGCGCTCGAACGCGCGCGCGCCGTCGCCCTGCTGGTAGAGACCGTCGGGCTTCGCGTCGGCGGACGCGATCAGCTTCACCCGCGCCTCGTAAAGGGCATCGATCAGCACGACGAAGCGGCGGGCAAGATCGAAGTTCTCCGGCCCGAGACGCGGCACGTGGTCGATCAGCACCGTGTGATAGCCGCGCGCGATCGCGAGGTAGTCGCCGGCGCCGAGCGGCACCGCGCACAGCGCATCGAAGTCAAAGCGGGCGACGCCGGCGGCGGCGAGCGGCACCAGGACGCGCCTGCCGGCGACGGTCAGCGTCGTCGCGTGCGACGCCTCGCCGCCGGTCAGCGCCTGGAACGAGGAAGCGAGCGCCGCGTCCGCCCGCCGGTCGGCGGGCACGTGCCAGGTCGTGCCCTGAAGCACCAGAAGCCGCCGGTAGTCGCGCGCGGCCAACAGCTCGATGGTGTCGAGCTCGCGCCCGAGCACCGCGATGAACGGCTTGAACGCGTCCGCCCCCGGCCGGTCCTGGAA
>CAXTPV010000083.1:0-8695 GCA_964246135.1 uncultured Acetobacteraceae bacterium | reverse complement strand
CTGAAGATCGGGTCGGTGAGCACGACCGTGTCGGCAAAGCGCAGCAGGAACGTCGCGTGATTGATGAAGGTGACGGCGACGGTGCCGGGCTCGGTGGCCGCGGGTGGCGGCGGGAATGGCGGGTTGGCGGCGATGACCGGCCATTCCGCCCGCCCTTCCCTTTTCGCGCGGAGGCGCCAGCGCAGGATGTCGATCAGGCCGATCCGGCGCGGCGTCTGGATGCTGCCGGGGTTGAAGAAGTGCTCGCCGTCGAAGTGGTCGGAGACCTGGTAGGGCGTTGGCATGCGGGCGAGATGGCCCCGCTTGCGGCGCGGTTCAGCCGGCCTTGTCGTCGCGGCCGTGGACCTGGGCGGGGGGCGAGGTCGCCTCGACCGCGGTGAAGGCCGAGAGGATGCGGTAGGAGTGGGCGGCGCCGCGGGGCACCACCCAGGAGGAGCCGGGCTGCAGCCGCACGGTCTGGCCGCCTTCGAGGGTGAGCTCGGCCTCGCCGGCGATGGCGTAGCCGACGGTCTCGTAGTCGCGAGCGACCATCGCCTTGGGTTCGCCCGGTTGCTCGTCACGCCACAGGCGCATCGACAGCGTCTTGCCGCTGGCGAGGTAGGTCTGGCCGTCGGGGCCGTGCGGCGAGTGCGCGGCGTCGACCTTGATCACCGTGGTGTCGGCCATGTCGAGGAAACTCCCGGTTGGTGGTGCGCTCAGGCGGCGTCTTCCAGCTTCAGCGAGGCCATGTCGATGACGTAGCGGAAGCGGACGTCGCCGGCGACCACGCGCTTGTAGGCGTCGTTGATCTCCTGGATCGGGATCAGCTGGATGTCGGGCCCGATCTGGTGCTCGGCGCAGAAATCGAGCACGTCCTGGGTTTCGGCGATGCTGCCGATGATCGAGCCGGCGATGCCGCGACGGTGCATCGCCTGGGCCTGGTTGTTGATCGGCGCCAGCGGCTCGAGCGCGCCGACCACCACGATGGTGCAATTGCGCTTCAACAGCGGCACGAACGGGTTGAGGTCGTGCTTTTCGGGGACGGTGCTGAGGATGAAGTCGAAGCTCGCGGCGAGCTTGGCGAGCGCTTCCTTATCGGACTCCAGCACGCCGGTGGCGCCGAGCCGGGCGGCGTCGGCCAGCTTCTCGCTGCCGCGGGTGAAGATGGTGACCTCGGCGCCCATCGCGCAAGCGAGTTTGGCGGCCATGTCGCCGAGGCCGCCGAAGCCGATGATGCCGACCTTGCTGCCGGCGGTGACGCCCCAGTGGCGCAGCGGCGAGAAGGTGGTGACGCCGGCGCACAGGATGGGAGCGGCGATCTCGGGCTTGAGGCCGGCCGGGATTTTCAGCACGAAGTCCTCGGGCACCACGACCACGTTCGAGTAGCCGCCGAAGGTGTTGTCGCGGCCGTAGGTGTTGGTGCCTTCCGGCGCCATCGCGGCGGGGATCATCGGGCCGTTATAGGTGGCGAGCCAGGAGTTGGGGCCCTCGCAGTAGTTTTCCTCGCCGGCGCGGCAGGGCTCGCAGCGGCGGCAGCTGTCGATCATGCAGCCGACGCCGACCAGGTCGCCGACGGCGTGGCGGGTGGTGCCGGTGCCGGCGCGGGTGACGCGGCCGACGATCTCGTGTCCTGGCATGCAGGGGTAGACGGTGTTGCCCCACTCGTTCTTGGCCTGGTGGATGTCGGAGTGGCAGACGCCGCAATACATCACCTCGATCTCGACCTCGCCGGGCTTGGGATCGTCGCGCTCGAAGGTCATCGGCTTGAGGCGGGTGAACGAGTGCGAGGTGGCGTAGCCGACGGCGCGTGTCATGGGGCGTGTCCCTGGGACGTGGACTGGGGGGAGTGAGCCCGGTCCCAAGGCGACGCGAGGGCGTGGGTTCCGGATCGTTCCGTGGCCGCGCGAACACGATCGCGGATGACGGGGCCAGGGGAACGCCCTGGCCCCGCCGTTCAGCTGTTGCTGGTCGCGAGCTTGTAGATGAGGTCGGTCTCGGCGGTGCGATACGGCGTGCCGTCCGACTGGAAGATGTCGTGATGCCAGACGACGGGGCCTTCCAGCTTGTAGGGCTGGACGGTGGTGTTGCCGCCGGCCGGTGGCGGGTTGCCGCTGGGGAGCAGCACCATTTGGTAGTTGGTGGCGTTGAGGCCGGGGTAGTCGGACGCGGCGGCGTAGGGGTGCTGCCACGAATCCCAGGTGATGATGGTCTGGGTCTTGCCGCTGACCAGGCCCCAGTTGATCGCCATCACCTTGTGGGCGTGGGCGATCGGCAGCACGGTGTCGATGACGCTGCCGGCGTCGCGCGCCATGTATTCCGAGCACAGCACCGGACGGCCGTACTGGCTGAGCTGCTGGATGACGGTGCGGAACTGCTCGGGGAAGCCGTAATTGTGGAAGGTGATCACGTCGGACTGGTTGAACTGCACCATCTGGGTGGGATTGAACAGGTCGGGCGAGGAGAAGTCGCCGGCCCAGAGCGGGCTGGTCAGCGGCTGGCTCGGCGACACCGAACGGGCGGCGGCGAACATGATCGGCAGTGCCGCGGTGACGAGCGCCACCTTGTTCTTGGGCTCCAGGTAGCCGTAGCTGTTGCCGTTGGTGTTGTCCGGCTCGTTCCAGATGTCCCAGAGCAGGACACGAGGGTCGTTGGCGAACTTGCCGACGACGCCGCGCACGTAGTCGACCAGCATCGGATACAGCGCCTGGTCCTGCAGCAGGTTGGCGCCTGGGGCCTGCACCCACTGCGAGTTGTGGATACCGGGCACCGGCGCCGGCTGGGTGCCGAGGCTGGGGAACGGGTTCCAGCAGCTGTCGAACAGGACGAACATGGTCGCGATACCATGGGACGCGCTGATCGAGAGGTAGGTGTCGAGGCGTTGCAGAAAGCCTTGCGGATCCTGGGTGTAGAGCAGGTTGTGCAGGAACACGCGCATCACGTTCATGCCGATCGCCGCGGCGTAGCCGAGCTCGTGGTCGATGGTCGCGGTGTCGAAGCTGTCGGCCTGGAACATCTCCAGCTGGTTCGCGGCGGTCGAGGGCACGAAGTTGGCGCCGACCAGAAATGGCTGGTTCGCGTACCAGGCGCGGGCCCGAGCGGAGGTCCAGCGCTGGCTGGTCATTTCAGTGGCGGCGCGTGCAGATGATCCGCCAAGCTGGGTTGCCGCGATCGCTCCCGCCGTGGTGGCGAGGAGCGCGCGTCGTTCAATATCGGTCATCAAATCCCCCGAGTTCTTGTCTCATTCCGGATGTTTCCGGTATCGCGCTGAGGCGCGACGGTCATTTTGACCAGGAACGGAGGGCACGCAAGGCGTTATCGGCGACGGGAGGCTCACTCACGCCGTCTTGAAGTTGTTATTACAACACGGGGGTTTGGCTTTGCCGTCTGGCGCGAGCCGCCATCGCGTGAACATCCGGAGGGTGGTTTGCAGGTCATTTCAACCTTGGCGGAGCTGGCGGCCAAGATCGCCGAGTGCAACGGCTTGCTCGTGCACGAGTCCGACGATGCCATGCGTCGCATGTTCAACACCTTTCGGATGGACTTCTCGTCGGAGGCGCCGGCCGATCCGTTCGGCCCGGCGTATCGCGAGTTCCAGATGTCGCTCTACGAGAGGATGGCCGGCAAGCCCTACGCGCTGGCCAACGAGCGCACGCATTTCGACGTCGATGGCATGGTCGATCGCCCGTTTCCCTATTACCTGCAAAGCAGCTCGACCGCCGGCCACCATCTGCTGGCGATCGGCTTCATGCTCTGCAAGCTGGACGTTCCCCCGCGATCCCGGATCGTCGAGTTCGGCCCAGGATGGGGCAACACGACATTGGAGCTTGCACGCAACGGCTTTCACGTCACCGCCGTCGATATCGAGCCAAACTTCTGCGAGGTGGTCAGGCGGCGAGCCCTGACATCGGGGCTCGCGATCGACGTCGTCGAGGCCGATTTCTTTTGGTCGGAATCGGGCGATCGACAATTCGACGCGGCGCTGTTCTTCGAGTGCTTTCACCACTGTGACGATCACATCCGACTGTTGCGCGCCCTGCACAAGGTCGTCGTGCCAGGAGGCTCGGTGTTTCTCGCGTCCGAACCGATCATCGAGGACTACGGAACGCCGTGGGGAGTCCGAATGGATGGCGAGGCGTTGTGGGCGGCGCGCAATTTCGGCTGGCTGGAACTCGGGTTCGACGAAGCCTATTTTCGCGAGGCGCTGAGCCGGACAGGCTGGTCCGGCATCAAGCATGTGTGTGCCACCGTGCCTTGGGCCTCGGTCTGGCAACTGAGGCGGCTCGATGCGGGCGAACACCACCAGGTGAGCGAGGACGTCGCGGTGCCGGTGTCCGCGAGCCCGGACGGGGCGGATGACGGCCTGCGAAGGGCGGAGCGTCTGTCCCGGGAACTCGACGCGGTCTATCGATCGACCTCGTGGCGGGTCACCAGCCCGATGCGATCATTGAAGAGGTTGCTCAAGCCGCGCTGAAAGGTCAGCGTCGGAGGCGGGCGGCGCACGCGTTGCGCGTCGAGGCTAGGGCCCGGTCGTGCACCTGGGCGAGCGCGTTCAGCGTGCGGCGTACGTAGGCGTTGTTGAACGACGGCGTCGTTTCGATGAACGGGATGCCGCAGACGCGGTCGATGCCGATCACGCCGTCCTGGTCACGCATTTCGATGACGCGCAGGACGGCGGATGGGTTGCGCGGAAGCGTTGCCGCGAGGCTGATTCCTAAGAGCCCGTTTGGGATTGGGTCGAGCGGCGGCGGCATGCGTTATTCAAGCTCGGGATGTGGAAGGGCTACGAAAAGATTGCTCTCTCCCGATGACCTTCCTCGCGGGAGTTGCCATCGACGCAAGTTTGCTGTGGAGGGCTGCTGCGATGTCCACTCCCCTGCCAAGACGAGACATTCGTCTTGAGGCGGCGGTGCGACGGAATGTCGACAAGTTGGAGTGACGGCCGTGGCCGCCGCAGGCGCACAGCGCCAAGCCTTGCTCAGGTGCGCGTTGATCAAGAGCGAGAGCAATCCGTCAAGTCATCAAGGTAAGGCTCCGCATTTCAGCGTAGGCGCGTTCAAGGTGGCCTTCGATCGTTGAGCCTGGGTCATCCAGCCAACCGTTGGCTGCGCTGTGGAAAATCGCCATGCCCACCTCCGCGGCCAATGTTGCGGAGGCCGTACCGACACCTCGTCTGCTGAGCGCATCCGACAAAGCTCTCACAAGTCCGGCGGTCTTCGCCGACAGACGTTCCTGCAACGCTGGCGTGCGTGAAATCAGTGACCGCCGGGGCTCCGAGAACGCGCGGTTCTGCTCGAGCAGCGGGGCGACCGAGCGGAATGAGGAGAGTAGCGCCGCCATCGGTGCGAGTTGGGCCGGCGCCCGGCGTACGCCCTCCACCAGCGCCTGACGGAACGCGTCCTCCCCGTCGAACAGGACCTCCCGCTTGTCGGCGAAATGCCTGAAGAACGTTCGCTCCGTCACGCCCGCGTGTGCGGCGATCCCGGCTGCGGTAGTCGACTCGAAGCCGTTCTGTTTGAACAATTCCAACGCCGCCAGCTGCAGGCGATGTCGGGCGTCAGCTCCGCTTCGTGGCATGAACCCATGATAGCCGGGTTGTCAGCCGCTGTCGCTACCTTATATGTCAGTGAATGTCGCATCGGTGTCTCGGTATTCTGGTCGCGGCGCATGCACCGCATATCTTGCAAAGGACAATCGCTATGTCTTTGAACCACTATGTGACTCTTGGTCGTTCCGGCCTGCGCGTGAGCCCCTTTGCACTGGGTGGCATGACGTTTGGAAACGATCTCGGCTGGGGATCCGACGTGCCTGAAGCAGAGGCGGTGCTGCGATACTACCTCGAAGCCGGAGGCAACTTCATCGACACTGCGAACAGCTACACCCGCGGCCACTCCGAAAAGATCATTGGCGACTTCCTTGCTCAGGGCAAGGGAAAACGCGATCGCGTTGTCCTCGCCACCAAGTTCTTCTTTAATCTCTTCGCTGGCGATCCGAATGGCGGCGGTGCCGGACGCAAGGCTATCGTCGCGCAGTGCGAAGAGTCCCTCCGCCGTCTGCAAACTGACTACATCGACTTGTACTACTTGCACAATTGGGACCGCTTCACGCCTGTTGAAGAGACGATGCGGGCCCTTGACGACCTGGTCACAGCCGGAAAGGTTCGCTACCTCGGCTTCTCCGATGCTCCTGCCTGGAAAGTGGCGCAGGCGCAACTCATCGCACAGTTCCGCGGCTGGGCTCCTCTGATTGGCCTGCAGGTCGAGTACTCGCTAATGGAGCGTACGGTTGAGGGTGAGCTGATACCGATGGCAGAAGAGCTTGGCCTTGGTGTTTTGCCCTGGAGTCCGCTGAAGATGGGTGCTCTCTCCGGCAAGTATACACGAGCGAACGGCCAGAAGATGCAGGGCTTTCGCGGAAGTTTCATAGGAGAGCTTACTCCCGAGCAGCTGGACATCATCGATGTTGCCCAACAGATCGCAGCCGAGGTCGAGAGCGATGTACCCACGGTCGCGCTTTCCTGGGTTCAACATAAGCCAGGCGTCACAAGTACGGTCCTCGGCGCTCGGACGGTAGAGCACCTCAATGCAAACCTGAAGGCGCTCGATCTTCGACTCACCCCTGAACAAATCGGCAAGCTCGACGCCGTTTCGAAGCCTACGCTGAACTTCCCGGCCGACTTCAACGCCAACCTTTCACCGCACGCCGCGCAAGCGGGAACGACGGTGAACGGCATACCCAGCAAATTGGGCGGCAATGTGCCGAAGGACGACACAGAGCGCTGGTAGAGATCGGGCCAGGTTCTGGCGATGGCCTGCCACCGTCGGGTGATCCGAGTGGAATGTTACCGCAGCACGGGCTGCAGCACCACGTCTGGGTTGACCGGGCGCGCGCCTTCCGAGGCTGGCGCACCCGGCCACCGCGCGAACGTTCCGCTGCGGGCGGGACCGCTTCTGGCGTGGGCGAAATATAGCCCAGCGAGCTGTGCGGCCGCACGATGTTGAAGTGCCGTCGCCAGCTCTCGATCAGCATCTCGGCCTCGCGTGGGCATGGCGTCCTGCACCGAGCCGGAGGCGCAATATGTCGCCGACCTTGCGGCGCGAAAGGCTAGAGGCGCCGCCCCTGGACTCCCCTAAAGGCAAGGCCGTGAGAATCCAAACATTCAAGAAGATGGTTTCCAAAGGCCCCGGCCTTTGGCGGGTCTGGGCAGAGCCCAGCCTTACTTCCTCAAGGGTCAATGTCCAAAGCCGCAGGTATCAATACCTGAACTGATACTTCAGGCCGACGCTGCTGCCGGGGTCGTTCTCGGGGGTGGTGACGCCGGTGACGACGCCGCCGGTGCCGACGGTGGTGAACGCCTTGAGGCGCTTGGTGAGATCGATCTGCACCAAAGCCTGGGTGCCGCCGCCGGCGGTCGATTCGCGGGCGCCGACATAGACGTTCTTGGTGACGTATTTGCCGCCCTCGACCGATGCGCCGGTGCTGCTGTTGGGGTTGCTGGCGTCCGAGCCGACGGTCAGCTTGTCGAGACCGAGCGTGTTGCGCACCGTCGAGAGCGGATCAAAGCCGCCGCCGCCGCTGCCCGACAGCGACGCCAGGGCGACGGCGATCTGGGCGATCTGGAACGGGCTGAGGCTCTTGGTGTCGGTGCCGAACAGCAGCAGCGCCATCACCTGGTCCTGCGGCAAGGCGGGCGTCGAGTGGAGCGTGATCCTGGGCGCGCTGGCGTAGCCGGTGACGTCGAGCTCGGCGAGGTACTGGCCGACGGTGTTCTCGGCCACGAAGTCGATGGTGGGGTCGAGCTTGCCGTTGGTGGTGCCGTCAAAGCCGACATCGCCCTTGGTGAAGGTGAGGGTGGTGCCGGCGAGGCTGAAGCTGCCGCGACGCAGGTGGAAGCTGCCGGTGATGACGGGTGCGGTCGCGGTGCCGCCGACATGGATGTTGCCGCGCAACGTGGCGTCGAGGCCGTGGCCGCGGACGAAGATCTCGCCGGGCGCGGCGACGCCGATGTCGAGTGCCACCGCGAGCGCGGTGGTGGCATGGCTCGGCGGCGGTGGCGGCGGCTCGCCGGGGCGGATCACGTGCAGGGTCGCGACCGAGGATGGCAGGCTGTTGGGGATGTTGATGCTGGCGTGGTCGATGGTGAGGTGGCCGGCGGCGGCGAGGCCGGTGCGGTGCCCGGCGCTCGCGCCCCCGCTTGCGTGGCCCGTCACGCGGAGGTCGGCGTCCAGCGCGGCGGTGAGCAGGTCCGACGCGAGCGGGCTCGCGTTGCGCATCAGGAGGCGGATGTCGACGGGAAGACCTGGGGCCAGCACGCCGACGGTGCCGGTGAGCGCGATGGTGCCCGGGCCGGCGGCGGCGTCAAAGCGGGTGATGCGGATGGTGTCGCCGGCGAGCGCGACCGCGGCGGTCATGTTGGCGAGATGGAGCCCCTGGGCGAAGTCCTGCAGATCGCCATGCGCGAGCGCGATGCCGCCCGCCAGCACCGGGTGGTGCAGGCTGCCGCCGGCCGACGCGTCGAGGCTCATGCTGCCGGCGAGATGGCGGCCCTGCTGCTCCAGGATCGGGTTGGCGATCGCGAGGTCGACCTGGCCGGTGGCGCGTAGCGCGAGCGGACCTGTTGGCTTGATCGGCGCGGTGCCGGCGACGCGTAGGTTGATGCGCGAACCGGCGTGGAGGCTGGCATCGAGGCGGGCGGACGCGCCCGCGAGCAACGCGCGGG
>CAXTPV010000082.1:0-8799 GCA_964246135.1 uncultured Acetobacteraceae bacterium | reverse complement strand
GGATGCCGCCCGCGATCCTGAGCGCCGGCAGGCCGATGCCCAGGCCCTGCAGCAGACTGGTGCCGAGCAGCCCGAACGCCGCGAGCACGAGGAACGCGATGATCACCGCGCGCCCCGCCTGGCCGCGCCGGTCGCCCGCGCTGTCATGCGCCGTCATGGCGGCGAAGATCGCCGCGGTGCCGACCGGATCGATGATCACCAGCAACGCGGTGAGATCAAACAGCAGGGCCTGGCGGAAGATGATCAGCATGCGTCGCGGACCGGAGCGGGCATCGCGCGGGCGCGACGCTCCGCCGCCTCCAGGTCGGCCGGCGTGTTGACGTTGAGGAACGGATCGGTCCCGTCCACGGCTTCCATCGTGACGGTGCGCATGCCGATCGTGTCCGCGAAGGCGGCGACGCCGAGCTGCCGGCGATCGATCGTCGCGCGCGATTGGAGATGCGCCCGCAGCCGGGCGCGACAATCGATCTGCCAGATCGACGCGGTCGGGTGCCGCCTGCCGGCGCTGAGCGCCATCGCCGGTGCGGCGCCGAGCCTGGATGCGAGGTCGGGCGGCAGGAACGGGCAGTCGCCAGGCACCGAGAGAAGCTCGGCGGCACCGATCGAGGCGGCCCAGTCAAGGCCGGCGAGGATGCCGCCGAGCGGTCCCTGGCCCGGTGTCGCGTCGGGCAGCACGGGGAGGCCGAACGATGCGAAACGCCCAAGCTCGCCGTTGGCGCTGATCGCCAGCACCGAGTGCGCGGGGACGAGCCGCAGGATGATGTGGGTCAGGATCGGGCGGCCATCGACGAGGCGGAGCGGCTTGTCGCCGCCGCCCATTCGTCGCGACACGCCGCCGGCCAGGATCACCAGCGGGATCATCGAACGGGGCGCTGGGGCGACCGATGGGGCTCGAACCCACGACATCCAAGACCACAACCTGGCGCTCTACCTGCTGAGCTACGGCCGCCACCTGACGAGGGCGTTCGTCTATGAAATAGGCGGCTTGCCGTCAATGCGGGACCTGCTCGGCCGCCGCGCGGACAGGCTGCGGCGGCCGGCAGCGGCGCGGTGACGTCGCCGATCGTCTGGCCGGCGAGCGGGAAAGTCTCGCCGGCGCTGCCGAAATGGAGCGTGCGGTCGCGCATGCGCATGGCCGAGGCCGGGAGACACCAGGTGCTCGTAAGGCTCATCGCAGATGACCTAGCAGGCTGCGGAAACACGGCCTACGCGCTGTTCGAAGCATACGTGAGGCAAGGCAAGGGGCTTTGCCCCATCGATCCGCTTTGCGGCTCGATCCCATCAAAGGCTCGCCTTTGAAATCCTTTTACTTCAGAAAATGGGTGTCTGGGCCGACTGCCCAGCGGGCCGAGGGCAGAGCCCCATAACTGCGAAGGTAAGGCAAAGTTGGGGTTTTACCCCATCGATCCGCTCCGCGGCATCTGTCATCACCGAGCTTCTCCTTTGAAGATCGTCGGCTTGCGATCAGCCTTCCGTGTCGGAGCAAGGAAACGAATGGATTTCAGAGGCTTCGCCTTTGATGGGGATCGAGCCGCAGAGCGGATCGGTGGGGCAAAGCCCCTTGGCTTTTTTGATAGCGCGTATGGGACAAGGCCCTCGCCTTACTTTTTTCAGCCTGCCAGGCGTCGTGATAGACCGGGAGGAAGGCCATCATCTCGAGTTCGCGCGTGAGGTCATGACGACCGCGTCCGCCGACTGCGCCTCGCAGCGCGCACAGGGAAGCGCTGCCCGAGCTTGATCGCGTCGTGCATGGGCGTTGGCCCCGACATGATGGGAATGCCGTTGAGCGCTCTGCCGAGGGCAGCGTGCTGGCAGGCTTCAAGCGATCATCCTCCGGCCGGAACGGCATGACTTCGTGGTTGCAGGCTGACGGCCAGGGCGGCGGATCGAGGTGCCTAGTTTCCTGGCAGGGCGAGGTGAACCGGCGCGTGGCGAGTGCTTCGGCTCACGCCCGCTTTCGCGCCACTCGTCGTAGAGCCGAAGGCCACCGTGTTCCCGCGCATTGGCACGCCATATGCAAACGCGCTGCCTGGATGGACGTCCCTGTGGGATCGCGCGGCCAGGGTCAAGCCCTCGAACGCTTGGCTGACCGGATACCGATCGAAGGCGGCGTCCCGGATCACACGGGAGGATGACCGGCCTCAAGCCGGCGCCAACGCATGAAAAAGATCGAAGCGATCATCAAGCCGTTCAAGCTCGACGAGGTCAAGGAGGCGCTGCACGAGATGGGCCTCCAGGGCATCACGGTCGTGGAGGCCAAGGGTTTCGGCCGTCAGAAAGGCCACACGGAGCTCTATCGCGGCGCCGAATACGTGGTCGATTTCCTGCCCAAGGTGAAGATCGAGCTTGTCTGCGAGGACGGGGTCGCCGAGCGGGCGGTGGATGCGATCCTGAACGCGGCCCGGACCGGACGCATCGGCGATGGCAAGATCTTCGTGACCCAGATCGACGAGGTGGTGCGGATCAGGACCGGCGAGCGCGGCGTGGACGCGATCTGAAGCGCAAGACGCGGGCGTTTGAACACGAGCGGGCGCTTGAACACGACATGACTTTTCTGCCTGGGAGGCGTGCGGTCCGCGGCCGTCGCCACCCGGCCCCACCGGACGGCGTGTCCCGCCGCTCCCCCTGAAGAACGGATAACGCGATGGCCAGAAAACCGGCAGGCACGGCAGCGACACCGAAGGAGCCGGTGGCACCGGCTTTAAACGACGCGGCGAAGGTGATGGAGATGCTGCGCGAGAACGCGGTCGAGTTCGTCGACCTGCGCTTCACCGATCCTCGGGGCAAGTGGCAGCACACCACCCAGCACATCTCGACGGTGGACGAGGACGTGTTCCGCGAAGGTTTCATGTTCGACGGCTCGTCGATCGCCGGCTGGAAGGCGATCAACGAGAGCGACATGATCCTGCTGCCGGACGCCTCGACCGCGGTGATGGATCCGTTCGCCGCCAAGCCGCAGATGATCCTGTTCTGCGACATCCTCGAGCCATCGACCGGGCAGCCCTATCCGCGCGACCCGCGCGGCACGTGCAAGCTGGCCGAGCAGTACCTGCGTTCGACGGGAATCGGCGATGCGGCATTCTTCGGTGCCGAGGCTGAGTTCTTCGTGTTCGACAGCGTGCGCTTCGGGACGGGACCGAACCACTCGTCCTACCAGATCGACAGCATCGAGGGGCCGCAGGCGGGCCTGAAGGACTACCCTGAAGGCAACATGGGGCACCGGCCGACCGTGAAGGGCGGATACTTCCCGGTGCCGCCGGTTGATTCCGAGCACGACCTTCGCGCCGAGATGCTGTCGACGATGGGCGAGATGGGCCTGCCGATCGAGAAGCATCACCACGAGGTCGCGCAGAGCCAGCACGAGCTCGGCCTGAAGTTCGGCCCGATGACCAAGATGGCCGACCAGATGCAGATCTATAAGTACTGCATCCACAACGTCGCGCACAGCTACGGCAAGACGGCGACGTTCATGCCAAAGCCGATCTATGGCGACAACGGGTCCGGCATGCACGTGCACCAATCGATCTGGAAGGACGGCAAGCCGGTGTTCGCCGGCAACTCCTACGCCGACCTATCGGAGACCTGCCTTTACTACATCGGCGGCATCATCAAGCACGCCAAGGCGCTGAACGCGTTCACCAACCCATCGACCAACTCCTACAAGCGTCTGATCCCGGGCTTTGAGGCGCCAGTCCTGCTCGCCTACTCGGCGCGCAACCGCTCGGCATCGTGCCGCATTCCCTACGCGACGAGCCCAAAGGCCAAGCGCGTCGAGGTCCGCTTTCCGGATCCGACCGCCAACCCCTATCTCGCCTTTGCCGCGATGTTGATGGCGGGCCTCGATGGCATTCGCAACAAAATCCATCCCGGCGACGCCATGGACAAGGACCTCTATGACCTGCCGCCGGACGAGTTGCACGACATTCCGACGGTGTGCGGATCGCTGCGCGAAGCCCTGACCTCGCTCGCGGCGGATCATGAGTTCCTGCTTGCGGGCGACGTGTTCTCGATCGACCAGATCGAGAGTTACGCAGACGTGAAATGGAAGGAGGTCCATCGTTTCGAGCACATGCCGCATCCGGTCGAGTTCGAGATGTACTACTCGGTGTGAGGCGATAACGGCTTAGGAGTTGCTTTACGAAGCTGGGCTAGCCTGACCAGGGTTCCGGGCCGGTGAATGGTCGCGGATCCATCGGAGATCGGCCTTGGTCAGCCTGTCCAACATCAGCATACGTGTCCGGATTTTATTGGGATCAACACTGCTTGTCCTCAGCATGGTGGGTCTCGGCTCGCTGACGCTGCGTCGCATGAGCTTGCTCAACAACGCGACAAGCACGTTACGGGATGGAATACTCGTCGGCACCGCCGATCTCGATCAACTCGCGCTGGACGTGCAGGGCTATCGCCTCGGAGAGGGTCAGCAACTCGCGGCGTCAAACGCGGCCGGGATCAAGCTCGCCGCCGATCAGATCACGATGATCGCCGCCAGAGTCCAGGGGGTTCGCCGGCATCTGGCATCGTTGCTGCCCGGCGAAACTGGACGGCTCCGCGCCTTCGATGCGCTCTGGTCGACCTACCAGAGCGATCATAACGGCATGCTGGCGCTCGGCCAGAATGCCGGTCCGGATGCCGCTGACGCCTACTTCACCGGCGACATGCAGACGGCCTTTGATCGCATGCGCAACCTGCTTGATCAGGCGCTTGCGGATAACCGGCGCGTTGGCGACGCCGTCGCCACCAACGCGAGGACGACCTACGTGACCGCCAGGCGGCTGCTGGTCGGTGGGCTCGCTCTGGCGATCGCGGCGAGCATACTCGTGAGCCTGATGCTGGTCAGGACGGTGTCTCGCCCGCTAACGGACATGGCGCAAGTCATGCGACGGCTCGCGCGCGGCGACGTGTCGGTGAGCATCAGCGGCCTTGAACGCCGGGATGAAATCGGCGCGATGGCGCAGGCGCTCGAGGTGTTCCGTGAGGGCATGATCAGCGCCGCGGCAGCATCGGCTGCGCAAATGGCAGAGCAGAGCGAGAAGTCCGAGCGCGCCGCCTGTCTGCGAGACCTGGTGGACGGCTTCCAGGCCAGTGTCAGCCACGTCGTGAGCGCGTTCTCGTGCGCGTCACAGCAGATGACGTCGAATGCGGGAGCGATGTCGGCGACCGCGACCAGGACGAACACGCAGGCCTCGGCGGTTGCGGCCGCCGCAGAACAGGCAAGCCTTGGCGTAAACACGGTGGCTACCGCGGCGGACGAACTTTCAGCCTCCATCGGCGAGATCGCGCGCCAGGTGGCGCAATCGGCGGAGGTGTCGGCAAAAGGAGTGGCCGACGCACGCCGAAGCAACTCCATCGTTCGCGACCTGGCGCTCCAGGCTCAGAAGATCGGCGACGTCGTCAGCCTGATCACCAGCATCGCCAGTCAGACCAACCTTCTCGCGCTCAACGCCACGATCGAGGCCGCACGTGCCGGAGACGCGGGTCGCGGGTTCGCCGTCGTGGCATCCGAAGTCAAGGCGCTCGCGCAGCAGACCGCGCGTGCCACCGACGAGATCGGCGAGCGCATCGCCCAGGTGCAGGCTGCCACCAGCGAGGCGGTTGCCGCGATCAGCAGCATCGCCGCGACCATCGAGCAGGTGAGCGCCATCTCGACCGCCATCGCGGCCTCGGTCGAGCAGCAGGGCATGGCGACCGCGGAGATCGCCCGCAACGTGCAGCAGACTGCCGCCAGCACGCTCGAGGTCACGACCCACATTGCCGATGTCAGCCATGCCGCGAACGACACCGGCATCGCGGCAGATCAGGTGCTAGGCGCCGCGAGCGACCTGTCCCATCAGGCCGTTCAGCTTTCAGGCGAGGTCGACACCTTCCTCAGGAACGTGCGCATTGCCTGATCACCGTGATCCGCGGACCGGCGGCCGAGCTCCATAGCTCAGTTGCGAGGCGTCAACCCGTCCGGCGCAGCCGCAACGTGGTCCACTCGGCGCCGAGAGCATCGGCGAGACGAGCGATGTCGTCGTCGCTATGCATCGGCGTCGGTGTCAGGCGCAGGCGCTCGGTGCCGCGGGCGACCGTCGGGTAGTTGATCGGCTGGACGTAGATGCCGTGCGCGGACAGCAGGCGATCGGATAGCAGACGCGTTTCGACGGGATCACCGACGATCACCGGAACGATATGGGATGGGTTTGCGAGGTGTGGCACACCGACGCGGTCGAGCGCCGCACGCACCGCGCGGACGCGATCGGCGTGTCGGGCACGGAGGTCGTCTGATGCGCGCACGATTCGGATGCTGGCGGTCGCCCCGGCCGCGACCGCCGGAGGCAGCGCGGTCGAGAAGATGAATCCCGACGCGAACGAGCGCACGAAGTCGCAGAGCGCGTCGGACGCCGCGATGTAGCCGCCGACCACGCCGAACCCTTTACCGAGCGTACCCTCAACGATGGTGAGCCGGTGGGCGACGCCGTCACGGGCGGCGATCCCCGCGCCTTCCGGCCCGTAGAGGCCAACCGCGTGCACCTCGTCGAGGTAAGTCATGGCCTCGTGACGCTTCGCGACGTCGCAGAGCGACGCAATCGGTGCCACGTCGCCATCCATCGAGTAGATCGACTCGAAGGCGATGATCTTCGGTCGCTCGGGGGGTAGGCCGGACAAGATGCGGTCGAGGTCCGCCGGATCGTTGTGACGGAAGATGTGCCGCTCGGCGCGGCTATGCCGGATACCCTCGATCATTGAGGCGTGATTGCCGGCGTCGGACAGCACGATGCAGCCTGGTATCTGCGCCGCGATGGTGCCGAGCGTTGCCCAATTCGACATATACCCCGACGCGAACAGCAACGCGCTCTCCGTGCGGTGCAGCGAGGCGAGCTCGCGCTCCAGCGCCACATGCGCGACCGAGGTCCCGGAGATGTTGCGTGTCCCGCCGGCCCCGGCACCGAGCCGATCCAGCGCCTCGTGGGTCGCGGCGATCACCGCGGGATGCTGGCCCATGCCGAGATAGTCGTTCGCGCACCAGATGGTGATCTCGCGCGGTGGCCCGGTTTCACCCGGACGGCCGGGCACTGGCGGATTACGCATGATGGCGCGCGGGAAGTGACCCGCCTGCCGCTCGATTTCCGCGAAGATACGGTAATTGCCCTCAGCGCGCAGCCGCTCGATCTGACGGCGGAAAAACAGCTCGTGGTCCATCAAAGTCCGTCCATTCGGCCCGTTTGGTGGTGATCCTCCCGCGCCGGCGCCATGTCCAGTCAAAACCGTCCGGTTTAGCCCCAGGGGAGCGCCGCCGGGCGCGCACCGGGGCTAATCGCGTTCGGCGGAAGTCTCGGTTCGGCCCTACGCCTGCCTCGCGGGCAATCTCGTACGTTCGCCGGAGAAAGATCAGCCGCACTGAAAGTTGCTGCGCGTTAACCGGCAGTTCAATAGAAGCGCGCGTAATCCCAGTCATCAACGACAGGGAACCCGACGAATGCGCACCGGCTTCTTGGCACCCGCGGTACTCGCCTGCGTCGCGCTCTCCGGGACAGCCGGCGCGACGACCTACTATGTCAGCGCGCTCAAAGGACGTGACGGCAACAGCGGCTTGCGCGCCGCAACGGCGTTCAAGACGCTTCAGCACGCCTCGTCCGTGACCAGACCCGGTGATACCGTCCTGATCATGAGCGGCACGTATGTCAATCCGGCGCCAGGCGACAACGTATTGCTGGTGACACGCTCCGGCGCCGCGGGAAAGTGGATCACCTATGAGGCTGCACTAGGCCAACACCCGGTTCTGCACTACGCGAATTCGTGGGCAGCCGTGAGTATCGACGCCAACTACGTCATCATCAAGGGGCTCGAGATCAGCGGCAACGCCGACAGCGTGACCTACGCCTACGCGAAGTCGCAGTCCCGGAACCTGCTGAACCCGCTGACCAACGGCGATGGCATTGACGTCGTGTCCAACACGACGACGACCCATCATGTCACGCTCCTGGACAACGTCATCCACGACGTTTCCGGCGGCGGCATCGCTGTGCAGGATGCCGACTACATCACCATCCAGGGCAACATTGTCTACAACACATCCTGGTGGTCGCCCTATGGTGACAGCGGCATCAGCGTCTACGAGCAGCGCGGCATTGACAACGTCACGGGCTACAAGACCTTCATCATCGATAACGTCACATATGGAAATGACGAGTACTTCCCGTGCATGTGCCGGAATTATCAGTCGATCTCGGATGGCAACGGAATCATTGTTGACGACAACCTGAACACCCAGAGCAACAACATTCCTTACGGCGGGCGGACCCTCGTCGCCTACAACGTTTCCTATGACAATGGCGGGTCAGGCCTTCACGCCTATTCAAGCCAGCATGTCGATTTCATCAACAACACCGCCTACCACAACGACACCATCGCCACACCGGCTGAGGGTCAGATATTTTCCGATACCGGCAACGACATCAACATCACCAACAACATACTATTCGCGTCGGCGGGCGTGCACGTCACGAGCAATCAGTCGAACACCAGTACGGTGGCCGAGGACTACAACATGTTCTGGAGCAATGGTGCGCTGATCCTGCCCGGAAGCATCGGTGCTCACGATATCAAGGCCAACCCGCTGTTCGTTGCGCCAAGCGCAGGCAACTTCACGCTCTCGCCGCGCTCGCCCGCGCTTGGCTCGGCCGCACCGGTCGTCATCCGTGGCACACTGCCCTCCGGCCTTTCGACCGGCATCATCGAGACGCACAGGGATCGCGGCGCGTATTAGAGACCGTTTGAAAATGGTTGTGGCGGCTCGGGCTGGGGTGGTTCAAGCTCTGG
>CAXTPV010000081.1:5606-8873 GCA_964246135.1 uncultured Acetobacteraceae bacterium | reverse complement strand
CGCTTGATCTCGTCGCGCAGACGGCCCGCCTCCTCGAACTCCAGGTTGGCGGCGGAGCGCGCGGTGGCAGTGCTGGCGGAGCGCGCGGCGATGGTCGTGGCGGAGCGCGGGGCTGGCAGCGCGGCTGATCACAGTTCCGAACGCAGCCGAAACAAATTAAGTCCTCGCAGGATGTTGATCGTTCGCCCGGAAACTTCTGGACAGGCCTGATCCGGCTGGATAGGCATCCCTCGGCCGCTGACGGCCAGGGCGGTTTGGACGATCAGCATGCTTGAGGAGTTTCTCGCCTGGTGGCGCGCGCAGTGGCGCGACATGCTGCCGCGGCGATGGCGGGAGGCGGGTCTCGACCGCACCCCGGTCCTGGTGATCGAGCCCGACCGGCTGGATCGGCCGGCCAATCTTCGGGTGCGGCTGCGTCAGGGCGGCGTGGAGCGCGCGATCGGTGAACTCGCCGCAGAACCGGGTGCGCCACGCGCGCTGGCGTCGCTCCTCGGTGGCCGGGCGCGTCCGCCAAACCTGCACCTGCATTTGCCGGCCGGTATCATGCTGGCGCGCGACGTGACGCTGCCGCTGGCCGCCGAACGCGACGTCGCCCGCGTGCTGCAGTACGAGATGGACCGGCTGACACCCTTCGCGGCCGCCGAGATCATCCATGCGCATGAGGTGGTCCGGCGTGACCGGGTCAACGGCAGGCTCAACCTCCGCCTGTCGCTGGTCCATCGTCCCCGGGTCGAGCCGGCGATCGAGACCCTGGTCCGGATCGGCCTCGCGCCGGACGCGATCGAGGGACGCGAGGCTGGCGGAGCCGTGCGGCGGGTGCCGCTCGCGTCGCGCAGGCGCGGCCTGGTGCGCGCCGACCTGCTGCGTCGCGGCGGGTGGGCGGTGGCCGCCGGGCTCGCGCTGCTCGCCTGCGTGACGCCGTTCGCGCGCCAGGGCGCGGCGCTCGGGACGGCGGACCGGACCATCGCCCGCCTCCGGCCACGTGTCGCCGAGGCCCACACGCTTCGCGCCCGCATCATCGCGTCCACCGCCGGTGCCGATGTGCTCGCGACCGCCAGGCGCGAGGTCGCGGACCCGCTGGTGACGCTCGCCGCCCTGACCCGGATGCTGCCGGACGACACCTTCCTGACCGATCTCTCCGTCACCGGCCGCAAGCTGACGCTCAACGGCCAGTCGGCCTCGGCCGCCAAGCTGATCGGCACGCTCGCGGCCGATCCCTCGATCCGTAATCCCGCCTTCGTCGCGCCGGTGACCCGGCTCGAGACGTCACGCAGCGACCTGTTCTCCATCCGCGCCGAGCTGGCGCCATGAGGCGGCGCCCGCACCGGGTGCCCGGGGCCGGCCGCTCGTGATGGCCTGTCGGTCCCGCGACCGGGCGGCCGTGCGATGACGCTGACCCAGCGCCTTCCCGTCGGCCGCGTCGGTCAGCTGCTGGCGGTGGCGCTGACGCTGCTGGTCCTGCTGCTGGTCTGGGAGGCGCGCGTGCGCAGCATGTCGGCGCTGCTCACGGGCGCGACCGACGCGGTCGCCGCGGCAACCCTGCAGGGACGCGTCCAGGACATGGCGGGCAGCGCCGGCGCCACCCTCTCGTCCACCGAAGCCTTGCCCGCGCGCCAGCAAGGTGCGTACCGCCGGATCGCGCTACGCGTCTCGCTGAACGCGAGCCTGCCGGTGCTCGTGCGCCTGCTGCAATCCCTCGATGAAAGCACCCCGCGCATGCTTGTTGATGATCTCCAGTGCCACACCTCGCCGATCGTCATCGCGCAGGCGCATCAGACCTCACCGGCGCTTGACGCCAGCATGACGATCATCGGTTTCCGCGCCGGCCAGGAGACCGATGTCGGAGACTCCGCCGATGCCCCAGGTGGTGACGTGTCGGGCGGTGACGTGGCGGGCGGTCAGTGAGGCGGACCACCCCGTTTCTGATGGCCCTGCTGATGTCGGCCTGCGCGCCGATCGAGCAGCCCGACGTGCCGGCGCCGCTGCCGCCGCTGCGGCCCGGATCGCCGGTCGCGACGCCGCTGGTCAACGGCTCGCTCGGCGCGCTCGATGCGACGCCGAGGGCGCATGTCAGCTACGGCGCCCGCGACGCCGGCGTGCGGGCGCCGGAGGCACAGTTCTCGAGCGGCGGGGCTGGCGACACCTCGCTCGACTTCGCCGACACCGACATCCGCGCCGTCGTGGCCCAGGTCCTCGGCGACATCCTGCACGCCAACTACACGATCGACCCGGCGGTGCACGGGTCGGTGACGATGCACACGGCGCAACCGATCGCGCGCTCGCAGCTGCTGCCGACGCTCCAGGTCCTGCTGTCGCAGGTCGGCGCGTCGCTGGTGCAGGCGGGCGGCCTCTACCGCATCGAAGCCGGCAACGGCGCCCCAGGTGGTGGTGGCGCCGGCGGCCCGGGCGGCCTCGGCGCGGGTCCCGCCAGCGGCGCCGTCGTGGTGCCGCTGCATTCGACCAGCGCCGACCAGCTCGCCAAGGTGCTGCAGCCCTACGCCGGTGCTGGTGCCCACATCGTCGCCGAGACCTCTGCCAACGCGCTGATCGTCAACGCCGATCCGCTGGAGCGTGACGCCATCGTCCAGATGATCCACGCCTTCGACATCGACACCCTGGCCGGCCACTCCTTCGCCCTGCTGCCGGTTGATTCCGGCGATGCCAAGGATTTCGCGACCGCGCTGACCGACACGCTAGGGGCCGGCTCGGGCAAGCCGCTCGCCAACGTCGTGCGGGTGGTGCCGATGAGCCGCATCGACGCGGTGCTCGTGGTGACGCCGACCGAGGCCTACATGGGCGATGTCCGGCGCGTCTACGGCCTGGTGCTTCGCCAGCGCCGGGCGACGGTGCGATCCTGGCACGTCTACTACCTGCAGAACGGCCGCTCGAACGACGTCGCCTACACCTTGCAGCAGGCCTTCACCCCCGATCACGTCACCGCCCAGCCGACCCAGCAGAACCAGCTCCAGCAGCTCGGCCAGTCGGCCAGCGGTGCCGGCGGTGGCGGCGGCATCGGCGGCGGCTCGGGAGGCGGCATGGGCGGCCTGGGCGGCGGTGGCGGTGGCGGCTATGGCGGCGGCATTGGTGGTGGTTGTGGCTTCGGCGGTGGTGGCGGCAGCGTCACCGGCGGCGGCGCGTTCGGCCAGACCACCAACTCCGGCAACAGCGGCGGGCAGCAGGCGCAGGGCGCCAACCCGCTGCTCGGCGGCCTCGACCAGGGCGGCACCGGCCAGGGTGGCACGACCAAGGACGAGCTGCGGATCATCC
>CAXTPV010000081.1:0-5596 GCA_964246135.1 uncultured Acetobacteraceae bacterium | reverse complement strand
AGGAGCTCGAGACCGTGCTCACCACGCTGCGCAAGATCGACATCGTGCCGTTGCAGGTGCGGATCGACGCCACCATCGCCGAGGTCGACCTCAACAACGCGCTCGAATACGGCACCCAGTTCTTCTTCAAGTCCGCCGGCGGTACCACCACCGCCGGCGCCGGGTCGGCGGCGTCCACCACCAGCGCCGCCACCATCGGCACCACCGCCGCCACCGCGAGCAGCACGCTCGCGCCGGTGTTCACCGCGACCACCAGCGCGCTCACCGGCGGCGGCTTCCAGGGCTTCCTGCTCTCGGGCGGCAACTCGCAGCAGGCGGCGCTCGACCTGTTGCAGACGGTGAGCAAGGTGCGCGTGCTGTCCTCGCCCGAGCTCGTCGTGCTCGACAACCAGGCCGCCCGCCTGCAGGTCGGGCAGGACGTGCCGGTGCTGAGCGAGCAGCAGCAATCGACCCTGGTCGCGAACTCCAGCCTGGTGAACTCGGTCTCCTACGTCCAGACCGGCGTGCTGCTGCAGATCACCCCGCGCGTGAACACCGACGGCCAGGTGACGCTGGACGTCGCCGAGGAGGTCAGCTCCAGCCTCGGCATCACTACCACCGGCGGTGGCGCCGGGCCGGCGTCGCCGACGTTCTCCGACCGCAACGTGCAGTCTCGCGTCGTGGTCCAGGACGGCCAGACGATCGGCATCGCCGGCCTGATCCAGGACCAGGACCAGCGCCAGAACCAGGGCGTCCCGTTCCTGCGCAACGTGCCGGTGATCGGCGCGCTGTTCGGCCAGCAGGCCAACCAGCGCCTGCGCACCGAGCTGCTGGTGATGATCACGCCGCATGTCGAGCACGACGCCCGCGACGCGCGCGCGGTGACCGAGGACATGGAGGAGCAGGTCCCGTTCGCGGCCGGCGTCCCGGCCGGGCTGCAGCGCCTGCCGCAGGAAGGTCTGTCCGACCCGCAGCACGGCGTGCTGCGCGGCCTTGGCCTCGCCCACTGACCACACCGCCAACACGGGACCGCGGCTTCGCGCTGCTGATCGTCCTGTGGACGCTCATCCTGGTCTCGCTGCTGATCCTCCGTCTCACCGAGGCCGGGGGCGCCGAGGCGCGTCTCGGCGGCAACCTCCGTCGTGGCGCCGTCGCCGAGGCGGAAGCCGACGGCGCCTTCGCCGAGGCCGCGTTCCGGCTGATGAACCGCAACCCGGCCGGCATCGATCCCTCGGGCGGCGTGCTGCGCCTGCGAACGCCGCACGGTCAGGCGACCGTGACCGTGACCAGCGAGGCCGGGCTGGTCGACCTCAACAACGCCTCGCCGCCGCTGCTCGCGGCGCTGATCCAGGCGGTCGGCGAGGGCGAGGAGGCGGCGACCACGATCGCGCAGTCGATCCTCGCCTGGCACACCAGCATCCCGCCCGAGCAGCAGGCCGCCATCGTCGCGCCCTACCAGGCGGCGCATCTCGGCTATGGTCCGCCCGGGAGCGCGTTCGAGAGCGTCGACGAGCTGGCGCTGGTGGTGGGCGTCACGCCCGCGCTGTTCGCGCGGCTCGCGCCGCATCTGACGGTGTTCCAGGGCGGCGACCCGGTGCTGTCGCTCGCCGATCCCGTGGTCAGGCAGGCGGCGGCGGCGATCGGCGAGAACGAGGCGGCGGCCACCGACCCCGCCGCCAACGATGTCGTCCGGCTGCATGTGGTCGAGCGTGCCGGCGGCGGCATCTTCGTGCGTGACGGCGTGGTCCAGCTCGAGCCCGGCGAGGCCGGGACACCATACCGTGTGCTCACCTGGACGCATCCCGCCGGATAGGGCATCCCGCCCGACAACATCGACGTTCCGGCGATCCCGCGTGGGGCGACCGCGGCCGCGAGGGAGAGACACCGTTGGACGCAGCGCTGCCGCGGATCGAGACCGATATTCCGGCCCGCCTCGACCGGCTTCCCTGGAGCCGCTTCCACGTCATGGTCATCATGGCGCTCGGTGTCACCTGGATTCTTGACGGGCTCGAGGTCACCATCGTCGGCTCGATCGGGCCGGCGTTGCAGGACCGCGGCGCGCTGCACCTCAGCGCGAGCGAGGTCGGCGGCGCGGCGTCGGCCTACATCGCCGGCGCGGTGTTCGGCGCGCTGTTCTTCGGCTGGCTCACCGACCGGGTCGGCAGGCGGGCGGTGTTCGCGGTCACCCTCGGCGTCTACGTCGTCGGCGTGCTCGGCTCGGCCTGCTCGGTCGGCATGATCACCTTCGCGCTGTCGCGAGTCGTGACCGGCATCGGCATCGGCGGCGAATATGCCGCGATCAACTCGGCGGTCGACGAGATGACGCCCGCCCGCATGCGCGGCAGGGTCAACCTCGCGGTCAACGCCAGCTACTGGGCCGGCGCCGGCCTCGGCGCCGTCGCCTCGCTGCTGGTCACCAACCACCAGATCATCCCGCCCAACCTCGGCTGGCGGCTGGGATTTGCGATCGGCGGCCTGCTCGGCCTGCCGGTGATCTGGCTGCGACGCTTCGTGCCCGAGAGCCCGCGCTGGCTGATCACCCATGGCCGTCCGCAGGAAGCCGAGGCCGCGATCGAGCTGATCGAGGAGGAGGTCAGCCGCAGTGTCGGCCACACGCTGCCGCCGGCCGAAGGCACGCTTTCGATCCGCCCGCGCCGCCATTTCGGGCTCGGCATGGTGCTGCACGCGATGTTCGTCACCCACCGCAAGCGCAGCCTGCTGGTGATGGTGCTGATGCTGAGCCAGGCGTTCCTGTTCAACGCCATCTTCTTCACCTACGGGCTGGTGCTGACCAAGTTCTATGCGGTCCCGGTCGATCGTATCGGCCTGCACATCCTGCCGCTCGCCGCCGGCAATCTGTTCGGCCCGTTCATCCTCGGACCGCTGTTTGACAGTCTCGGCCGCCGCAAGATGATCGGCGGCACCTTCGCGGCGTCGGCGGTGCTGCTGACCATCACCGCGATCCTGTTTGGCATGGGAATGCTCGACGCGTTCACCCAGACGCTGCTCTGGATGGCGATCTTCTTCGTCTCGTCGTCGGCCGCCTGCGGCGCCTACCTGACGGCAAGCGAGATCTTCCCGCTCGAGACCCGCGCGATGGCGATCGCGGTGTTCTACGCCTTCGGCACCGCGATCGGCGGGCTTGGCGCACCCTACGTGCTCGGATTGCTGATCGGCACCGGAGAGGCCTGGTCGGTGAGCCTCGGCTACCTGCTCGCCGCCGTGCTGATGGGCTGCGGCGCCGTCGCCGAGTTCACGCTCGGCATCGACGCCGAGGGCAAGTCGCTGGAGGACGTGGCCCAGATCCTCTCGGCCTAGACTAAGTCAAGGATTTCAAAGGCGAGCCTTTGATGGGGTCAAGGGGCAAAGCCCCTTGCCTTCCTGTTGCGCTTCGAACAGCGCGTTGGGCGTTTTCTGCAGCCTGCTCGCGGTGCGGGAGCGCCCGGCTACGAACCGATCGTCTCGTCGTCCCGCACCTGGTCGACGATGATCGGGTCGAGCTCGCTCGGCGGTGGCAGCATCCCCGCATCCTCGCTTTCCTTTATGGCGTCGAGCACCGCCTGCGGGTCGGCGGCGACGGCCATCGCGGCCGCTTCCACGTCGATCCGGTTGCGCAGGTTCGGATTGTCCCGGCGCATCTCTTCGAGCAGCGCGATGATCTTGGCCGTCTTCTGTTCGCCCAGGATCGCGAGCTCAAGCGTCAGCTGCTCGCGGTAGCCGGCCAGCAGATCCTCCCGCCGCTGTGTCGTCAGGATCAGCACCGTGACGTAGAGCGCCATCAGCCCTATCGCACCCTGAAGCCAGGCAAACGGCGGCGGGTCCCAGGATGAGGCACCGAGCTGCCCGGCCAGCAGGCTGCACCCAATCCAGGCCATGATGACGAAGGTGAGACCCGCGATGAACCTCGGACGCCCGATCCAGGCCGTCAGCCGGTCCACCGCCCGCTGCAAGCGTCCGGCCTCGTGACGATGGTCGGCGTGCAGCCTGGCGATCGCCTGGACCGTGTCCTCGATATGCGCCGGAAGGATCGGTGTCTCGACGGCCATGCGATCCCGCTGTCCTGGCAGCGCCTGGTGAGCTGCTCCTCAGGACAGGACGGATGCGCCATGCCTCGGGTTCCCCTGGCGGGACGAACACCGGCCGTCCCGAAGGGTTACGGGTTGCAGATCATCGACGTCGAAGGCTGATCGCCCGACTGGTTCTGCGGCCCGCGCGAGCAGATGTCGTAGTCATGGTCGGCGCGCTCGCTCGGCTGCCGGTAGACGTAGGCGTGGTGCCAGGGGTCGAGCGGCTGGCCGCCCTTCACGTAGGGCCCGTTCCAGTTCTCCGCATCCGCCGGCTTGTCGACCAGCGCCTGCAGCCCCTCCTCGGAGGTCGGGTAGGAGCCGACATCGAGCTTGTACATGTCGAGCACGGAGCTGATCCGCTCGAGCGACTGCTTGGCGATCGACACCCGCGCGCCGCCGAGCTGGCGCAGCGCCGCCGGCGCCACCAGCCCGATCAGCAGGCCGAGGATCGCGATCACCACCAGGATTTCGAGCAGGGTGAAGCCGTGCTCGCCGTCTCGCGGTGACGCCTGGGTTGAGATCATGGCCCGCGCATAACCCGACCGGCGCGTGCCGGCAAGAACGAGCCGCCAGGTGTCTGGAACTTCATCGTGGTGGCAATGATGCCGAATTCGTGCGACGACGCTGGTCGCCCGACACGTCCCGAGCAGGGTACACCCACGATGGCCGTTCCGTTCATCGCCTGCATGACGTTGGTGGCCCATCTCTACGGCCTGCCGCCGAGGGTGCTGCCGTCGATCCACCGCGTCGAGGGCGGCGCGCCCGGGCTCGTCCACCGCAACGCAGGCGGATCCGACGATCTCGGCGTGATGCAGGTCAACACGCTGTGGCTGCCGGCACTCGCACGCTACACCCGCACCAGCACCGCGACGGTGCGACGCCGCCTGACCGGCGAGGCCTGCTACAACATCGCGGCCGCCGGCGCGATCATGCGCACCTACCTCGACGAGACGCATGGCGACCTGATGCGCGCGATCGGCGACTACCACTCCCACACCGTCGCGCTCAATCTCGGCTACCAGGGCGCGGTGCTGAGCGCCGCCACCGTGATGTTCGTCCGGCGACGCTAGCGGCTTGCCCGATCACCTGCCGAACCGCCGCCGACCGGACAGCCGCGCCACCCGCGTTTGCCACAGGCAGAGCAGCGGTGTGACCGCGAGCTCCATCACCAGCCCGAAGGTCATCGACGCTGGCGGCAGCCCATGCAGGATGACACCGAGCCCGCGCCCGAGACCGCCCATCACCACCAGAAAGGTCAGCAGCCGGAACCGCGGTCCGGTCGTGGCGATCCGCGGCACCGTGCTCCAGAATCCCAGGCCGATCGCCAGCAGCACCCCCGACAGATAGCGCACGTGGCTGTCGAGCGCCGCCGCCGCCACTCCCGCGCCGAGGCCGGAGCCGCCGGTCATCGCCGACCCCTCCAGCATCCCGGCCACGCCCGCGCCGACCGGCACCAGGCCGAGGATCACGACCACGACCCGCAACACGCTGGTCTCGGCGACGCGTCGTGCCATGAGAACTCCTTGCCAAGGCGGGACCGATGCAGGACG
>CAXTPV010000080.1:0-8933 GCA_964246135.1 uncultured Acetobacteraceae bacterium | reverse complement strand
GCCCGGCGGGCGAGAGGGTGAAGGTCTCGCAACCGGTCTCGGTGACACCGACCATGTGCTCGAATTGCGCCGACAGGCTACGGTCGCGGGTGACGGCGGTCCAGCCATCGTCGAGGATCTTCACCTCGGGCCGGCCGGCATTGACCATCGGCTCGATGGTGAAGAACATGCCCGGCCGCAGCACCGGCCCCTCCCCTTTCTTGCCGAAATGCAGCACGTTTGGCGGCGCGTGGAAGCTGCGCCCGATGCCGTGGCCGCAGAAATCGCGCACGACCGAGAAGCGTCGCGCCTCGACGAAGGCCTGGATCGCGTGGCCGACATCGCCGAGCGCGGCACCCGGGCGGACGGCGGCGACGCCGAGCATCAGCGCCTCGTAGGTGACCTCCAGCAGCATCTCGGCGCGTCGCGACACCGGCCCCACGACGTACATGCGGCTGGAATCGCCGTACCAGCCATCGACGATGGAGGTCACGTCGATGTTGAGCACGTCGCCGTCCTGCAGCCGGCGCTCGCCAGGGATGCCGTGGCAGACCACGTGGTTGATCGAGATGCAGGAGGATTTCGGGTAGCCGCGATAGTTCAGGGTCGCCGGCACGGCGTCGTGGGCGATGGTGAAGTCGTGGATCAGGTGATCGAGCTCGGCGGTCGCGACGCCGGCGCGGACATGCGGGGTGATCATGTCGAGCGTCTCGGCGGCGAGCCGTCCGGCCCGGCGCATGCCCTCGAAATCGGCCTCCTGGTGGATGATGATGCGCCGTCCGTCCACCTCGCCGTCCATGATCCTCGCTCCGGATTGCCGGACGCTAGCGTCCGGCCACGTCAGCATGTGGTCAGCCGGGCGCCGACGCAACAGAGAGGGACGGGATGCGAGCGTGGGTCAGGTGATCAGGTGACGGGCGCGGCGGTGGCCGGCATGACCGGCGTGGAGGCGGGCGGTGCGCGGCGCGAAGGTGAGCGACGCGGCCTGCATGCGAAAGACGTGACGCCGGCCGGAGCGGCCGAAGGCGGCGGCCCGGCGCACCAGGTGATGATGGCGGATGAAGCCCTGCGATGCGTCGGCCAGGGCGGCGGCGGTGATCACCGCGGGCCCTGTGGCGAGCGCCGGGCTGAGCGCAAACCCGCTGGCGGGCGCGGTGTCGGCGACCAGGGCGGCGCCAGCGCGATGATGGCGGCGCGGCCACGCCATCGCCATCGGCGGGGCGGCGGCCACCGGCACGCCTTCGGACGCAAAACCCTGGTTCAGCAACGCCGTCATCACCAAGCTGCGCTGGACGTTGTTCTGGGCGCCGAGCACGACGCCGACCAGCCTGACATTTCCGCGCATCGCCGACGTGAGCAGGTTGCAGCCGGCGGCGTCGGTGAAGCCGGTCTTGAGCCCGTCGGCGCCCGGATAGGTGCGGAGCATCGGATCATGGTTCGGGATCTGGCGGCCGTGGAACCAGAAACCGGGGACGCTGAAGTAGTGGTATTCGTCGGGGAAGTCGGCGATCAGGTGACGCGCCAGCAGCGCGAGGTCGGACGCGGTGGTCATCTGGTCGGGGTCGGGCAGGCCGGACGCGTTGCGGAAGGTAGTGTGGCTCATGCCGAGCGCGCGCGCCCGCAGCGTCATCATCTGGCCGAAGCGCTGCTCGTCGCCGCCGAGCATCTCGCCGAGTGCCGCCGCCGAGTCGTTGGCCGACTTGGTGACGAGCGACAGCACCGCCTGCTCGACGGTGATGAACGTGCCTGGCAGCAGGCCGAGCTTGGAGGGCTGCATCGAGGCGGCGTGATCGGACACCGGCACCGCCTCGTCCAGCGTGATGCGGCGGTCGCGGAGCGCCTCGAAGGTCAAATAGAGGGTCATCAGCTTGGTCAGGCTGGCGGGAAAGCGCTCGATGTCCGCGCCGTCCTGCTGCAGCACCGCGCCGGTGCGGGCATCGAGCACGATGGTGCTGAGATCGCCGCGATACTGGGCGCGGGCGAAGCCTGGCGCTCCAAGGCAGAGCAGGCCGAGCAGGAGTGCCGGGATTCGGCGGCGGCGGCGTTGCGCGTGGTCCAGGGCGAGGTGTCCCAACTGGCGCATCGACACGTTCCCCAACCGGCCCGGGCGGCAAAATACCCAAGAGTTCATCATTGGTCCAGCTTTCCCGACGCTGCTGGCTGGCAGGAACCGGCGTGCTCGAAGGGGTTGCGGGCCGTCCCTCACGCCGGATGCAAATGTGGCGACACCAAGGCGGTGACGACGCGCGTCCGGCCTGCTTGCCGCGTCTACTCCCTTTCAACCGACATCGCGCATCCGATATGCTGCGAGCATGGTGGATCGTGAACGCGCGATGACGGGCAGGCTTGCGATGGCGGGGCAGGACGGCGCGCGGATGAGCGACGGCGGCGACCGGCGGAATGGCGACGGCACCACCACCGGCGTGGTGGTCAAGGCGCGTCCGAAGACGCGCAAGCCGGCGATGTACAAGGTCCTGATGCTGAACGACGACTACACGCCGATGGAGTTCGTCGTGCACGTGCTTGAGCGGTTCTTCCAGAAGACCCGCGAGGAGGCGACCCGGATCATGCTGCACGTGCATCGGCGCGGCGTCGGCGTCTGCGGCATCTTCACCTACGAGGTGGCCGAGACCAAGGTCACGCAGGTGATGGATCTGGCGCGGCAGAACCAGCATCCGTTGCAGTGCACGATCGAGAAGGACTGAATCGGGCGTGGGCAGGCCGGTGCGGCGCGCCATGTTGAGCCCCATGTCCAGGCTGGGCGCGATTTCACTGGAAATCGTCCGTCGCGCCCCTGACACTCGGCTGGTCAGGGGCTGGTGCATCCGGCGCCGCGCGGCAAGCGGCGCGTGGGCGGCGAGTGGTCGAAGGAACGTTGAGCATGCTGTCACGCAACCTTGAGCAGACCCTGCATCGCGCGCTCTCGCTCGCGAGCGACCGACGCCACGAATACGCCACCCTCGAGCACCTGCTGCTCGGGCTGGCCGATGACAGCGACGCGGCCACCGTGCTGCGTGCGTGCGGAGTCGATCTCGACAAGCTCCGCGCCGACCTGACCGAGTTCCTCGACAAGGACCTGTCCGGGCTGGCCTCGGACCGGCCGGGCGAGCCCAAGCCGACGGCGGCGTTCCAGCGGGTGGTGCAGCGCGCCGCGATCCACGTGCAGTCGTCGGGTCGCGACGAGGTCACCGGTGCCAACGTGCTGGTGGCGATGTTCAGTGAGCGCGAGACCCACGCCGTCTACTTCCTGCAGCTGCAGGACATGACCCGGCTCGACGCCGTGAACTTCATCAGCCATGGCATCGCCAAGGCGCCGGGGCGCACCGCGCAGCGTCCGGTGCAGGGCAGCCAGACACCGCCGGCCGGCGAGGGTGGCGGCGAGGAGCGCGAAGAGGGGCGCACCCGGCAGAAGGGACAGGACGGGCTCTCGGCCTACTGCGTCAACCTCAACAAGAAGGCGCTCGCCGGCAAGATCGATCCGCTGATCGGCCGCGATCACGAGATCGAGCGCACGATCCAAATCCTGTGTCGTCGGACCAAGAACAACCCGCTCTATGTCGGCGATCCCGGCGTCGGCAAGACCGCGATCGCCGAGGGCCTGGCCAAGCGCATCGTCGAGGGCGACGTGCCGGAGGTGCTGGCCAAGTGCACCATCTTCGCGCTCGACATGGGCTCGCTGCTGGCCGGCACCCGCTACCGCGGCGACTTCGAGGAGCGGCTGAAGGCGGTGGTGACCGAGCTCGAGAACACGGCGGGCGGCATCCTGTTCATCGACGAGATCCACACCGTGATCGGCGCCGGCGCCACCTCCGGCGGCGCGATGGACGCGTCGAACCTGCTCAAGCCGGCCCTCGCCCAGGGCTCGCTCCGCTGCATCGGCTCGACCACCTACAAGGAGTTCCGCAACTACTTCGAGAAGGACCGCGCGCTGGTGCGGCGCTTCCAGAAGATCGACGTGAACGAGCCTTCGCTGGAGGACGCGGTCAAGATCCTGCGCGGCCTCAAGGCCAACTACGAGAAGCACCACAAGGTGCGCTACACCGAGGAGGCGATCCGCGGCGCGGTCGAGCTTTCCGTGAAATACATCAACGACCGCAAGCTGCCCGACAAGGCGATCGACGTCATCGACGAGGTGGGCGCGTCGCGGATGCTGCAGCCCGAGGGCAAGCGGCGGAAGATGGTCACGTTAAAGGATGTCGAAGAGATCGTCGCCAAGATCGCGCGCATTCCGCCCAAGAGCGTGAGCTCGGACGACAAGGAGACGTTGCGCAACCTGGAGCGCGACCTGAAATCGATGGTGTTCGGCCAGGACCGGGCGATCGAGGCGCTATCGGCGGCGATCAAGCTGTCGCGCGCGGGCCTGCGCGACGGCGAGAAGCCGATCGGCAACTACCTGTTTTCCGGGCCGACCGGGGTCGGCAAGACCGAGGTCGCCAAGCAGCTCGCCTCGACGCTGGGTATCGAGCTCATTCGTTTCGACATGAGCGAGTACATGGAGCGGCACTCGATCTCGCGGCTGATCGGGGCGCCTCCCGGCTATGTCGGGTTCGACCAGGGCGGGTTGCTGACCGACGGCATCGACCAGCATCCGCACTGCGTGCTGCTGCTTGACGAGATCGAGAAGGCGCATCAGGACCTGTTCAACATTCTGTTGCAGGTGATGGACCACGGCAAGCTCACCGACCACAACGGCAAGGCGGTCGATTTCCGCAACGTGATCCTGATCATGACGACCAACGCTGGGGCGTCTGATCTCGCCAAGGAGACGATCGGGTTCGGCCGCGCCGAGCGCGAAGGGGAAGACGAGGAGGCGATCAAGCGGCTGTTCACGCCGGAGTTCCGCAACCGGCTCGACGCCACCATCACCTTTGCTGGCCTCACGCCCGAGATCGTGGGGCGGGTGGTCGAGAAGTTCGTGATGCAACTCGAGGCGCAGCTCGCCGACCGCAACGTCACCATCGAGCTGTCGTCGGCGGCCAAGGAGTGGCTGGCGGAACGCGGCTACGACCGGCATTACGGCGCCCGGCCGCTGGCGCGGGTCATTCAGGAACACATCAAGAAGCCGCTCGCCGAGGAGCTGCTGTTCGGGCGGCTGGTCGGTGGCGGCGCGGTCAAGGTGACGCTGAAGGGCCGCGCGCTCGACTTCGAGTTCGCGCAGGCGAGCCCGGGCTCGACGCCCGACGGGGACGAGGGTTCGTCCGAGCAGGAGCGCGAAGCCGTCGAGTGAGCGCGGGCGCGGTTACCGGCGGTTAAGATCCGGCAGGCATGATCAGGGGCGTCGGTGTGAGCCGGCGCCCCTCTCGCATGGTCGGATCATGGACAGCCCGCTTGATCGCCAGACCCGGATTGTCGTCACTCTCCTGTTCGCGGTCACTATCATCGCGACACCGGCCCTGTTTGTTCGCGACCTGGTGGCCAGCCGTGGCCTGAGCGACTTCGTGGCGTTCCGATCATTCGCGACGTTCGTCGCGCAACACAGGGCGGCCTTGATCTATCGGCCCGGCAGCCTGGCGCCGTATCAGCCTCACCTTCAAGGCGTCTATTTTCCGTACCTCTACCATCCGGCCATGCTCCTGGTCGTGCGTCCGCTGGCGTGGATGCCGCCTGTGGTCGGGCGGGTTGCTTGGGGCGTGGTCGGCGTGGTGTGTTTCGCGGCCTCGCTGTCGCGCTGCTCGCTCGGGCGCGTCGGGCTGTTGCTGGCGCTGGTGGCGCCCTCGACGGCCGTCACGGTACTGGTGGGGCAGAACACGCTGCTGATCGCATCGCTGCTGATCGGCGGCCTCCTCCTGCTGGACGAGCGGCCGTTCCTTGGGGGGGCGTTGCTTGGTCTGGCGGTGCTCAAGCCGCAATTCTGCCCGCTCATTCCCGTCGCCCTGATCGCGGCGGGGCGGCTCCGGCCGATCGCGGGGGCGATCGCCGGCGGCACCGCTTTGCTGGTGGCGAGCCTTTCGGTGGATGGGTTGTCATCGTGGCTGGCCTGGTGGCATGCGATGCCAGGCTTCACCCGGCACTTGCTGTCGACCCTTCCCGGGCGCCTGGTGAATCTGCCCACGGTCTACTCGGCCCTGATGCAGCTCGGAGTTGGTGCGCACACGGCGATGCTCGGCCAGACCATGGCGGCGTTGATCGTGGCCAGCATCATCGCGGTGCGCTTTCGCGGCGGAGCCAAGCAGGGTTGGGGGCCGGAGCAGCTGGCGGCGACGCTGCTGGCGGGCAGCCTGCTGGTGACGCCTTACGCCTATTGGTACGACCTGCCGATCCTGACGGGTGCGGTCATCCTCGCGACCGGTGACCGGTTGCGCGCCGGAGTGGGGTTCCGGCCGTTCGAGTTGCTGCTTGTTGTCGCCTGCCTCGCGTTTCCGTTCTACCGAAGTGCTGTCGTGCCGCTGCCGATCGGCCCATTGCTCATCGCGACGTTCCTGCTGACCCTTGGTCCCGGAGCATCACTAAAGCGGCCCGGGCGATGGCTGACGGTCAGCCAGACCGCTTGATGGCGAGCGGACCCGGGCCCTGGCAGATGGGCATGAGCTCGATGCGGTTGATGTTCATGTGCGCGGGCAGGCCGATGATCCACGCGACGGTCTCGGCAATGTCGTCGGGCGTCAGCGGTTCGGTGCCGGCATAGACCTTGTCGGCCGCCTCCTGGCTGCCGAGCCGGACGGTGCTGAACTCGCTGCCGCCGACCAGTCCGGGCGCGATGTCGGTGGTTCGGACCGGCAGGCCGACCAGGTCGGCGCGAAGGTTGAGCGTGAACTGACGCACGAACGCCTTGGTCGCGCCGTAGACGTTGCCACCGGGATAGGGGTAGGTGCCGGCGACCGAGCCGAGGTTGACCACGTGACCGCGACCGCGCTCGATCATGCCAGGCAGCAGCGCGTGCGTCATGTGGATCAGGCCGGTGACGTTGGTCGCCACCATGCCGTCCCAGTCGCCGATATCGACCTGCTGCGCCGGCGCGATGCCTCGGGCGAGGCCGGCATTGTTCACCAGCACGTCGATCTCGCGCCAGGCTTCGGGCAGGGACAGCGGCAGTGCCGCCACCGCGTCGGCGTCGGTGACGTCGAGCGGGAACGCCAGCAGGGCGGGGCCGAGCTCGTCGGCAAGCGCGCGCAGGCGCTCCTTGCGACGTCCGGTCGCGATGACGCGATGACCGTCTCCGATCAGGCGGCGCGCGATGGCGTCACCGAAGCCCGAGGTCGCCCCGGTGACGAGAACCAGGCTTGGCGCCGGGAGCGGCCGGCTCACGGCGACATCCGGGTGGCGGACTCTGCCGGCGTAGCGGGGGCACGCGGGGCTTCACGCAGGTGGGACACCAGCCTCTCCTGAGTCGCGAGCAACCTGCCATCCGGTCCGTAGAGCCTGAGGTCAAGCCATCCCGCTGGCGGCAACAGCTCCGACGCCCGTCGCAGCGCCGCTTCCTCGGTGCCGAAATGCTCGTGGCGGTCGCGCGGCCGCAACCTGAGGCTGCCGGGATCGGGGATGCCGGGCACCGGGCTGTTCAGGTAGGCGAGCGTGTAGGCCACCGCGCGCCCATTATTCGAGAGCTTCAAGCACGCTGGCGGCACCGCTCACGCCCACCTCGCCGCCAGGTTCCACGCCGAGATAGCGGACCACGCCGTCGTCGATGATCATGGCGTAGCGCTGGCTGCGGATTCCGAGCCCGCGGGACGTGAGGTCAAGCTCGGTTCCGAGCGCATGGGTCAGGCTGGCGCTGCCGTCGGCGATCATCGTCACTTCGTCCTTGATGCCGAGCTTGTCGGCCCAGGCACGCATCACGAACGGATCGTTGACCGACACGCAGGCGATCTCGTCCACGCCCTTGGCACGAATCGCGGCCGCGTGCTCGATGAAGCCGGGCATGTGACGTTCACTGCATGTCGGCGTGAACGCGCCGGGCACGGCGAACAACACGACCTTGCGGCCGGCGAGATAGGGCCGGAGCTCGATCGGCTTTGGTCCGTCCGCCGTCGCCAGCGCGAGGCTCGCGTCCGGAACCGGGTCACCTGTCTTGATCGTCATCGCGCCGCTCCCAAACCAATCGGGCCGACGATAGGCGAACCGGCGGCCAACGTCACCCCGGGTTGCGCGGCCGGGTTGCGTGGCCGGGTTGCGCGGCCGGCGGCGTTGGCCACATGATCCGAGATGCCCGATCCTGACAAAGACGCCGATACCGGCGGCCACGATGGCGCCGACTGGTCGCTGGCTGGCAGCATGCTGATCGCGACGACCAGCCTGACCGCGCGTCCGTTCGCCCAGAGCGTGATCCTGATGTGCGCGCACTCCGCCGACGAGGGCGCGATGGGGCTGGTGATCAACCGGCGGCTGGCCGAGCCTGATCTCGGCGACCTGCTCGGCCAGCTTGGGATCGAGCCGTCACCGCCGCGGCGCCAGATCGAGGTGTGCGCCGGCGGCCCCTGCGAGACGTCACGCGGCTTCGTGCTGCATTCGGCCGAATGGCAGGGTGATGGCAGCCTGGTGGTGGACGACACGTTGTCGCTGACGGCGAGCCTTGATGTGCTCAAGGCGATCGCCGAGGGCGATGGCCCGGCGCGCGCCTTGCTGGCCCTCGGCCATGCCAGCTGGGAGCCCGGACAGATCGAGCGCGAGATGGAGGACAACGCCTGGATTTCGGCGCCGGCCGCAACCGCGATCCTGTTCGATCGCGACTACGAGACCAAGTGGCGACGGGCGCTGGCGACGTTGCGGATCGACCCGATCCTGCTGTCGGGCCGCGCCCGGCCCCCCCGCGCTCGCGGCCCCGCCCACTTAGCCAACAGCCGCACCCTTTGCCCCGTCACCCTTCGAGGAGGACTTGATCCGAGGGGAGCTTCGGCGGTGCTCGGCCGTTTGGTCGGCAGTCGATAAAAACGGGGAACGCAAATGAAGATCATCGTGGTGTGCGTCATCGCGCTCGGCATCAGCGGATCCGCGCTGGCACAAGGCGCTGGCGGAGG
>CAXTPV010000079.1:0-9024 GCA_964246135.1 uncultured Acetobacteraceae bacterium | reverse complement strand
ATCGTGTACGAGCGCGCCTCCTGCCCGTACTGCACCTCGATCGGCGACGCCGCCATCAGCATGCCGGCGAGCAGCGCTGGGCCGGCGCCGGCGAGATCGCCCGCCAGGATCGCCACCAGCACGCATGACAGCGCCCCGAACAGCGCCGCCGGTAGTCGCAGCGAGGCCTCGTCGACGCCCAGATGCAGGAACGGCGAGGTCAGCACGAAATAGGTTGGCAGATGATGGAAGCTGAGCGCATCCAGCACCATCGCGACCAGCGGCAGCGACGCGCGGTGCAGCGTCGTCACCTCGTCGAGCCAGAACGGCTTGGCCCCGAGTCCATGCAGCCGCGCGATCAGCCCGGCAACGCCGCAGAGCAGCGCGATTGCCACGACGATAGGTCGGTCGCGCGGCATGGCCGCGACGGTTAGATCGCGCGGCATGGCCGCGATGGTCAGATCGCACGGCATGGCCGCGACGGTCAGATCGCACGGCATGGCCGCGACGGTCCGACCCCGCGGCCCAGCACCGGCGCGCATCTCCGCACAACCCTCGCCGGGTTCCGGCGTTTCCCCGTCCATCGTCACGCCCAGCCTCGCCAGCCCGCGCCCAGATCGCATCCCGGATCGCACCCATGTCCGGTCACGGACCATCGAGAGGAATGTAGCCATGTCAGTCGGTCGCCGCCCCACTCATAACGTCGCATTTCGTGACGGGCGCCCCGCCCGGGCCACGGCCGTTTCGATTCCACGCTCCACCGCACCCTGGCTGCTGTTGGCGCTGCCGCTGCTCGCGTCGCTGGCAGGCTGCGAGGGCACCGCGTCCGCCGAGGGCGTCACCAGCGGCTACGGCTATGTTTGCCACGCCGGCTTCTACCAGTGCACCCTGCCGGCGCAGGTGCCGGTCGGCAGCCGCTGCTCGTGCCCCGGCCTCGGCGCGCCGTCCTATGGTCGCGTCGGCTGAGCTCTGGCCCGGATCGGAGACTGTCATAAATCCTTCATCGGGCTGTAACAGGCGCGTCGTGATAGCAGCCTAGCTTCCGCCCCGCCGCCGCCCACGACCGACCCGCATCGGTCGTCGGCGCGGCCTTCCCGGAGGTTTCATGCCGCTCGACCGCACGATCGCTCTCGCCGGCCTCGCGCTCGCCTTGCCGTCGCTCGCCGGCGCGGCCGAGATCACCGGCGCCGGCGCCACCTTCCCGGCGCCGGTGTACGCGAAGTGGGGCGCCGGCGCGAAATCGGCGATCGGCGTGACGCTCAACTATCAGGCGCTCGGCTCGGGCGCCGGCCAGAACCAGATCATCAACCGCACTGTCGATTTCGGCGCGTCCGACGCCCCGGTCGCCCCGGCCAAGCTCGCGTTGAACCACCTGCTGCAGTTCCCGACCGTGATGGGCGCGGTGGTCGCGATCGTGAACATCCCGCATGTGCAGCCAGACACCTTGCGACTGACCGGCTCCGTGCTCGCCGGCATCTTCCATGGCGACATCGTCGCCTGGAATGATGGCAGGATCGCGGCCCTGAACCCGGGCATCAAGCTGCCCCACCTCGCGATCGCGCCGGTGCATCGTGCCGACGGTTCGGGCACCACCTACGTGTTCACCTCCTACCTCTCGGCCGAGAGCGCCACCTGGAAGTCGGGTGTCGGGGCGGCGACCTCGGTCGCGTGGCCGGGAGGCGCCGGCGCCAGGGGCAATGACGGCGTCGCCGGCACGGTGCGCAACACCCGCGGCGGCATCGGCTATGTCGAATACGCCTACGCCAAGGAGAACAACCTGACGACGGCGCTGTTGCGCAACCCGTCCGGCGCCTTCGTCTCGCCCACGCTCGACAGCTTCAAGAGCGCCGCCAGCCATGCCGACTGGACCAGCGCGCCCGACTTCGCGGTCAACCTGATCGACCAGCCGGGCGCCACCAGCTGGCCGATCCTGTCGGCCACCTTCATCCTGGTGCCTGTCGCGCCAAAGGACCCCGCCCGCGCCGCCTCGGTCCTGAAGTTCTTCGACTGGGCCTACAGCCACGGTGACGCCATTGCCACCGGGCTGAACTACGTGACCCTGCCCGCCGCGGTCGAGGACAGGGTGCGGCACGCCTGGAGCGGCATCAAGGGTCCGGACGGCCAGAAGATCGCGTTCTGAACTGACCGGGCGGGGGCAGGGGATCATGCCGGCGCGAGTCACCGCGCCATCCGCCTCGCTTTCCGGCGACCGGCTGTTCGCCGGCCTGGTGCGCGCGGCCGCCGTGCTGATCCTGGTCCTGCTGGCGGCGATCATCGTGGTGCTGTTCGCGGGCGGCCTGCCGGCGTTCCGGCGCTTCGGCCCGGGCTTCCTGGTCAGCCCCGCCTGGAACCCGGTGCGCGACCAGTACGGCGCGCTCACCGCCATCTTCGGCACCGTGGTGAGCGCGGTGCTGGCGCTGGTGATGGCGGTGCCCCTCGCGTTTGGAATCGCCTTCTTCCTGACCGAGCTCGCGCCCGCCTGGATGCGCCGGCCGATCGGCATCGCGGTCGAACTGCTCGCCGCCGTGCCCTCGATCATCTTTGGCATGTGGGGCTTCTTCGTCGTCGCCCCGATCATCGCGACCGACGTGCAGCCGTTCCTGTCCGACACCTTCGGCGACGTGCCGTTCATCGGCGATTTGGTGTTCGGCGCCCCTTACGGCACCGGCGTGTTCACCGCCGCCCTGATCCTCACCGTCATGGTGCTGCCCTTCATCGCGTCCACCATGCGCGACGTGTTCCTGACGGTGCCGCCGGTGTTCCGGGAGAGCGCCTACGGGCTCGGCGCCACCACCTGGGAGGTGGTCCGACACATCGTGCTGCCCTACACCCGCAGCGCCGTCGTCGGCGGCATCATGCTCGGCCTCGGCCGCGCGCTCGGCGAGACCATGGCCGTCACGTTCGTGATCGGCAACGCCAACCGCATCTCGATGAGCCTGTTCTCTCCCGGCAACACCATCGCGTCGCTGATCGCGCTCGAGTTCCCCGAGGCGCAGAACGGCAGCCTACGCCTCGCCTCGCTGCTGGCGCTCGGCTTCGTGCTGATGGTGATCAGCTTCATCACCATCTCGATCTCCCGCCTGCTGCTGCGTCCACCGAGGGTTGGCTGATGCAAGCGGCCGCCGGCGCTCACGAGCGCGAGCGCGTCGCCCGCCGTCTCGGCGCGAGGCGGCGCGCCGTCAACCGTGTCGTCTCGATGCTCTGCCTGCTCGCGACCGGGCTCGCGCTGCTGCTGCTCGCCTCGATCCTGTTCACCCTGTTCGCACGCGGCCTGCACGCGCTGCGGCCCTCGATCTTCCTGCGCGGGACGGCGCCTCCCGGCGGCCATGGCGGCCTGCTCAACCCGATCATCGGCAGCCTGGTACAGACCGGCATCGGCATCGGCGTCGCGGTGCCGGTCGGGCTCGCCGCCGGCATCTTCCTCGCCGAGTATCCCCGTCGCGGCGGCCTCGCCAACGCCGTCCGGTTCGTGTCCGACGTGCTGCTGTCGGCGCCGTCGATCCTGATCGGGCTGTTCGTCTACGTGCTGCTGGTGGCGCCCTTCGGCGGCTTCTCCGGCTGGGCCGGCGCGGTGGCGCTGGCGATCATCGCGGTGCCGATCATCATCCGCACCACCGAGGACATGCTGCGCCTGGTGCCTGTTTCGCTGCGGGAGGCGGCGATCGCGCTCGGCGCGCCGAAATGGCGCGCCATCATCAGCGTGTCCTGCCGGGCGGCGCGCGACGGCATCCTGACCGGCATCTTGCTGGCGCTGGCACGCATCGCCGGCGAGACCGCGCCGCTGCTGTTCACCTCGCTCGGCAACCTCAACTGGTCGCTCCGGCTCGACCAGCCGATGTCGAGCCTGCCCGTCACCATCTACCAGTACGCCGGCTCGGCCTATGCCGACTGGGTGCAGCTCGCCTGGGCGGCCTCGCTGCTGATCACCATCGGCGTGCTCGCGATCAACCTCGCGGCGCGCGCAGCCCTTCGCCGCCGCGTCTGACCCAAGCCCGAGGACACGCCACCATGCAGCAGAACCGGGCCGGTGCCTCGCCGCTTGACGCAAGGACGCAAGCCGGCATCCGCGCCCAACCCGCGCCGCCCGCGCGCATCTCGATCCGCAACCTCGACTTCTACTACGGCAGCACCCACGCGCTGCGCTCGATCACGCTCGACATCCCCGAACGCCAGGTGACCGGCATGATCGGCCCGTCCGGCTGCGGCAAATCGACGCTGCTGCGCGTGCTGAACCGCATGTACGACATCTATCCCGGCCAGCGCGCGACCGGCGAGGTGATGATGGATGGCGACAACATCATCGGGCCCCAGCAGGATGTCAGCCGGCTGCGCTCGCGCGTCGGCATGGTGTTCCAAAAACCCACCCCGTTCCCGATGTCGGTGTTCGACAACATCGCGTTCGGCATCCGCCTGCACGAACGGCTCGGCCGCAGCGCCATGGCCGAGCGCGTCGAGTGGTCGCTCACCCGCGCCGCGCTGTGGGACGAGGTCAAGGACCGGCTCGCGACTCCTGCCGCCGGCCTGTCCGGCGGCCAGCAGCAGCGTCTCTGCATCGCCCGCACCATCGCCACACGCCCCGAGGTGATCCTGCTCGACGAGCCGACCAGCGCGCTCGACCCGATCAGCACGCTCCGCGTCGAGGAACTGATCGACGAGCTCAAGCGCGACTTCACCATCGCGATCATCACCCACAACATGCAGCAGGCCGCGCGCTGCGCCGACCAGGTCGCGTTCTTCTATCTCGGCGAACTGGTCGAGGTGTCCGACGCGGCGCAGATGTTCACCGCGCCCAGGCAGCGACGCACCCAGGACTACATCACCGGCCGGTTCGGCTGAGCGAGGAGCAGGCGATGGCGCAGAGTCCCGGTCACATCGTGACCAGCTACGAGCAGGAGCTGCGGCAGCTCCGCGACCTGATGGCCGAGATGGGCGGCCTGGTCGAGAACGGCGTCAGCCTGGCGATGCGCGCCGTGCTGACCCATGACGACGAGGCCGCCGTCCAGGCGATCGAGCAGGACCAGGCGGTCGACGCCATCGAGCGACGGGTCGAGACCTTCGTGATCCGGCTGCTGGCGCTGCGCCAGCCGATGGCCAACGACCTGCGCGAGATCGTCGCCTCGCTGCGCGTCACCGCGGCGCTGGAGCGGATCGGCGACTACGCCCGCAACATCGCCAAGCGCAGCTTGACGCTGAACGACAGCATCTTCCCGCATCGCCTTGGCGGCCTGGCCCAGATGGGCCGGCTGGTCCAAGGCAGCCTCAAGCTGGTGATCGACGCGATCGGCGACCAGGACATCGAGGCCGCCGAGCAGGTCTGGCGCGCCGACGAGGCCGTCGACGACATCTACACCGCGATCTTCCGCGAGCTGATCACCTACATGATGGAGGACCCGCGCTACATCACGCCCTGCACCCACTTCCTGTTCATCGCCAAGAACCTGGAGCGGATCGGCGACCACGCCACCAACATCGCCGAAACCGTCTACTACGCCGCGACCGGCGAGAACCTGCCCGGCAGCCGGCCGAAAGGCGGCCAATCGCTTGGTGACAAGCCGGGGGGCGGCCACCCGGTGGGCCTCGCCGGGATCGACCGCCCATGAGCGCCGCCACCGACGCGTTTGCCGCCGCGCGCCCGCTCGCGCTGCTGGTCGAGGACGAGGCGGCGCTGCTGACCATGCTGCGCTACAACCTGGAGCGCCAGGGCTTCCGCGTCGAGGAGGCGACCGACGGCCAGGAGGCGCTGACCCGGCTCGCCGAGCTCACGCCAGACATCGTGCTGCTCGACTGGATGCTGCCCTCGCTGTCCGGCATCGAGGTCTGCCGCCAAATCAGGCGGCGGCCGGCGACGCGCGACCTGCCGGTGATCATGGTCACCGCGCGCACCGAGGACCAGGACACCGTGCGCGGCCTCAACACCGGCGCCGACGACTACGTGACCAAGCCGTTCAACATCGACGCCCTGGTCGCCCGCATGCGCGCCTTGCTGCGACGCGCCCGGGCGCTGCCGAGCAAGGGCACGCTCACCTTCGACGACATCACCATGGACCGCGCCAGCCATCGCGTGCAGCGGCGCGGCCGCACCGTGCCGCTCGGCCCCACCGAGTTCCGCCTGCTGGAGTTCTTCCTGCAGCACCCAAGAAGGGTGTTTGCTCGCGAGGAACTGCTCGACGCGGTCTGGGGCCAGGACATCCACGTCGAGCCACGCACCGTCGACGTCCACATCCGCCGCCTGCGCCGCTCGATCAACGCCGAAGGCGAGGCCGACATCGTCCGCACCGTCCGCGCCGCCGGCTACGCGCTGGACACCGAACCGGCCTAGCAGGAAGTTGAGGAAGCGAGGCGAGGGCTCTGCCCTCGACCCGCTGGGGCCGGTTGGCCCCAGACCCCGCTTCTCTAATTAGAGGATTTCATACGCCTCAAACAGCGCAGTCGTGTTTCCGCAGCCTGCTAATAAAGGCGAGGGTTCGCCGATCCTCTATGCGGGAAGAATAGGACTTTTCAGGTCGTCGATCGCGTCGTTCACCTCGCGCCGGAAGCGCAGCGGGTCGGCGATGCCGCGGATCGGCGTCCGGCTCGCACCCGACCCGGTGAGCGAGACCGTCCCGGCGCCGAACATGCGTGCAAGAATGCCCTGCTCGACATGAATGTTGTCCACCATTTCCAGCCGCTGCTCGATCGTACTGCGACGCAGGAACCCCATTTTCGCGATCACCCTCTTGTTGGTCAGGGCAAGCTCTGTCGTCTCCTTGCGTATCAACGCTGCCCCGATAAGCACGCCAGCGAGAACGATAAAGAAGACGGACAGGGAGGAGCGGCCGAGCAGCAACGACAGTGCAACCGCGCCAGCACCGGCGGAAGGTGCGAACACGACCCAATGGACTCGTGCCCGATACCGCACGGTCTCGCCGCGGCTGAGATTGTTCTCCACATAGGCCATCGCCACGCTCCCAACCCGACGCGACAATGTCGCATCGAAATGAACAAACTCGAAAGCGTTTACGCGACGAGGGCAGTCGCCGGTGGCCTCACGCGGTCGTGACGAGACACGCCGCCGCAAAACCCCAGTGTTCCATCGCGCGAGCAAGGAGGGCACCATGGACCAGCCGGCCGTCACCAGACGCGAGCTGATCGGCACCGCCGCCACTGGCCTCGCGGTGCTGCCTTTCGACCCCGCCATCGCCGATCCCGCCACGACCACCGCGCCGGCATCGCCTTACCTCAGCACGGTCTCGCTCACCCTGAACAACCACCCTGTCACCATCCGGCTCGACACCCGCACCACCCTGCTCGACGCGCTGCGCGACCATCTCGGCCTGCCCGGCACCAAGAAGGGCTGCGCCATGGGGGCATGTGGCGCCTGCACAATCCACCTCGACGGTGAGCGCGTCGTCTCCTGCCTGGTGCTCGCCGCCCGCTGCGACGGCCGCGCCGTCACCACCATCGAGGGCATGGGCACCGCCGACGCGCCGCACCCGGTACAGGCGGCGTTCGCGAGCCACGACGCGCTGCAATGCGGCTACTGCACCCCAGGCCAGGTGATGTCGGCCGCGAGCGTGATCACCGAGGGCCATGCCGGCAACGATGACGAGATACGCGAGTGGATGAGCGGCAATCTCTGCCGCTGCGGCGCCTACCCCAACATCGTCAGCGCCGTTCGCGCCGTCGCCGAGGGCCGCCACGCCGAGCGGACGTCGCCAGAGGGCAGGGGATAGCGATGCACCCGTTTCGGATCGTCGACAGCAAGGCCCAGGGCCCAAATGCGATGTTCATCGCCGGCGGCACCGACATGGTGCAGCTGCTGCGCGCCAACGTCATCGCCCCCGACACTCTGCGCAGCCTCGACGTCGCGCACCGCCCGCCGATCACCGTCGAGCACGGAACCCTGCGCCTGCCGGCGCTCGCGACAATGGCCGAGGTCGCGGCCGACCCCCATGTCCGCCAGGGCTGGCCGGCGATCGCCGACGCCCTGCTCGCCGCCGCCTCGCCGCAGATACGCAATCTCGGCACCGTCGGCGGCAACCTGCTGCAACGCACACGCTGCCTCTACTTCCGCGACACCGGCTTTGCCTGCAACAAGCGCGCGCCGGGCAGCGGCTGCCCCGCCATTCCCGGCCGCAATCGCGAGCTCGCGATCCTCGGCGGCAGCCCGCACTGCATCGCAACCCATCCGTCCGACATGCCGGTCGCCCTGATCGCGTTCGACGCCACGGTCGAGACCAGGCCCGCCAACGCGCCGCCACGCAGCATCAAGCTGCGTGACCTGTACCTGCTGCCAGGCGACACCCCCGAACGCGAGACCGTGCTCGAACCCGGCGAGCTGATCACCGCCATCACGGTGCCGGCCTCGCCCGCCGCCAGCCGCTCCACCTACGTCAAGGTGCGCGACCGCCAGAGCTACGCCTACGCGCTCGCCTCGGTCGCCGCCGGGCTCGACATCGAGGGCGGCGTGATCCGCGACGTCCGCCTCGCCGCCGGCGGGGTCGGCACCAGGCCCTGGCGCCTCACCGCCGTCGAGGCCGCCCTGATCGGCCAGCGTCCCGACCACGGCCTGTTCGCCCGCGCCGCCGAACACGCGACCGAAGGCGCCGTCCCCCAATCCGAGAACGCGTTCAAGCAGCGCCTGCTGGTCAACGTGACCCGTCGCGCGCTCACCGCGGTGTCGGCATGATCGGCGACGCCACCACGCGGATCGACGCGCCGCTCAAGGCCGCCGGCGCCGCGCGCTACGCCGCCGAGTTCGCGCAACCCGGCATGGTGCACGTCGCGATGGTGAAATCCACCATCGCCAGCGGCCAGGTCACCGGGTTCGACCTGCCATCCACCGCCGACATCCCGACCCTGATCGCCGTCATCACCCCCGACGACGCCCAAATCCTGAACATCGCCAAGGCGCCGAGGCAGACCGTCCGCAACCCGCTGCCGCAGCACCGCGCGGTGCACCACCAGGGCCAGGTGATCGCGCTGGTGGTCGCGCAAACGCTGGAGGCGGCGCAGCAGGCCGCGTCCCGGGTCCGCCCGCGCTACGCCGCCGACGCGAGCCCCGTC
>CAXTPV010000078.1:0-9030 GCA_964246135.1 uncultured Acetobacteraceae bacterium | reverse complement strand
TGCCCGGCTTGTTCGCCTCCAGCATGGCAGTCACGATCTCATTCAGCGGCAAGACGTCCACTCCTGTTCGGAAGAGTCGATGTGCGGCTTGCGCGGCGATCGTCGACCGATCGCTGACGCGGCCTTGCCGTCCTGCTCTCGCAAGGCGGCAGCGCTCGTCCGAGGGCGCCGTCACCTACAACTCCAGCAGACGCCGACACCAGCAACTTGCTCAACTCGGCGCCTGCCCCGGCGCGCAGCCAATCAGCCGCGAAGTTTCCAGCGAGGCATCCTGATAAGGCGCCGCGATCGCGCCGTACTCCGGGCTGAGCGCTATGCGGCGGAAAGCGTCGCCACTGGGATACTGGATGATCGCGACGACATCCCATGCCGGATCGTCGGCGCGAATGAAACTGCCCACGGCCTCGCCAATGAAAATCGGATGGACGCCTTCGACTCCAACCGCGGCGGCGACTTGCGCAAAAGCCGGCATGTAGCCTTGGAAGAAGCATTCGCGGCCCGTCGCGCCCGCCGGCGCAATGCCATCGCCATAGTGCGCCTGATCGCGAAAGCGCAGTAGGTTGAGCACGAACAACGGTGTGTCTGCGGGATATGCCGATATGACCGTCTCGATCGCCTCGCGGTCCAATGGTGAATCGCTCATTCTGATGTTCCTTTTTCTCTGAGAAGTGGCACCAGGTTCCTTGCGCTGATCCAGGTCTCGATGGCTTGGTTCACCTCGACCGGACGCTCCAGCATGGACTCGTGACCGGCGTCGATGACGACCTCGGTCAAGTCGGCGCAATCCTCGCGCATCGGGTCCGCAAGCTGGCCACGAACGGTGGCGCAGGTCGTGTCATGGGCGGCGTGGAGGAAGAGAACCGGCAGGCGCAGGAGACCGAAGGCCGGCACTTCGGCGGCGTAGGCAAGATTGGCAGCGTCGTTCATGTACCATGCGTTGGCGCCTCGGAATCCCGTCGCCTTGAACGCCGCGACAAGGGCATCGAAATCGGCTTGGTTCAACAGTTCCTCGTCGCGCGGCATGGCCGGAGCGCGGCGGGCGTCGCCGAACCACCCGCCTTTGGAGCGGATACCGGCGGTGGAGGCGGGCCTGTCCTCCGCGGCGCTTGCGGGCATGCGATAGAGCGCCGAGAGGGTCGCCGCCACGTCCGCCTCGAAGTCCTGCGCGGCCCGGAGGAAGTGTTCGCGGTAGAACAGCCAATAGTCCCACTGGCCGACCGGATAGCGCTCCGCGGGATAGATCGCCCGGTCGACCAGCGGGATCAGGGTCGGCAAAGCCAGGCCTCGCGCGAAATAGGGAATGCAGAGGCTGATCACGCCCCGGCAGCGCTCCGCGTGGTGAGAGGCCATGGCCCAGGCCACAGCGCTTCCCCAGTCATGCCCGACCCAGACGGCCGGTCGGCCGCCCAAAGCGTCGTGGAGCTCGACCATGTCGGCGGTCAGCTCCCGAACACCATAGGCCGCGATCTCATCCGGGACGGACGACCCGCCATAGCCTCTCATATCGGGGGCGACGCAGCGCCAGCCGGCGGCGGCGAAGTGCTCGATCTGCGCCCGCCAGACGAGGCTCAGCTCGGGCCAGCCGTGGATGAAGATCATCAGCGGGCCAGTCACCGGGCCGGCCTCGATCCAGCTAGTGCGGTGCCGGGGCGTATCGACAACGTGCTGGGCGAAAGTCATCTGCGACACGGTCGAAGCTCCTGGCAAGCAGTGGCCATAGGTGGGGTGACGGCCAGATCAGCCCGGGAGTTGCGCCTTGAGCGCGGCGATGAAGCGCCAGTCCGCGAGGGCGGCGCGCCGGTGAGGCGCGGCCTCGGCCTCGTATTCGGGGGCGGCGATGACCTTTCGCAGCGCCTCGAAACTCGCATATTCGACGATCGCCACATCATCCCAAGCCTCGCCGGGAGCGGCGACGATGGTGGCCGCCACCGATCCCAGGTAGATGGGGGCGAAGGCTTCGCCGAGCGCCACTTTCTGCGCCACCTTGGCGAAGGCCGGCACGTAGCGCTGGAAATAGGCCTCGCGTCCCGAGCACGGCGCAAACCCGGAGCCGTTGGGATAGGCGGCCTGCGGATGATAGCGGACCAAGTTGATCATCTGGACGGGGCCCTTGCCGGCCAACGCCCTGGTCGCCTCATCCAGAGCCTGTTCCGTCATGCCTACAGCCGTCATCGCCAACCTCCAGAATCCCGCCTTGACGTGCAATACAGATGGACGTATTGGGTGTCTATGGGCAGACCGTCGCTTCGAGAGAAAATCCTGGAATCCGGTGTTCGGACGCTTCACGAGAACGGCTTCGTGAGTTCGGGCGTCCGCGAGATCACCGCGGCGGCGGGCGTGCCGCAGGGCTCTTTCACTAATCATTTCAGATCGAAGGAAGCCTTCGGGGTCGCCGTCCTGGAGCGCTATTTTCAGGGCGTGGAAGCTACGATCGCCATCACCCTGCGCGACGAGAGCCTCCCGCCGATAGACCGACTTCATGCCTATTTCGACACCGTCACGGCTCGGCTGGAAGGGGCGGATTGGCGGCACGGGTGCCTGATCGGCAATATGAGCCTGGAGACATCCGAGCACAGCGAAGCGTTGCGCGAGCGGCTCGTCGCGGTGCTGGGCGCCATCACGGCCGCCTTCGCCGACACGGTCCGGGCGGCGCAGACGGCGGGTCAGATGCGCGCCGACTTTCCAGCCGAGGAGATCGCGTCGGTGCTGATGTCGTCCTGGCAAGGGGCGATGCTCTGGATGAAGGTCCAGCGGAGCGCCGGAGCGATCGAGAGGTTCAAGCGGGTCACGCTCGCCGCCTTCCTGACGCCGCCGGACTCCACTCACCCACAATCAAAAACTCGAGACAGTCAGGGCGTAATCTAATGACGATGGCAGATAAGGCGCCTTCGCCGCATCTCTCTACTTTCGAGATCTACCAGTCGGCGTGGAGGCTGGGCGTGTCACCGGACGAGCGGCAACGCCTCCTTCGCCTCAGCGTGGCGGAGGACTGCGTGTATCAGGATCCCGGAATTGAATGTCACGGCTATGCCGAGCTGACGGCCAAGATCGAGGACGCCAACAAGAAGGGGCCCGGAGCAAGTTTTCGTAACGACAGCTTCTTCGAGCATCACGACAAGGGCATCGTCAATTGGACCATGTTCGACGACGCTGGCGACGAATACGGTCGCGGTGCGAGCTTCCTGCAGTTCGGCGCTGACGGCCGGCTGACGCACATGACCGGTTTCTATGATCCGCCCACGCGGCCGTTCGGTATCAGCACGGTGCCGAAGATGTGAAGTATTGAGCACTCGGTCGAATCGCTGCGGTTAAAGGTCTCACGATTCTGAGATGGATTCGAGGAGTGAAGCGTGAACGATGATTTGATGCGCTTCGTGGACGTTCTCGGCTCGCGCATGGCCTATGTCGACGCTGGCAGCGGTCCGACGGTGCTCTTCCTGCACGGAAACCCGACTTCATCCTTTCTCTGGCGTCACATCATTCCCCATGTCGCGCCGCACGCCCGCTGCATCGCGCCCGACCTCGTCGGCATGGGCCGATCCGACAAGCCTAAGATCGTCTACCGGGTCGAGGATCACGCTCGCTACCTGGAAGCCTTCATCGCCGCGCTCGGCCTGAAAAAGGTTGTGCTTGTGCTGCATGATTGGGGCTCCGCCCTCGGCCTTGACTGGGCGCGCCGGAATGGCGACCGAGTCCGCGGCCTGGCGCTGATGGAGTTCATCACCCCGGTCCCGACCTGGCTGGACATGAGCGAGCGCGGCGCTGAGTTCTTCAAGGCCTTTCGCGATCCCGAACGGGGCCGCAGCCTGCTCGTCGATCAGAACGCCTTTATCGAGCAACTCCTTCCCGCGTCGATCGTCCGCACCTTGGCGGCGGAAGAAATGGACGCCTACCGGCGCCCCTTCCTCGACCCGGCCGATCGCGAACCGGTCTACCGCTTCCCCAACGAACTGCCGATCGCGGGCGCCCCGGCCGATGTCTGGGCGATGGCAAAGGCATATGACGCCTGGTTGCTCGAAACCGAGACGCCAAAGCTGTTGTTCTGGGCCGAGCCGGGCGCGCTCATCTCCCCTTCAAAGGCCGCTTGGTACACCCAGCGCCTCAAGGCCTGCCGCAGCGTGCCACTCGGAGCCGGGGTCCACTACGTCCAGGAGGACCATCCAGACGTGATCGGGCGGGAGATTGCCGCATGGCTGCCGACCCTGCCGCCAAGCCCTGCGGATTAAGAACTCCAGGAGATTGCGATGAAGATCATGGCCCAGCTGACGATGGCGCAGGGCGTTGACCGCGCGGCATTCGGTCCTCTGCTCGTTCCAGAAGAGCAGGTCCTGTGGGCTGCCTACCGCGAGGGCGTCTTGCGGGAGTGGTATTTCCAGCCGGAACCCCTCGCAGTGACCCTGATCTATGAGGTCGCCGACCCGTCCGAGGTGGAGCGCCAAATCGACGCCCTGCCAATGATCCAGGCCGGGCTCCTGGACCGGCGAATCGTCACGCTGGGCCCTTGGGTTCCGCTGGAAGTGCTGTTCGATCCCACGCTTCGGCCGCAGCTCAAATGACGTCATTCGGCCGCTTCCTGCCATACAGCCTCTCGCACGCGCGGTGTCGGGCGGACGTTTGCACAGGTACGCCGTCTCAGACATCGCCGATGTAAATGCTTGATACGTTGTCGGTTCAGTATGCGCTGCTTGTCTCCGAGCATCTCAGCATCAGAGGCGCGGCGGCACAGCTGAATCTGCAGCCCTCGGCTGTGAGCCGTCGGCTCAGCGCTTTGGAAGAGCAAATTGGCATCACGCTGTTTGAGCGCCGTAAGTCCGGCGCGCAGCCCACCTTCGCCGGTAGGCGCTTTCTCGACCGAGCGCGCTGGGCCTTGGCGGAGCTCGATCACGCCGCGCAAAGCGCGAAGAGCATCCAAAGAGGCGGGGTTGGCGCGCTCGGCATCTCTTTCTATCCCTCGCTCGCCTCCGGCCTCTTGCATCAGATCCTAGTGGAGCACCGGGCACGGTTTCCGGTTCTGGACTTTTCGTTTCGGGAGGGGGCCTCGGTCGACCAGGTCACCGCGCTGCGCCAGCACCAGATCGACGTCGCCTTCCTGATGGCGGTCGACGGCGCATCCGGATTGCCGAATGAACATCTATGGGACGAGCGCGTCTACGTCGCCGCCCCTGAGCACCATTCGGTTGCGGCACGCGAGACGCTGACCTGGGCCGAACTGCGCGAGGAAGCGTTCGTGGTGCGCGCCTACGGCTCTGGACCGTGGATCTATGCTTGGCTTACCGGAAGACTGCACCCTGACGGCTACGCGCCGAACGTCCGCCAGCATGACATTTGCCGAGAGAGTCTGCTTGGTTTGGTGAGCACTGGCCACGCGCTGACAGTGGTCGCCGAGTCGGCGACGGCAGTAACCATCCCGGGTGTTGTCTATCGGCCCGTAGTAGACGATGACGCTACCGTTTCGGTACGCATGGCATGGCTGAACGGGAACGAGAACCCGGCCTTAGGTCCATTTCTCAGCCATGCGAGGCGGGTCGCCCGCGGGAAGACGAAGCAGCCTTGAAGCATCCGACGCAGTATCGACATTATGGTTTCTTCCGGACCTTGGCGAACTCCCGATCCGTCGCCATGAACCGCGCCAGCATGGGCACTACAAGTTTCGCCGGTTCGGCAGGGTGGCCCATCTCACGGCCAAGCACCTCGGCGTAGGCGACGAGGTCGCGATGCACCTGCGCCGGCAGCTCGACCGTAATCCGAACCGGCTTGTCGTTTGTCAAGGGGCCAAGCTTTAGCTTCGTCATCATGCTCTCCGTTAGCCCGCGTAGGCCTCCATCACCAGATCTCTCGTTACGATCACGCGGACCGGGAACCCCGGCCGAACGGTGATCGTCGGCTGGACCTGGAGCGAACGGCCGACCACCTGGCGTCCGGTCTGGCTGATCGAGTCCGACGAGCCGCGCCGGATGGCGTCGACGAGGCTGTTCTCGTTGTTCGACGTGCCTGCCTCGGAGCCGACCGAGAGGATGGTTGAGAGCAGCGCGGCCTTGAACAGCGACCCCCAGTGATTGTCGACTTGGTCCTCCAGCCCGGCATAGCCTTCGGGATCGGCCCCGGGCTGGCGTTCCAGCACGATCGAGCGGCCGTTCGGCATGACGAGCCGGTTCCAGACGAGCAGCGCGCGGCTCTGGCCGAACGCGACCTGCGCGTCGTACTGCCCGATCAGCCGCGCGCCCTGCGGGATGAGCAGGATCTTGCCGGTCGGACTGTCGTAGACCGCTTCGGTCACCTGCGCGGTGATCTGGCCGGGCAAGTCTGAGCGCAGGCCGGTGAGGAGTGCTGCTGGGATGACGGCGCCGGCCTGCAGGACGCTTTTGCTCGCGGGCGCCTGCACGCGATCGGAACTGGTGGTGCGGCGGTCGACAGGGCCGTTCAGGAACGCGAGCTTGCGGTCGGCCTCGCTCGGCTGGGCGGCGGTGGCGTTCAGCCCGAGCGCGGTCGGATCGAGCCCCGGAAGAGGGATAGGCGAGCCCGTGCCGCCGGCCGCCGGCTGCATCGCCGCACGTGCTTCGCTCGCGAACAGGCGGCTGGTCCGCGCAGCCTCGATCTCCTGCGCGAGCCGCTGCCGCTCCTGGGCCAGGCGCTGCGCCTCCGGGTCGGGCTGAGTGGTCGCCGTGGGCTGCGGCATACCCGCCGCACCGACACCGGCGTTGAGCATCGGACGACCGAGATCGCCCGGCAGCGGCGGCCCGAGCTGCGGCACCGGCTTCGACAAGCCGCTATAATCGCGGGGCAGCCCGTTCAGGCCGTCAGGCGTCTGCCGGTTCTCGGTGTTGTAGAGTTCCGCTCCCGGTCCCTTCGGGCCGTGTGGCCACAGCGCAAACGTGAGCGCGCCTGCGACCGCGATCGCCGATACCCCACCCAGGGTCGCGAGAACGCGCCGTGACAGGCGCATGACCCGCGGCCGTTCCGGGCGGAGCCGCAGCTCGGCCGCGATCTCTCGGTCGGTCCGCACGCCGTCGAGGCGGCCCGACGGCGTAGACTGACCGGGGGCCGGACCTTCCTCCCCCCGGCCTGCTTCGCGATCGTCGTCCGCGCCGCTCACGAGGTCGGCCTTCCGTCGGTCCGCATGATCCGCACCATCTTCTGGTGCTCGCCGCCGAGCCGCAGCTCGGCCGCGGCGAACAGCCGGTCGACGATCATGTAACGACCGCGGACGCGGTAGTTCACCAGCTCGGTCCCGCCCGCCGCGCCGATGACCCAGAGCGGCGGCATCTCGCCTTGGGCGATGCCGCGCGGGAACTCGACGAACACCTGCCGCCCGTCATCATAGGCGCGCAGCGGCCGCCACGCTGGCGTGTCGCCCTCGATCCGGTAGCGGAAGTTGAGCGCCTCGAGATCGACGCCGCTCGCCACCGGCTGCGCGGTGTCGGCGCGGGCGCTCTGCTGGCGCAGCGCGATGAGCTGGTCGGCGGCGTAGGACCACGACACCGAGGCCATGTAGGTCCGCTCGGTCGAGCGCATCTCGAGGTGATAGGTGCGCCGGTCGGTGTTGATGACGAGATTGGTCAGAAGGTCGGCGCGGGACGGCTTGACCAGGATGTGGACGCGCTTGGTCGCGCCAGAGCCGCTCTCGGTGTCGCCGATGATCCAGCGCACCGTGTCGCCGGCGGCGACCGGGCCCGTGCCCGCGAGCTGCTCGCCGGGCTCGAGCGCGATGTCGGTGATCTGCCCGGGCGCGGCGTAGAGCTGGTAGAGCGCGCCATCCGAGAAAGGGTAGACCTGCACGGCGTTGAGGTATCCGGCGCGGGTCGGCTGCATGCGCGCGGCGCCATTCGCCGCCTCGACCCGCGCGCGCGGATCGGCCACCTCGGGCGGCGCGGTGCGTCCGGGTCCTGGCAGCGGCTTGAGCTGGCCCGGCAACGGCAGCGACTGCGGCACCGTCACGATCTGCACCGGCTTGGGCGGATCGGGCTCCAGCACCGCCGCTTTCGGCGCCTCGTCGTAGGTGATCTCCGGCGGCGTGAAGTGCGCGCAGCCGGACAGCGAAGCGGAGGCGAGCAAAACGCCCCCGAGCAAGGGGAGACGCATCAGCCGAGCTCCTTGGACCAGTTGAGGGCGGTGACGTAGACGCCGAGCGGGTTCTTCTTCAGCGTCTCGGCGTCGCGCGGGGTCTGGATCGCAACCGTCACGATCGCGGTCCAGCGTTCGGTTGCGGCAAGCGCGCCGTCCTGAAACCGGCGCTCGGTCCAGGCGACGCGGAAGCTCGCAGGCGACGCGCGGATGACGCTGCCGATCTCGACCGAGATCTGCTTATGGCCGAGCTTGGCGAACGTATCGTTGGTGCGGGCGTAATCGTTGAGCGCCAGTGCGCCCGAGCTGGTGGTGTAGTCGTACGCGCGCAGCCAGTTTTGGCGGAGGATGATCGGGTCGGCCGGGACCGAGCGGACCTCTTCCACGAACCGGGCGAGATGCCAGGCGACCTGCGGATCGGTCGGCTGGTAAGCCGCGTCGGCTGGCGCGACGGCCTGCGCCTGACCGAGCCGGTCGACTTGCACGACCCAGGGCACGATCGAGCCGGTCGCCGACTGCCAGACGAGGCCGGCTGCCAGGCCGCCGGACAGGAACAGCGAGCCGAACGCCATCAGCCGCCAGTTCTTGGCCTGGATGCGGGCAGAGCCGATGCGGTCGTCCCAAGCCTGCGCGGCGCGCTGATAGGGGGTCTCGGGTTCGGGGGTGCGCCCGTAGCGCACGTCGGGTCGCTTGAAGAACATCACTCGCCTTCGCTGACAGAGATAGACGATCCGGAGCCCCCGCCGTCGCCTGAGCGCACGGCGTGGACGGCGGTGGAGACGCCCTGATGGGTAGCTTGACGGCGGCGCATCGCGCGCGCCCAGCCGGGCTCGCCGGTCGATGTGGCTGCCCCTTGGGCAGCGGCGGCTGGCGCATCGCCCCCGATCGTGCCGCCGGTGGCCTTGAACGCGCCGCGCGTGCCTGAACGGTAGCTGTCGCCCGTCGCGGCCGCCGCGCGCCGCAGTGGGC
>CAXTPV010000077.1:0-9125 GCA_964246135.1 uncultured Acetobacteraceae bacterium | reverse complement strand
GGCGCCACGGAGGGCTGCGGCCGTGGCGCCGGCGCCGATGCTGAGCATCCGCAGCCTGGCCCGCTCGCCCGCGGTGCAAGACGTCGATTTCACCCTGCGGCGCGGCGAGGTGCTGGGCTTTGCCGGTCTGGTCGGGGCGGGACGGAGCGAACTGATGCGGCTGATCTTCGGCGCGGACAGGCCGCATGCCGGGACGATGATGCTGGACGGGCGCCGGTTCACGCCGCGACGGCCGCGCGATGCGGTGTCCGCGGGGGTCGGACTGGCGCCAGAAGAGAGGCGCTCGGAGGGACTGATCCTCGATCGGAGTGTCGCCTTCAACATGGCGCTGCCGTCCAACAATCGGTTCGCGACCGGCTCGCTGCTGAGTTTCCGGCGCCGCAACCGGTGGGCGAGCGCGCTGTCGGCGCGTCTGGTGATCAAGACGTCGAGCATGGACGAGAAGGTCGGGCGGCTGAGCGGCGGCAACCAGCAGAAGGTGGTCATCGGCCGCTGAGTCGACCGGGATCTCAAGGTGCTGCTGCTGGACGAGCCGTCGCGCGGCGTCGATATCGAGGCGCGGGGCGAGATCCACCGGCTGATCCGCGACCTTGCCGCCGACGGGTTGTCGGTGATCGTGGTCTCGTCGGAAGCCGAGGAACTGCCTGGCCTGTGCCACCGGGTGCTGGTGATGGCCGATGGAGCAATCGTCGCCGAGTTCGGCGGCGCGACGGTGAACGTCGGCACGGCGGGAATGCTTCACAAGGACAGCGTGGAAATCGATGAGCTCAAGCACCCGATCCGGATTCTGTAACAGCGATTGGTGCCCGACACCGAGGGCGCGGGACGGACGCGTGGCGCGCCCGGCGCTTACGTCGAGTTCGAGCCCGTGGGATGCAGCGTCGAGGTCATGACGAACAGCGACGGGCACGAGACGCCCGCGCGCGGCGTCATGGCGGGATCGACGGCAGCCCGGCCTCCTGCTTCGTTTGGAATCGGAACAGCGAGCGCGTCGAGCTCCCTGGCTATCACCGGATCGTTCTCGAGGAAGGACAGTCGATCATCTCGATTTCCTGCGGAGGTGCTGGCTACGGTTCGCCAATGGAGCGCGATCCGGCACAGGTCGTGAAGGACGCGCGCGAGGCCTGGATCACGCGTAATCGGGCGGGCGACGTCTATGGCGTGGTGGTCACGGCAGACGGCGAGCTCGACGACGCGTCAGCATGACGGCTCCGGGCCCGCTGACGCCTCGCTCCCAAACACCGATACCCGCTGTCCTCCTAACATGAGAACTGGAATGCCCGATTATACTCCGCGAAAGCCAGTGGCTTCGGCCATGGATGTAGGACGCGTAGCGGGTGTTTCGACCGCCACCGTCTCGCGCGTGTTCTCGAAACGGGGCTACGTCAGTCAGGTGACGCGGACCGCGGTGCTGTCGGCGGCGGCGGAACTAGGCTACGTTCCAAACGTCATCCCGCAGCCTGAAGACTCATCGCTCCGGGATGATTGCCTTCATCGTTCCCGAGATCACCAATGATTTCTACACGACTCTATCGCGCGGGGTCGAGGATGTCGCGAACGCCAACGGCTTTCATATCGTGATCGGCAACACCGACGAGGATGTGGCGAAGGAAAGGTCCTATATCGAGCTGATGGTGGCGAGCGCTGTCGAGGGCGTCATCATCGCGCCGTCGAGCACGTCTTCGAAGGCGTTCCGCCTCCTGTCCAAGCGCAGCGTTCCCACCGTTCTGGTGGACCGCACGGTCAAAGGGTTCGTCTCGGACACGGTCAGAAGCAATGACGAGATGGGCTGCGCGCTCCTTGCAGAGCATCTCATCGGTCTCGGCCACCGGCGCATCGCGCTGATCAATGGGCATCCCGAGACGTCCGTTGCCGTCGAACGGGAGGCCGGGTATCGCAGAACATTGCAGGAGAACGGTATCGAATACGATCCTTCGCTCGTGTCTTGGGGAAGCTGGTTTATCGAGGACGCGGAGCGCCAGCCTGGCGAGATGCTGTCAGGCCACGTCAGATTCACGGCCATGATCGGGGCGAACATTTTCATGACCGTGGGCGCGATCCGCGCGCTTCGACGGCACGACCTGAGCATCCCCGGCGACATCGCACTGGTCAGCTTTAACGATTTCGAACTCGCGGCCGAGGTCTATCCGTTCCTGACCGCGTTGTCGCATCCGATTTACACGATGGGGCGCATCTCAATGGCTCTTTTCGTGGAGCGGATCAGGGGGAACATGCGCGGCGAGACGCGGGACGTCGTCCTGTCGCCTAGCCTGATCGTGCGCCGGTCCTGCGGTTCCCATCTGCCGAGGACGGGAGCGACGGCTGTCGGAACCGTGCCGTTGATCTAGCCATGATGGCCGAAGCCGGCAGAGCTGCTAGTGCCATTTCGGCTGTCTTGGCCGCTACGATGACACGCTGGTCGGCGTGGCCACGCTGGCCAAGCGCTACTTCGCCGACGACCCGATCACCTGCCTGATGAAGCTGCGGCAATTCGGCGAGCTGCTGGCGCGACAGGTTGGTGCCCGCGTCGGCGTGTCGTGGGCGTGGCCGAAGCCCAATCCGACCTGCTCGAGCAACTCCGACGCGACACCGCCTACCCACGGGATGTCATTGAGCTGTTTCATGATCTCCGGCGGGTCGGCAACGAGTCAGTGCACCATCATCGCGGCAATCACGGGACAGCGTTGACCAGGCTCAAGGTCGCGCGGCAGCTCGCCATCTGGTTTCATCGCACTTTCGGCGAGCGCGGCTTTTGTGCCGGTCCCTTCGAGCCGCCGCCAACAACGCCCGAGCCTACTGCCGATCTGCGCGACAAGCCGAAGCGGCTCCGTGGCGAGCAGCTTGCATCGCTTTCGACGACGGATGCCGGCAAGCAGCCATCAAGCAGGCGAGGAGGCGCGATGCACCGCCGAGGAGCGAGCCCATGCTCTGCGGAGGAGCGAGCGGTCCGGGAGGTGCTCGCGACCGAGATCAAAGGCCGGTCGCTCGCGCTGCACGATGAGCTCGCCCGGGTCCAGGCCGCGGCGGTGACGCAGCCGGCTAAACTCCAGCTCCTCGCCAGCTACCGCGACCGACGCGGCCAAGGCCATAGACCTCGACGAGCAGGCGACACGATCCGTCATCGACGGACGGATGCGGGCGCGAGGATGGGACGGGGACACGCTGACGGTTCGGGATGCGGCCGGGACGCGGCCGGTGGCGGGACTTAATCGCGCCATTGGCGTGACCGACCGCAACCGGGCCAGCCGCCTACGCCCTGTTCGTGGGGTTAATGTGCGTCGGCATCGCCGACGACAAGCGGAGCTGCCGGAACGTCGCAGCTGCGGTCGATCGGACCGCCCGCCGTGTCCTGAACCCGCAGTCACAGTCACGGCTTTGGCGAATTGTCCGGGCTAGAGGAGGCGACGGGTCCAGACCCGTCCGAGAACGTGAACGCCTTTCCAGTGTGCGTGACATTGATCACGCGAGGTGCGCTGTCCTCGGCGATTTGGCCGAGAAGCCAGCCCGACAGCTCGGGCAGCAGCGTTCCCGACAGGATCGTTTCGATGCTGCGTGCCCCGGCCGGGCTGTTTTCGGTCCGTGACGCGAGGCCCGCAACGAACGACGGATCGAAGGTGATCGCGGCGGCGTAGGCCGTCCGTATCCGTTCGGCGATACGGCCAAGCTGCAGCGCGACGATGCGCGCGAGCGACGCGGCGCCGAGCGGCAGGTAGGGCACCGTCGTCACCCGGCCGAGAAACGCCGGCTTGAAGTGTTTGCCGAGCTCGGGCGAAAGGATGTCTCCAAGTGCCTCGGCATCTGGCGCCGTTTCCAAGTCCGCAAACAGGCTCGCGATCAGCTCTGAGCCCGCGTTCGAGGTCATGATGATGACCGTATGGCGGAAATCGATGTCGCGGCCTTCACCGTCGCGCATCGTTCCTTTGTCGAAACACTGATAGAAGACATCTTGCACGCCGGCATGCGCCTTCTCCATTTCGTCGAGCAGCAGCACGGAATAGGGTCGGCGGCGAACTGCCTCGGTCAACACGCCGCCTTCGCCGTAGCCGACGTAACCCGGCGGGCTACCCATCAGCTGGCTGACCTTATGCTCCTCCTTAAATTCGTTCATGTTGATCGTGATGAGGCTCTGCTCGCCGCCATAGAGCAAGTCGGCCAGTGCCAGCGCCGTCTCAGTCTTGCCGACGCCTGACGTCCCCACCATCAGGAACACGCCGACCGGCTTGCGCGGATCGGTAAGGCGCGCGCGCGACACCCGGATCGCGCGCGCGACTGCGTCGAGCGCATGATCCTGGCCGATGATGCGGGTCTTCAGTGCCGCTTGGAGCCCGAGCACGCTTCTGATTTCGTTGGCGTGCAAGCGTCCGGTTGGGATGCCGGTCCAGGACTGCACGATCTCGCCGATCGCCTGCGCATCGACACGCGGGAACACCAGCGGATGCTCGCCCTGCAACGCCCGCAGCTCGGCCTCCACTAGGGCAAGCGTCTCGCGGGTGTTCTCGGGCGTGCCGAGGTCGGCGACATCGTCCGGTGGCTCGGCCGCGTCATCGAGCGTTGCACGCAGCCCGTCTGCCCTTGCAACGAGCTCGCGCTCCGCTCTCCACCGGCGATCGAGCGCCTCATGCTCGGCGGTCAGAACGTCACGCTGGCCGCCCAACGTCTCAACCCTCGCGCCATGGGCGCTGCCGCCCCGCTGTTCGCGTTCCAGGATGGCAAGTTCGGTGTCGATCACGGCGATCGCACTCGCGCGTTCCTCAAGCGATGCGGGGGTCGCGTCCCTGCTCATCGCGACGCGGGCGCACGCCGTGTCGAGCAGGCTTACCGCCTTGTCGGGCAGTTGCCGGCTCGGGATGTAGCGCATCGATAGCTGGACGGCGGCCAGCACTGCCTCGTCGAGGATGTGCACCCGATGATGCGCCTCGAGTGATCCGAGCAGACCGCGCGTCATCGTGATGGCCACCGCTTCCTCCGGCTCCTCGACCCGCACAAGCTGGAACCGGCGGCTGAGCGCCGCGTCGCGCTCAAAATACTTCTTGTATTCGGCCCAGGTGGTGGCTGCGATCGTTCGCAGCTCGCCACGCGCGAGCGCGGGCTTGAGCAGGTTTGCGGCATCGTTCTGGCCAGCCTGCCCGCCGGCTCCGATCAGCGTGTGCGCCTCGTCGATGAACAACACGATCGGAACCGGGCTTGCCTTGACCTCGTCGATCACCGAGCGGAGGCGGTTCTCGAACTCGCCTTTGAGGCTCGCGCCCGCCTGCAGCAGCCCAAGGTCAAGCGTAAGCACCGCGATATCGCGGAGCGGGGTCGGCACGTCACCGGATGCGACCCGGGCAGCAAAGCCCTCCACGATCGCGGTCTTGCCTACGCCGGCCTCGCCGGTGAGGATCGGATTGTTCTGCCGGCGCCGGGTCAGGATGTCGATCATCTGGCGGATTTCAACGTCGCGTCCGAGAACCGTATCGAGGCGACCCTCCCGGGCGCTGGCGGTGAGGTCGACCGTGTAGAGGTTGAGCGCGGCCCGGGCACCCCCGCCAGGGGCCGGCTGCAAGACGCCTGCCCCGCCATCGGCAAGAGTGCGGGGGCTCTCGGCACTGTCGGCAGTGATCGCGTCGAACTCGCGCCGAAGCAGGTCCGGCATCAGGCGGCCGAGCGCGGGCGAGGCCTCGCGCACCCGGCGCGACACCGTCTCGTCGGCGATCATCCCCCAGAGCAGGTGCCCCGATCGGATCGCGGCCTGGTGCCGCTCGACGGAAGCGAACAGCCAGGCATCCTTCGTGGCCGCCACGATGTCGGGCGACAATCCGGGCGGACGCGCATTGCCGATCGGGAACCGCTCGAGCGATCGCTGAATTTCGGCCGAGACCATGCCCGGATCGACATCGAAACGGCGCAGCACCAGCGACGCGTCGGGGGCCATCTCGATCAGCTTGAGAAGCCAATGCTCGAGCTCGACATTGTGGTGCGTGCGGAGCAGCGCGAAGCCGGCGGCCTGCTCGAGGCTGTCGCGGCAGGTCGGGTTCATCCGGTCGATCAGTGATCTGAGGTCAATCGCGGCCATCGGCGGCCTCCTGTTGGCGGTCAGTCGGCGGCGCGTTCGCTGACGGCGCGTTCGGCTGCGAGGCGGGTGCGAAAGAGCGTGCGTTCGCACTCGTCGGCCATCCATTCCTCGCAAGCGGCGATGATTCCGTCGGTGCTTGCGGAACGGGCGCGTGCGCGTCGCACGAGTGTCGCCGCGACCGGGCCGAGAACGTGGGCGAGCGCGCGGGTGACGCGACCGAGTTCCGCCGCGTCCGCCGGCGTCGCGTCATCGATGGCGGCGTGAGCGCGGGAGATGGCGGCTAGGACCTCGGCGGTCGGTGCGGACGCGATCGGCGTCGGGCGGGGCGCCGTGTCGGCGACCGCGCTCGCCGGCGGGGCGGCCGGTCGGACCTTATCCGTAGGCGGCGAGAGAAGCGCCAGGACCGAGGCCACGAACGTCTCGCGTTCCACCGGGTCGGGGATCCGCTCACCGAGCGAGCGCGCGAGCGCGTCGACGCCGGAATGCTGCTCGGCGGCACGACGGACATGCATCCTGGCGACCGGCCCGACATAGTGTGCCAGTCGACGCTCGATCGTTGCCATGCGCCCGGGATCGAGCGACAGGTGTCCGGCCGCCAACGGTCCCGAATCGAGGTCCGCGGTGAGTTCCGACGCCGTCTGTTCGGTCGCGAGCGAGACCGGGTCGGCGTCGGCCTTAGCCGTCTCGTCCGGACCAGCGCCCGATCCAAACCCCTCCGCCATCGGCTGCGGCAACGTGTCACGCCGTGCCGCCGAGATGTCGACGTCCCGCATCGCCGCCGAGAACAAGGCCGCGCTCTCGAAGCGGTCCCCGGGGCGTTTCTGCAACGTCCGGTCGATCAGGCTCGCGAGCGCGGGCGGGACGTCGGCGCGCAAGGTGGCGAGCGGCGCATGCGGCTCGCTCATCAGCCGATAGAGGGTCCCGTTGTAGTCCCGGCCGCTGAACGGCTGAGTGCCTGCCAGCAATTCGTAAAGCACGCTGCCGAGCGAGAACAGGTCGCTTCGCTGATCGACCGGATCGCCGCGTGCTTGCTCGGGCGACATGTAGCTCGGCGTCCCGATCATTAACGCATCGACCGTGAGTTCGCTGCTGATCAGGCGCGAGATGCCAAAATCAGCGACCTTCAGTCGCGAGCCCTGGGTCAGCAGGATGTTGGCTGGCTTTACGTCGCGGTGCACGACGCCGAAGGCGTGCGCGTAATCAAGCGCGTCGAGTGTCTGTAGGCCGATACGCAGCACCTCGGCGATCGGAGCCTTGGTCCCGCGCCTGTAGGCCCGGTGCAGCGGCACGCCCTCGACATGCTCCATGACGATATACGGGTTGCCCTCGTGCATCGCGAAGTCGTGGACGCCAACGATGTTCGGGTGGGCGAAGCGTCCGGCGATCCGGGCCTCGTTGCGGAACCGCGCTATGTAGCTCTCCCGATCGTCGCCTTCCAGAAGGTCGCTCCGGACCAGCTTGATCGCGACCGGACGATCGATGACGGGGTCATGAGCACGATAGACAACACCCATCGCGCCGCGGCCGAGCACCGAGACGATGACGAAACGGCCGATCAGCTCGGGCTGCGACATCGACGTGGCTCAGTCCTCGAGCATGCCCATCGTGGTGACAAGGCTCCGTCGCATCCGGTTGAACGCCGCCGCCAGGGCGCCGATCTCGTCCTTCGCGCTATTGGAGAACTCAGGCTGCTCCATATTGCCGAGGCTGACCTCCTCGGCTGCCTTCGAAATCCGGCGCAATGGCGCCACGATGACCACGTGCAGCAGCACGTTGACCATCGCGAGCATCGCCGCGAACACGAGAGCCAACGTGGTCAGCGCGGCAAGCAGGTTCGCCCGTCCGCTCGCGAACACCGCCCGCTCTGGCACCGACACGATCTCGGCGCCGACGATCTGGCCCAAATGCCAGCCAAAGCCGTTCCTGCCGCCGTAGACATCAATCATCGAGGCCGGCGCGACCTTGGGGTCGGAATGGCAGACCAGGCAGCTCCTATCGTTCACCTGAACCGGTTCCGCGTAGGACAGGATAGGGATATTCGCGCTTTGACGCTCAAGCGTCAGCTCTTTTAACGACGGGTTCGCGACGAACCCGTTGATGATCTTTCGCTCCCATGGTGCCGGCCGATCGGCGGGATTGGTCGGATCAAGCGCCGGCTGGCGTAGCGCGTAATCTGGTGCGCGACGCGACAGGATGTGGAATTGCTGGGCGGCCGCATAGAATGGAACTTCCTGCGGCAGGAACTGCGTGCTCGACGCCCCGGTCAGGAGCGGGTTGACCTGGCCAGTGGTGTAGTCGATCGCCGCGTTCACCTCACGCATCATCAGAGTTGCTTCCCGGCGCAACTGGGCGCGAGCCTGGGACTGGATTGACGCGTGAATCAACAGGGCGGCAACCATCATCCCGGCCGTGAACACGCCGAGAAGTGCCAGGTTGAACTTGGTACGCAAACCCATTCCGCTCGTCTCTCCCGGTCACTTTGCCGTCCAGCCCGTCAACGTGTGTTCATTAGTCGGACGATTTGGGACGATGTGAGCCTTCCTGTCGGCAGCTCCTGGATCGATCGCTGATAGGATCGCACCGCCCTAGCGGTCTCCGGGTCAAAGACGCCTGAGACGCTGCCCTCATAAAAGCCGAGTGCCAGGAGTGCAACCTGGAGCCGCCGGATGCGCGGGTCCCGCCGGATGCTGGCCTTGGCGGCCGGGGGGTGCGTCGATCCTCGGGTCCCGTCGAAGGCCGGCCTGACTGCGCCGGCGCCCGACTTCGCGCTCGTTTCAACCTGCGCTTGCGTGGGCGGAGCGCGGGTGATCGGGGCCGTCCTCGCGGAAGCCCGTCCTGCCGTCGCCTTGATGGTGGTGGCTGTCGGGTGCGGCGGCGGCGAAGCGGACTTGGTCGTTGCCACGTCGGGATGCTTGGTCGGTGCGATGGCCGGCCCGGTCGTCAGTCCTGCCGCCGCCGGAGGAGCCGCGACTTCGGGCAGCAGGGTCAGGTTCGCCAAACCTGGCTGGGCGGCGAGCGAGGCGGAGACCGCGCTCCAGGGAGCGTCCTGGTCGACGGCGCCCCGTGCCCC
>CAXTPV010000076.1:6396-9182 GCA_964246135.1 uncultured Acetobacteraceae bacterium | reverse complement strand
GGCAGGTCGCGCGGGCGGCGCGCGGGCAGGCAGGCGCCATCGGCGGTGAACACGTAGCAGAGTTCACCCCTGACGCCGAGAACCACCGGCGCCGAGCGGCTGAGGTCGTCGTGGCCATGCGTCTTGACGTGGAGCGCGGTGCCGTCCGGGAGCGCCACATGGGCGAGGATCTCGCCGCCGAGATGCTCGACGAGCCTGGTCTCGGCGGCGAGCATGGCGTCGGCGGCCCCGCCCGGGGCCTCGCCGATGCGTATATGCTCGGGACGCAGGCCGAGGGTCACGGTCTGTCCGGGCTGCACGCCCGCCGCCACCACCGGCACCAGCAGGCAGGCGCCGCAAGGCAGCGCCACGGTGACGCCCTCGGCGCCGGCCGCCGCGACCGACACCGGCAGCAGGTTCATCCTAGGCGAGCCGATGAAGCCGGCGACGAAGATGTTGCGCGGCTGGCGGTAGAGCTCGAGCGGGGCCCCGATCTGCTCGACCTCGCCGCGGTTCAGCACGGTGATGCGGTCGGCCATGGTCATCGCCTCGACCTGGTCATGCGTCACATAGATCATGGTGGCGCCGAGGCGCTCGTGCAACGCGACCAGCTCGACCCGCATCTGCACGCGAAGCTCGGCGTCGAGATTGGACAGCGGCTCGTCGAACAGGAACGCCCTCGGATCGCGCACGATCGAACGGCCGATCGCGACCCGCTGGCGCTGGCCGCCAGAGAGCGCGCGCGGGCGGCGGTCGAGAAGATGGGTGATCTGGAGGGTCGACGCGGCGTCGTCGACGCGCTGGGCGATCTCTGCCGCCGGCATCCTGGCGACACGGAGGCCGAACGCGATGTTCTGACGCACCGTCATGTGCGGATAGAGCGCGTAGGATTGGAACACCATCGCAACCTTGCGTCGTGCCGGCGGCCAGCGCGTCACGTCGTCGTCGCCTATGGTGACGCGACCGGCGGTCGGGCGCTCGAGGCCCGCGATGCTTCGGAGCAGCGTCGTCTTGCCGCATCCCGACGGACCGACGAAGACCATGAACTCGCCGTCCCGCACCTGCATGCTGACGTCGCGCAGCACCGATTGCTCGCCGAAGCTCTTGTGCAGCCGGTCGATCCCGACATCAGCCAACGCCACTCTCCCACGTCAGTCCTCGTGGCGACCCATCATCGCCGCGCGTGCGTTGACACGTGTCGGTAGCGTTATTACACGAGGTTCGAAAGATCAACAAACATCCGGGCCTGATGCCGGCGGCGGCGTGCCGCGCGCGTATCATTCGCACCGGGTAGGCAAGGGGATGGAGCATGGTGCGTCACGTGATCGGGTTGCTTGCCGGCGCCGCCTGCCTCGCGGCCGCGTCCGGTGTCGTGGCGACCGGCGCCGCGCGGGCGGCGTCCTGGTCGCTGGCCGACGCGGCGAGGCCCTACAAGGGCGTGACGATCACCGTGGTCGGGCTGGACCGGCCGAGCTACAAGGCGGCGCAGGCGCTGACACCCGCGTTCGAGCGCGAAACCGGGATCAGGGTCAATTGGAACATCTTTCCCTATGAGGACACGCTGAAGGAGGAGACGCTGAACTTCGTCTCCGGCAGCGGCCAGTTCGATGCGATCCTCTCCGATGTCGTGTGGCCGGTGAACTTCGCCGATCCTGGCTGGGTTCTGCCGCTCAGCCATTTCACAAGCGACGCCAAGCTCGCGGACCCGTCGCTCGATATCGCGGATTTCTTCCCGGTGTGGCGGGCGAGCTTCACGGTGGACGGAACGCTTTACGGGCTGCCATTCGATTCGTATTCGGGCCTGTTGTACTATAACAAGTCGATGCTGCGCGCGGCGGGCTTCGACAAGCCGCCCGCGACATGGGCGGAACTCGCGCAGACCTACGCGCCCAAGCTCACCGACAAGGCGCATGGCGTCTACGGCTACGCGCTGCAATCGGCGCGCGGCGAGACCCAGACCGCGGACGGGTTCGCGCGCTTCCTGTGGCCGTGGGGCGGACGCTTCCTCGACATCGCCAACAAGACGATCGAGGTGAATGATCCGACGTCGGTCGCGGGGATGACGTTCCGGCAGCAACTGCTCGCGAACATGCCGGACGGGATCGTCTCCGACGACCACAGCCAAGTCGTCGAGATGCTGTCGCAGAAGCGGGTCGCGATGATCACCGAGTGGTCGGCGTTCTACCCGACGCTCAGCACCTCGGCGCTCGGCAGCGATCTCGGGATCGCGCCCGAGCCGAAAGGTCCGAACGGGGCCTACGCGGCGTTCGGCGGCTTCGCCTACATGGTGAGCGCGCAGGTGAACAAGCGGCACCAGGACGCGGCCTATCTGTTCATCCAGTGGCTGACCTCGAAGGCGATGGCGAAATCGCTGATCGAGGGCGGCGCGGTGGTGGCGCGGCAGGGCGCGGACACCGACCCCTCGGTGCAGGGCAAATTCCCGAACCTCGCGCCGATGGTCGAGACCTGGCGCACGGCGACCGTGCCCGACTGGCGGCCGCAGCTCGAGTGCTACCCGCGCTTCTCCGATATCGTGTCGGACTGGGGCTCGCGCATCGAGCTTGGGCAGGTCGCGGTGAAGTCCGGGCTCGACAGCATGGCGGGCGACCTCAAGAGCTACATGCAGAGCTCGAATTGCTGGGGCAAGAGCAACGACCCGGAGCGGGCGCTGTCGGCGATGAAGTGAGGACGGCGAAGACGCTCGGGGGCGGCGCTTGGGCATGAGCGCGGTCGGCGACGACGGTCCGGCGCCGCCGCTCGCGGCGGGACCGCCGTCGCGGCGCGAGGCGCTGGAGCCTTGGCTCTTC
>CAXTPV010000076.1:0-6386 GCA_964246135.1 uncultured Acetobacteraceae bacterium | reverse complement strand
CTTCATCGCGCCTGCGATCGTGCTGCTGCTGGCGATTGGGCTCTATCCCACGATCTACACGCTGATCGCGTCGACCCAGAACTGGGTGATGGGGATGGGGACGCCGCGCTGGAGCGGGCTCGCGAACTACGCGCACGCGTTCACCTCGAGCGACTTCATCGGCGCGGTGTTGCGGACATTGGCGCTGATCGCGGTCACCTTGCCGATCGAGCTCGTGTTCGGGATGATGATCGCGCTCGCGCTCGATAGTCCCAACCTCGCTTTGCTCCGGCGGCTGCTTCAGCTTTGCCTGGTCATTCCGATCGCGATCACGCCGTCCGTCGTGGGGCTGCTGACACAGCTGATGTTCAACGATCAGCTTGGCATCATCAATGTTTTCCTCCGCGCTCTCGGGTTTGGCGGGATCGACTGGCTCGGGCGCCCGGCGGCGGCGTTCGGGACGGTGATGATCGTGCAGGTGTGGGAGTGGACGCCGTTCGTGGCGCTGGTGCTGTCGGCGGCGCTGTCGACGGTGCCGAAGGATATCGACGAGGCGGCGGTGCTGGAGACCGAGCGGTGGTGGCCGCGTTTCCGGCACATACAATTGCCGTTCATGTGGCCCGGGATCACGGCGGCGCTGGTGTTCCAGACCGCTTTCACGATCAAGGAGTTCGACATGATCTACTCGATCGAGCGCGGCGGCCCCGGCACCGCGACCGAGACGGCGGTCATGCAGATCGAGAGGATGGCGTTCCGGGGGTTCGATGTCGGGCTCGCATCGGCGGAATCGATCCTGATGCTGGTGCTCTCGATCGCGCTCGCGCGCGTCTACATACGCGCATTCTATCGCGAGATGGATTGAGGTGATGGCGCTCCGGCCGCGGCTTCTGCTCGGGCTGCAGGCGGCGGGCATGGTCCTTTGCCTCGCCGTGATCCTGTTTCCGATCTACTGGATGGTCGCGGGCTCGCTCAAGACCGAGGACCAGCTGTTCGCGATCCCGCCGCGGTGGATCTGGACCCCGAGCCTTGCCGCCTACGCCGACGCGATCAACAACTCCGACGTTCTGACCAATCTCATGAACTCGGTGATCGTGGTCGGCTCGGCGGTGGCGCTCGGGCTGCTGGTGGGGGCGCCGGCGGCGTATGGGATCGCGCGCTATCGCTTCCGGGGACGGCGGGACGTGTGGTTCTGGTATGTGACGAACTGGATGCTGGTGCCCGTGGTCGTGCTGATCCCGTTCTATCTCACGGCGTCGAAGCTCGGAATGATCAATAATCTCCTGGTGCTGATCCTGGTCTATCAGGTGTTCATCGTGCCGCTGGTGGTGTGGCTGATGGTGGACCAGTTCAGCGCGGTTCCGATCGCGCTCGAGGAGGCGGCGCAGCTCGACGGCTTGAGCCGGATCGGCATCTTTCTCAGGATCGCGCTGCCTCTGGTGACGCCCGGCCTCGCGGTCTCGGCGATCCTGTCTGGCATCTTCGCGTGGAATGATCTGCTTTACGCGTTCATCCTGACGCCATCACCGGAGTCAAGGCCGGCATCGACGATCGTGCTGTCGTATCTGGGCGGCTACGTCATTCCTTGGCCGAAGGTGATGGCGAGCGCGACCTTGGTGTCGGCGCCGGTGATCATCGGAGGCATCATCGTGCATAAATACATCGCGCGCGGGCTGACGATGGGAGCGGTGAAGTGAGCGCGGCCGGGGCGTCCCGCGGGCTGGCGGGCAGGCGGGCGCTGGTGACCGGCGCGGGCAAGGGCATCGGCCGCGAGGTGGTGCGTCGGCTGATCGGCGATGGCGCGACGGTGATCGCGCTGAGCCGGCAGGCGTCGGACCTCGAGAGCCTGGCGGCCGAGACCGGCTGCGCGACGATCGCGATCGATGTGGCGGAGTTGGAAGCGGCGGCGGATGCGGTGGCGTCGGTGCTGCCGGTCGACCTGCTGGTGAACAATGCCGGGATCACCAGCCTGGAGCCGGCGCTGACCACCTCGATGGCGAGCTTCGAGCAGGTGCTGCGCGTCAACACGATGGCGCCGCTGCGGCTGGCGCAGGTGGTGGCGGGCGACGTGATCCGGCGCGGGGCGACGGGCGCGATCGTCAACGTGTCGTCGCTGTCGGCGTCGACGGGGTTTGTCGATCATGCGGCGTATTGCGCGTCCAAGGGCGGGCTCGACGCGATGAGCCGGGTGATGGCGGTCGAATGGGGCCCGCACGGCATCCGCACCAACACGGTCAACCCGGTGGTGACGCTGACGCCGATGGGCGCGCTCGCCTGGTCCGATCCGGCGAAGTCTGGCCCGATGCTGGGCCGCATCCCGATCGGGCGGTTCTGCGAGCCGACGGATGTCGCGGGGGTGATCAGCTTCCTGCTGAGCGACGACGCTGCGATGGTGAACGGGGTGTCGGTGGATGTGGATGGGGGGTTTCGGGTGGGGTGACGATGCGGCTGAGGCTGAGGATGTGGTCTGCTCGATGTTCGCTTAGACGAGCAAAGCTGCATGGTTCTGTTTACAAGTGGCAGCCTCTGGCCGGAAGCTTTCTAGGTCTTCTTGGTATAAAGCACCCAGCGGCCTTACTCCAATTATTATTCGACCTGACAACCTAATGATCAACTCGATAGCTGACAAACTGTCGCTTCTTCCACCACGCGAAATCAGAGCAATCTACCAAGCAGGCTCTTTTTACGGTTTTTGTCGGATAAGCTTCGGACGTTATACTGACGTTGAACCGATGAGCGACTTGGCTATTCCGAAGACGCTCGAGGCACGAACGGCCATGTTGCGCTGCCTGCACCCGCTTGAGGCATCACTGATTGCAGTGATGCCGTCGAGCACTGACGAGCAAGCGCGGTTTCGCTATCCATGAGGGCGGCAAATCATGACCCTTGGTCGGTTTCCAGCAGGCTGAGGCGGGTCAGGTCGGCGAGGGGGCTGCCGGTGGGGCTGATGGTGATGGCGTCGGCGTAGCGCATGCCGAACATGATGTTGGGAGCGGCGTAGCTGGTCATGTCGCGGACGGTGGCGGCGAGCACGGGGTCGTGCGCCTCGACGGTCAGGAACAGGCGCGCCTTGCGCTCGATCATCGCCGGCGCGTCCAGGCCGTGCAGCGGGCTCGCGCTGTCGAGATCGTGCATCAGGGTCCAGGTCAGCGCGAAGATCGGGTTGCGCGGGCGGGTCAGCGCAAGCTCGTGCACGCTGCCGTAGAGCTGGCCTTCGGCGGTGTGGTCGATCAGCATGACGGTGAGGCGCGCGACCGCGTCGTGCAGCATCGAGACGCGGCCATTGGCGATCCGCACCATCAGCGTCGGCCGGCCATTGTGCTGGGTGATCACCGCCTGGTCGGCGTAGCGGAAGCGCGCCTTCGGGCGGGTGAAGCGGACGAACACGAGGCCGGTCAGCAGCGCCGTGACGATCATGCCGCAGACGATCTCGGTCGATGCCACGACGTGCCCGTAGAGCGTGGCCGGATACATCTCGCCGTAGCCGACGGTCGCCAGCGTCTCCAGGCTGAAGAAGAACGCGTAGGCGAGCGAGTGGGCGGGCGCGTTAGCGATCGCGCCCGGCCGGGCGACGTAGAGCAGGGCGAAGACGAGGTTGATCGACAGGATCGCGCCGACGATGGCGAGCAGGACGCGGGGCCAGCGGAGGCCGACGACGAGGTAGTAGGGATCGCGCAGGTCGAACCGCGACGCGCCCACCTTGCCGAGCTCGACATCGTCGAGCCGGATGCGGGCGGTGCGGTCGCGGAGACGCGCGACGATGCGCGGCAGCGGCCGGGCTTGCGGCGGCCTCATCGCACCAGGGTGACGAGGTCGGAGTAGGGCGGCAGCTGCGCGTCGGCGGTGTAGAGGCGGAGGTGGTCGGCGATCGCCTGGGCGACCAGCAGGCGGTCGAACGGGTCGGTGTGATGCGGCGGCAGGTCGGCGACGCTTGCGGCGGTGTCGGCGTGGATGGGGAGTTCGGTGAAGCCGGTCTCGATGGCGGCGGCCGCGATGCGCTCCGGGCGGACGTTCAAGTCGTCGCGGCCGAGGCGGGCCTTGATCGCGATCTCCCAGATGCTGGCGGCGCTGAACATCACCTCGTTGGCGGTGTCCTCGATCGCGTCACGGGCGGCGGGGTCGAGACGGGCCGACGCGCCGACCGCCCACAGCAGGATGTGGGTGTCGAGCAGCAGCCGCATCAGCGCCCTTCGAACGCCGCCAGCATCGCGTCGGGGAGCGGATCGTCGAAGTTCGCGGGGATGGTGAAGGTGCCGTCGAGCCGGCCGAGCATGCGCTTGCCGGGCGGCAGCGGCTCGCCGAGGGCCACCAGGCGCGCCACCGGCTTGCCGGCGCGGGCGATCACGATCTCCTGCCCGCCGGCGGCCTGATCGACCAGCCGGGAGAGGTGGGTCTTGGCGGCGTGGATGTTGATCATGATGGTGATGTTCCTGGGCCGGACTTAGTCCGTTTTGGAGCGTTTGGGGGCGGTTGGCAAATGGTTTGTGTCGGGCAGGTCCAGGAGCCGCCGGCTCCTGGCGGGGATCGAGCCGCGACGCGGATCGATGGGCAGCGCCCCTGCCCTTCCTTGCGGCCTGCTCAGCTAGGGTGGGCCTCGTCGACCAGGCGCTTGAGGTTGGTCGCGACGTCGCGGGCGATGCGGATGCGCTGGGCGGTGGTCATCTCGCGCACCAGCGCGAGCTTGTGGTCGGGGCGCAGCCTGATCTCGCCGAGGTCGCGGGCGGGGTCGCGCGGGCGCTTGGCCGCCATCCAGGCGACCAGGCCGGCGGGGTTGCGGAACTGGTTGCGGCGGAACTGCACCACCATGCCCTTGGGGCCGGCCTCCAGCTTCTCGACGCCTGACTGGCGGCAGAGGCGCTTGAGGGTCACGACCTCCAGCAGGTTCTGCACCTCGCCCGGCAACGCGCCGAAGCGGTCGACCAGTTCGGCGGCGATGGCGCCGGTCTCCTCGTCATTGGCGAGGTTACCGATGCGGCGGTAGAGGCCGAGCCGCACGGGGAGGTCGCGGACGTAGGTGTCGGGGATCAGGACCGGCAGCCCGAGCCCGATCTGCGGCGTCCAGTCGCGGTCGTCGTCGCCGCGCTTCTTCTTGCCCTCGGCGGCGCGGAGGTCGGCGACCGCTTCCTCCAGCATCTGCTGGTAGAGCTCGATGCCGACCTCGCGTATGTGGCCGGACTGCTCGTCGCCGAGCAGGTTGCCGGCGCCGCGCAGATCGAGGTCGTGCGAGGCCAGCGTGAAGCCGGCGCCGAGGTTGTCGAGCGTGCTCATGATGTCAAGCCGCTTCTCGGCGCTGGCCGACAGGCGGTGGCTCTGCGGCCAGGTCAGGTAGGCGTAGCCGCGCTGCTTGCCGCGGCCGACCCGGCCGCGCAGCTGATAGAGCTGGCCGAGGCCGAACATGTCGGCGCGGTGGATGATGAGCGTGTTGACGGCGGGCATGTCGAGGCCGGATTCGACGATGTTGGTCGAGAGCAGGATGTCGTATTTGCGCTCGCCGAACTCGGTCATCACCCGCTCCAGCTCCGACGGCGCGAGGCGGCCGTGGGCGACGGTGGTTTTGGCTTCCGGCACGATGTCTCGCAGCCGCTCGGCCATGCGCTCGATGTCTTCGAGCCGAGGCACCACGCAGAAGATCTGGCCGCCGCGGAAACGCTCGCGCTGGATGGCTTCCCTTATCACCACGCCGTCATAGGGCATGATGAAGGTGCGCACCGCGAGGCGGTCGACCGGCGGCGTCGCGATCAGGCTCATCTCGCGCACGCCGGTGAGCGCCAGCTGCAGGGTGCGCGGGATCGGCGTCGCGCTCAGCGTCAGCACGTGCACGTCTTCGCGCAGCGCCTTGAGCTTCTCCTTGTGGGAGACGCCGAAATGCTGCTCCTCGTCGACCACCAGCAGGCCGATCTCGGAGAACGCGACGGTCTTGGCCAGCAGCGCGTGGGTGCCGATGATGATGTTGACCGAACCGTCGGCGACGCCGCGCCTGACCGCGATCGCGTCCTTCGCGCTCACCATGCGCGACAACTGCTCGACACGCACCGGCAGGCCGGCGAAGCGCTCGGAGAACACCCGGTGGTGCTGGCGCGCCAGCAGCGTGGTCGGCACGATCACCGCGACCTGGGCGCCCGACATCGCGACCACGTAGGCGGCGCGCAGCGCGACCTCGGTCTTGCCGAAGCCGACATCGCCGCAGACCAGCCGGTCCATCGGACGGCCGGACGCGAGGTCTTCCAGCACGTCGGCGATGGCGCGGCCCTGGTCCTCGGTCTCGGCGAAGCGGAAGCGGGCGCAGAACTCGTCCCACGACCCCTCCTCGGGGGCCATCACCGGCGCCTCGCGCACGCGCCGCATCGCCGCGGTGCGGATCAGCTCGCCCGCCATGTCGCGGATGCGCTGCTTCATGCGCGCCTTGCGGT
>CAXTPV010000075.1:9136-9367 GCA_964246135.1 uncultured Acetobacteraceae bacterium | reverse complement strand
GCATGCGCGTGAGCGTCCCGCGCGCGACCTCGGCCACGGACACCAGCCCGGGCGTCGGCTTGCGCCAGCAGGTCAAGATAGCGTCGCGCCATCGTCGGCCAGTCATGCCGCTCGGCGAGCAGGCGGGCCGCGCGCGCGCTTGCGGCCAAGAGCGACGGATCGTCGCCGTAGCGCCTTAGGCTGGCCGCGAGGCCGGCGACATCCTCGCTGTCGCCGAGCACGATACCGGTC
>CAXTPV010000075.1:0-9126 GCA_964246135.1 uncultured Acetobacteraceae bacterium | reverse complement strand
GCCAGGATGTGCCAGCGCCATCCGCTGCCGGCGCCGCGCCGCCGGCGCTGGTCGCGGTGATCACCGGCAAGCCGCTCGCCAGCGCTTCCAGCAACACCAGGCTGCAGGCCTCGTAGCGGGATGGAAACACGAACAGGTCAACCGAGCGCATCAGCGCCGGCATGTCGCGCTGGAAGCCGAGGAAGTGCACGCGGTCGGCGACGCCAAGTAAGGCCGCCATCGCCGGCCAGGGCGTCCCCTCCTCGCGCCCAGCGACCGCGAGCACCAGGCCAGGGGCCGCCACCAGGGCCTTGAGCACGGTGTCGAGGTTCTTGCGTGGGGTTCGAAGATCGCCCGCGAACAGCGCGATGGTGCCCTCGGGCAAGCCGAACCGCGGGCGTTCCGCCGGTCCGGGCGTGAACTCGGCGGTGTCGACGCCGTTGATCACGACCTCGATGTTCCGCGCCGGGATGCCGGCGTCGATCAGCTCGTCGCGGACCTTTTCCGATACCGCGACAACGCGACGAGCGCGACGCAACGCGATCCGCTCCAGCCCGGCATTCAGGCCGCTATAGGCGCGCGCATACAAACCGCGCGCATCACGCTTCAGCCGCCAGGGATGCACCGGCGAACGCAGCCATGAACCATGCACGAAGTGAACGGCGTTGACGTCCGACGGCGCCCAGCTCGCGAAACCGTTCGCGAGGATGGCGTCACATCCGCCGGCCTTCGCGGCTGCGACCGCGAGACGGCTGCGCCAGGCGAACACCTGATCGCGCAGCAGCCGTCCTGGCAGCCATCGCGGCGGCGTCAGGGTGCGGGTGCGGGCGTTGGGCGCGCTTGCGATCGACGGATCAACACCCTCGCAGAACATCGTCACGAGATGTCCCTGCTTGAGCGCCTCCAACGCGATTTCGTAGTTGACCCGTCCCTGCCCGTCATTGCGGCCGACATGGCGAGTGATGATGCCGACATGCATCTCAGCTGCTCGCGGCCGAGACCATCGTGGCTGAGGCGCGGGGACGCGGCCTGGTCCGCCACATCATCAGGCTTGCGTCGCGCTGCGCCGCCTGCGCGATGATGAAGCGCCGCCAGGCGTCACGGCCCTGTGTCGGCCAGAGGCGCGGAACCTGTGCGAGGCCCGGTCGGACCGACATGCCGACCAGCAACGACCAAACGGCATGCGCGCCGCGCCGCGCCGGCGACAGATACGGCCACAGCGCAATGACATTGTTGTAGCAAAAATCGTAGAACCCGTCCGGATCGGCGAAGCTGTCCGAGGCTACGTAGTGACGCTGCTCGTCGCGCCGGGCGGCGTAATGATCGAGGCTGACCGCAGGGTCGTAGAGAACCCGCCAGCCTGCCTTCCGGATTGCCAGCGAGAACGCCAGATCCTCGGCCGGCTGGGCGCCGGACCCGCGCAGCCGCGTATCGAAGCGAATGCTCGCGACCGCCGCGCGGCGAACGCTCATGTTGGCGGATTTCAGCCATTCCGCCTCTCGCGCCGCGCCGAAGCCGAGGTGATGGTTGCCGATCGGGCGGCCGAACCACTGAATGCGCCCGACCGGCGCCCGTTCGCGATCATCAAAGCGTTCGCCGTCATGACAACGGTCACGGCCACCGAGCGCGCCGAGCCCGGGATCGGCCGCGAAGTGCGCGACGATCCGGGCGGCCCAGTCGGTCGCCACCACCGTGTCGTCGTCGATGAAGGACACGATGTCGCAGCGACACGCTTCGAGGCCGACGTTCCTCGCCGCGATCACGCCGGGCTCGCGAACCAGCGCCGGCCGGATGCCGCCTGGTTCCGCCAGCCGGCGCACCGTGTCGAGCGTCGCCAGGTCGCCCTCGCGCACCGCGACCACGATGTCGTCGATCGGACGACCCTGCGACCGCAACGCGGCCAGGCAGCGGGCGAGATCGTCCGGCCTGTTGTAAGAACAGATGACGACGCCGATCGACGGCGTTGCATCCGGCACGCTCATCGCCACACCACCCCGCATCAGGTCAGGCTGCGATCTTGCTGAAGTAGTCGCGATAGCGGCGGATGTCGTAGACCGGGCTCTGCGCGATCGCGGCGTAGGCCTTGAGGCCGAGCTTGCTCAGCACGATGCCGGTCACCCGGGCACGCGCGCGTCGGAGCTCGGCAATGGCGGCGCGGACCGCCTCGCGCGGCGTCGCCGTCCAGTCGACCATTAGAACCACGTCGTCGGCGAACGGGACCAGGCTGCAGGTGTCCGGCACGGCCAGGACCGGCGGCGTGTCCATGATAATCAGGTCGTAGCGGTCCCGCAGTCCGTCGAGTAGCGGGTCGAGCCCGTTCGCGGCGATGATCCGGCGCGCGTCGCCCAGCACCGAGGCAAGCGACATCATCGCCAGGCCCGAGCGCTGATCGACATGCACCTTCCGCTCGATTGTGACGGCCCGGCCTTCGCTCGGACCGGCCTGATGCGCCGCGTCGATCATGCCGCGCAGGCTGGACCGGCGGAGGTCGCCATCGAGCAGGATGGTGCGGACACCGGCGAGTGCCGCAATCCGACCGAGCGACAAACCGAAGCTGCTCTTGCCCTCGCTCGGCAGGGCGGAGGTCACCATCATCACGCGGCCACCCTCCGGGCGGGCCCGTGTCTCGAGACGAGCAAGGATCGAGTTCAGCATCTCCGTCTCGGCGGCCAGCGGCATGTCGAGCACCAGCTCGCGTGGCGTGGTGCCACGCGGCACCCTGGCGAAGGCGCCGAGGACGGGAACGCCGATCTCGCCTTCGATCTGACGCACGTCGCGGAAACGGCGGACGTTGGTCTCGCGAGCAAACGCCAGGCCGGCGCCGATCCCGAGCGATGCCAGGAACGCGCCCGCCACCATCATCGCCTTGTGCGGATAGGCCGGAACAGCGGACGGGATCGCCCGGACGGCGATCTCCGCGTCCGACAGCTGGATGTGACGCTCGGCGTCGATCTCCTTCATGCGCTGCAGCATCGAGCTGTAGAGCGTGTTCTCGGTCGCCGCGTCGCGCGTCAGCTCGTCAAGGCCGACATCGGCCTGGCTCTGGCCGGCGACGCGGTTCTGCAGCACGTCCACCTCGCGCTCTAGCATGGCATGGCGGGCGTTGAGCGCACGCACCTGCCCGTTCAGGCTGGCGACGCTGCGCTGCACCTCGGGCCCGATCTGGGCGTCGAGCCGGCGCACCTGCGCTGCGGCGGACAGGACCTTCGGATGCTCGTCGCCATAGCGGGCGCGCAGCTCCTCTAGGAGGGCAGAGGCCTCAGCCCGGCGCTCAAGCAGGTTCTGCACCATCGGCGAGGCGAGCGCGGTGGCGGACGAGACGCCGGCGCGCGACTGGTCGAGCGTTGCCTCGGCCTGCGCGAGCTCGGCATCGGTCGTGTTCAGCTGCTGGTTCAGCTGGGTGAGGCTGTCGGTGACGACGGTCTGGGGCGCCGCACCAGGAAGGGTGGGAGAGACCGGAACCAGGTGATGCGACTGACGGTAGGTCTCGACCGCGGCGTTGGCGGATTCCATTCGGGCGTGCAGGCCGGCGAGGTAGGTCGACAGCCAGCCATCCGCCTCGTCGGCCTTGACCGAGCGGCGATCACGCCGCCAGTCGAAGTAGACTTCGGCGTAGGTGTTGGCGATCCGGGCCGACAGGACGGGATCGTGGGTGGTGGCGGCGAGCTTGACCACGTAGGACTTCTGGTCGTTCGAGAACGCCATCACCGGGCCAAGCAGCTGCAACGCCGCGTGTTCCGCATCGGGCTTGCAGGTCTGCGGACCTGGGAAGCCGATTTTCGCGCCAAGCGTGTCGAGCAGGCCGGTGCCGCCGGTGCAGAGCTGGAAATCATGCAACGGCGACAGGTTGAGGCGGTCAACCACCTGACGCGCCAGTGTGGTGGAATTCAGGATTTCCATCTCGGAGCGCATCAGTTCGGCACCGAGCGTCGGCGCCGAGAACAGCTGATTCTGGCTATTCATCACCTGCAACTGGCTGGCGTCCAGCACCACCGACGCGGTGCTGACATAGGTCGGCTTGACCAGCTTCAGCGCGCCATACATCAGCGCCGCCATCGCGAACGCGAACAGCACGATGGCATATCGATGCCGCCATGCCGTTTGCAGCGGCGAGAGCTCGCCGCCCACCTGATCCATCTGGTCCGCCATCGTCCGCTCGGCCATCGTGACTTCCATCTAGCTTGCCCTCGCGAATTCCGCTTCGCGCGCGTCATCGGCGGAGAAGGCACCGAGATTGGTTTCTGGTTCGTTAGCCTGGATGACCACGCTTCTCACGAACTCGCGAAAGTCTCGCCTGAAGCGAGCTTCCGAGAACCGCATGGCATTTGTATGACAATCTTCCGGCTGGATCGTGTCGTCGGCGTCAAAGCGCCGTACCGCCGCCGCGATCGTTTCCGGTTCGGCGTCCTGGAAGAACAGGCCGGTCCGGTGGGGCCCGTGTCCGATCACGGTCTCCAGCGCGCCGCCGCGCCCGAGCGCGATCACCGGCGTTCCCATCGCCTGCGCCTCCACTGGCACGATCCCGAAATCCTCCTCCGCGGCGAAGATGAAGGCGCGCGCACCGGCCATCAGACGACGCAGCTCGGCGTCCGGCACCCGTCCGCGCAGCTCCACGTTGCGCCCGGCCACCGCGGCAATGCGCCGTTGCTCCGGACCGTCGCCGACGATGATCAGCCGGTGTTCCGGCAGCTCGCCGAACGCCTGGGCGATCGCGCGGATGTTCTTGTAGGGGACCAGGCGCGAGGCGGTGAGGAAGTAGGGCTGCTCGCCATCGGCCGCCAGCGGGCGCTCCGGCAGCTCGATCGGAACCGAGACCGGAGGATTGATCACGGTGGCCTGGCGTCCATACAGCTTGCGGATACGGCGGGCGACGAACCTCGAATTGGCGACGTAGGCGTCCACACCCGCGTTGGTGCGGACGTCCCAGATGCGCATGCGATGCAGCAGCAGGCGCGCGAGCGCGCCCTTGATCCCGCGCGTCAGGCCGCTTTCGGCGAGATACTGGTGCTGCATGTCCCAGGCATAGCGCATCGGCGAGTGCACGTAGCTGACATGCACCTGGTTGGGACCGGTGATCACGCCCTTGGCCACCGCGAAGCTGCTCGAAATCACCAGGTCGTAGGCGCTGAGATCGATCTGCTCAATCGCGAGCGGCATCAGCGGCAAATAGAGCCGGTGACGGCGATTGATGCCCGGCATCCGCGAGAGGAAGCTGGTCTGGCTCGAGACGTGGCCGATCTCGCTCCGTTGCTCGGGCGTGAGCGCATCGAACAGGCAGTGGACGTCGGCGCCGGGGAAACACTTCAGGATCGCGGCCAATACCCGCTCGGCACCACCGATCGTGTACAGCCAGTCATGCACGATGGCGACGCGGAGCGGCGCGAGAGGGTCCTCGGTTCGGGCAAGCATGCAATCTGTCCTTCGGGGACCTCGGAACGGTCCGGCGTGTTGCGTTGACGAACGGGCTGGGGACGAACGGGTTGGGGCCAAACGCGGCGGCCCAGACGCCTCAGTAGGCGCGTGAGCTGACGATCTCGCGCGCGAAGGTCAGCAACAGGATCCGGATGTCGAAGCTGAGCGACCAGTTCTCGATGTAGGCAAGGTCGTGTTCCACCCGTCGACGCACATCCTCGGCGGTGCGCAGCTCGCCGCGGGCGCGGTTGACCTGCGCCCAGCCGGTGATGCCCGGCTTGACACGATGACGGAACACGTAGTCCGCGAACACCAGCTCGAGCGACTGCCCGTCGACCGCGGTGTTCGGCGCGTGCGGGCGCGGCCCGACCAGCGACATGTCCCCGCGCAGCACGTTCAGCAGCTGCGGCAGCTCGTCGATGCTGAGACGGCGCAGGATGGCGCCGACGCGGGTCACGCGCGCGTCGCCGCGGCTGGTCTGGCGGATCGAGGTGAGATCGGACATCGCGTGGTGCATCGTCCTGAACTTGCAGATCAGGAACATGCGGTCGTTGAGGCCGGTCCGGGGCTGGCGGAACAGGATCGGCCCGGGGCTGTCGATCCGGATCGCGAGCGCGATCAGGGCGAACACCGGCAGCAGCACCAGTAGCGCCAGCCCCGCCATGGCACGATCGAAGATCGCCTTCTTGATGGCTTGCAACTCGTCGATCGGGCGCCGTTCGAGCTCGACCAGCGTGTAGTTGCGAAGCGCCTGCCTTGCGTAGGCGGCGCTGGCCGCCCGCTGCACCGGGCACACCACCACGATGTTGGCGCCGGTCCGACGGAAGCGCTCGTTCAGCATGCGGAGCCGGCTTGGCGCGTCCATCGGCAGTGACAGCACGATGGTGTCGAACGGCTGCTCGCTGTTGGCACGGAGCAGGTCGGTCGAGGTGCCGTCGATCCTTAAATCCTCGGGCTCCTGGCCGATCCGCTCGATCCGCTCGTCGAACACACCGAACACGCGCCCGAAGCCGTCGCCGTGATGCTGGACGTCCTGCAGGTAGTCGCGGGTGCAGTCGTTGACGCCGTAGATGGCGATGCGGTGCACCAGCCAGCCGCGACGGTAACCCACCCGGGTGATCAGCGACACCGGGATACGCCACAACGCCATCAGCGTCGTCGCGAACAGCGTCCACACGCCGGCGACCTGCCAGAGCTCGTTCAGATCGGCGGGGATCATCAGCAACGCGGCAACGAAGGCGCCGCGGCCGAGCGCCGGCACCAGCATCGAGAACTGGCAGGAGAGCGACTGCAGCGACCGGCGGTTGTAGTCGCCATGACCCCAGAGATGCTGCTGCGTCACGATGCCGGCCGACACCACCGCGACCAGGGCATGTACGCCATGGGCGCGCCCATGGCCGAGATAGGCGAGCACGGCGCAGGCGCCGAGAATGAGCAGGTCAGCCAGCCAGATCAGGCGGCGGAACACCTCGGGCTCGAGGAAGAAACGCTTCTTGACGGACGGAGACTGCGCCCAATCCTGTTGGGTGCGGGAGAAGCCGATCACCGCGTTGAAGTCGAGGCCATCCATGCTTGTCACGTCCCGTTCTGTCGGACTCTAATAAAAGCGTGAGCCTGTCAGTATAGTCAGCCTGGTCAGTGACCAGCGCCGCTGTACCGCTAGTCCTGGCGACGCGATCCAGCTCGTTGCCGGTCCGCGAGAAAGCTGCAGGGGTGCCAGTTGTTAACGCACCCTCAATAGACCCAACCTGCGGTCACAACACAAGCGTTTTTTGGTGCACCGCATCATGACACCCAAAGATGTGTTCCAAAAACCTTCTGGAACACCTCGCCATGCACCGTAACGCGAAGATCATGTCCTCGGATGCCTGGCCACGCGCGACGACCCCCGGCGGACTCGCTTCCGAGAACGATCTTGGAAAACAGCCGGCACGCTGGCGTTATAACACAAGGGCGGCGTCGATGCGATTAGGCACCCACATCGTCGTCGTTGGTCGCCATCACGATTTCGGCATCGGCTCCGGAAGCGCCTCGGCGCCGCCGCTACGCTCCCAGCCACGCCCGGTCTCGCGCCAGTAGCTCAGCGCGTGACCGGCGTCGCGCAGACCCGCCCAGCGGCCACGCGCGGCGTCCACCTGCGCCGGCAGGCTGCCATCGAACAGGTCGAACACCCGCTCGAAACACGCCGCATGCGCGGTGATAGCGCCATCGATCAGGAACAGGAACTGGGCGCCGTTCGGCGCGCCCGCGGCGAGCGCGTCGGATTCGGTGATCCAGATCGGCTGCAGCGCCGCGTCGCCCATCCGTTCGGTCGCGTGCGGCAGCCAGAACGGCTCGGGTTCAAGCCAAAGGCGCTCGTCCAGCGTCTCTGCGTGTGCGGCGTCGGGTGCCCTTATCACGGCGCGCTTGCCAGCTTCGAGCGTGCGGGCGAGCAGCCGCGCCAGCGCGGTGACACCAGCCGTCCGGGTCAGGTGGTAGAAGCCGACGCTCGCCAAGGCGGGCCCGGAACGCTCAGCGCTCGAACACGTCGCGCACTAGCTGGTCGAGCAGGCGCACCCCGTAGGCGGTCGCGCCCTTGGGTGCGGCACCGCCTGCCTTGGCACGCCAGGCGGTGCCGGCGATGTCGAGATGCGCCCACGGCACATCGTTCACGAAGCGCTTGATGAAGTGGGCGGCGACGCTGGCGCCGCCGGGACGGCCGCCGATGTTCTTCATGTCGGCGATCGGGCTGTCGAGCGTCTTGTCGAACGCCTCGTCGAGCGGCATCCGCCACAGCTTCTCGTCGACCGCCCGGCCGGCGGCGAGCAGCTGGCCGGCGAGCTCGTCATTGTTGCAGAACAGGCCGGCGTAGTCGTGGCCAAGGCCGACGATGATCGCGCCGGTGAGCGTCGCGAGGTCGATGATCGCTCGCGGATGGAACCGGTCCTGGGCGTACCAGAGCACGTCGGCCAGCACGAGTCGGCCCTCAGCGTCGGTGTTGAGCACCTCCACGGTCTGGCCGGACGCGGTGCGCACGACGTCGCCCGGACGCTGGGCGTCACCGGACAGCATGTTCTCGACCAGCCCGAGCAGCCCGACCGCGTTCACCTTCGCGCCGCGGCCGGCCAGCGCCAGCATCAGGCCGGTGACGGCGCCGGCGCCGGCCATGTCCCACTTCATATCCTCCATGCCGGCGGCGGGCTTGATCGAGATGCCCCCCGAGTCAAACGTCACGCCCTTGCCCACGAAGCAGACCGGCGCCTCGCCCTCGCCGCCGCCCTGCCAGCGCATCACCACCATCCGTGGCGGGTTCTCGCTGCCGCGCGCGACGCCGAGCAGGGCGCCAAAGCCAAGCGTCTCCATCGCGTCGGGGCCAAGCACCTCGACCGCGAGGCCGTGCGCCGTCAGCGCCTCGCAACGGCGGCCGAACTCCGCCGGGGTCAGGATGTTGGCGGGCTCGGAGACCAGCTCGCGGGTGAGGAAGACGCCTCGCAGCACCGCGGCCGCCTCCTGCCAGGCGGTCCCCGCCGCGTCGTGTTCGGCGAGGAGCAGGGTGGCGCTGACGAGCTTCGGCCGGTCCTCCTCGGTCTCGCGGGTGCGATAGCGATCGAACCGCCAGGCGCGCGACGCGAGCCCGATCGCGGCGTGGACCGCGAACGCCGGCGGCAGGGCATCGCAGGCGACCACGACCTGCGCCTCGCGGGCGAGGTGGGGCACGGCGCTGGCCGCCGCGCGCTCGATTGCGGCGGCCAGCGC
>CAXTPV010000074.1:0-9482 GCA_964246135.1 uncultured Acetobacteraceae bacterium | reverse complement strand
ATCATCGTCCAGTCGAGCCGGTGGCCGAGGATGCCGTTGGCCAGTGCCGTCATCAGGGTCGCCTGCGGGGCTGCCAGCGCCCGCGCCGGATCCATGCCGGGGTGGGGCAGCGCGCCGGTAAAGCCGTAGGCCTGATAGAGCAGGTCGAGCAGGCTCGGGATGATCGCGGCCCCGACCAGGGCGCCGATGATCAGCGCCACCTGCTGGCGGGACGGGGTCGCGAGCACGAGCTGCCCGGTCTTGAGGTCCTGGAGGTTGTCGTTTGAGATCACCGCGGTCGCGATCACCGCCGAGGTGGTGAACAGCGCGAGCGGCACTGCGATCGCGGTCGCGCCGGCGGGCATCGCCAGCAGCAGCAGCGACACCAGGCTGACCGCGACGATGCCGATCCCCGAGATCGGGCTCGCCGACGAGCCGACGATGCCCGCCATGTAGCCGCACGCGGCGGCGACCAGGAATCCGAACACCGCCGCGAACAGCGTTCCGAACAGTGCGAGCCCCAGCTCGCCCGCGGGCAGGAAGGCGATGAACGCGGCGAGCACCAGCGCCAGCGCGACCAGCGTCAGGATCGCGATCGGCACCCCGCCGAGGTCGCGATCGGTGCGGGCGCCGAGCGCGCCGCCGGCCCGTTGGCGGACCGCGCTCCAGGTGTCGGCGAGCCCGCGGCCGATCGACGGCGCCAGGGTGCCTAGCGTCCACACCGCGGCGACCGCGATGGTGCCGGCGCCGATGAAGCGGACCTGGTGCGCCCAGAGCGACAGCGCGAAGGCGTCGGCGCCGGTGCCCGCGGGGCGCGGCGTGATCGCCGTCAGCACCGGCACCGCGATGCCCCAGGCGGCCGCCACGCCGAGCAGGATCGCGACGCCGGACGCGATCCCCATCAGGTAGCCGGCGCCGACCAAGGCGAGCGAGAACCCCGTCGCCACCCGGAACACCGCGCCGCCCGCCTGGAGCGTGACGCCGACGCCGTCGGCGAGCAGCCCGAGGCCGCCGGAGGCGAGGCTGAACGCGCCGGCGGCGACGCTTCCGGCCGCCAGCGCCACCACGCCGTCACGGCTTTCCTCGCTGCCGACCTGGAGGATCGCCGCCGCCGCGACGCCTTCCGGAAAGGGCAGCGCGCTTTCGACCACGAGGGCGCGCCGCAGCGGGATGGTGAACACGACGCCGAGCACGCCGCCGGCGGCGCAGATCGCGGCGGTCTGGAACCAGGGGAAGCCGTGCCAGTGGCCGATCATCACCAGGCCTGGAATGACGAAGATGATCGAGCTCAGCGCTCCCGCCGCCGAGGCCTGGGTCTGCACCGCGTTGTTCTCGAGAATGGTGGCGCCGCCGGCGAGCCGGAGCACCGCCATCGAGATCACCGCCGCCGGGATCGAGGAGGCGAAGGTGAGCCCGACCTTGAGCCCGAGATAGACGTTGGCGGCCGTGAAGACGATCGTGATCAGGGCCCCGAGCACGATGCCGCGCGGCGTGAGCTCGCGCGCGTCCGGTCGGTAGGCAGTCGCGTCTGGCATGGCGTCGGTCTCCGCGATCCTCCTCCTCTGCCGTGACGATCGCCCGGTGTCCAATTCGGCGACGGCGTGGCCGGCCGCCGCGCGGCCTTCACGGTTCCTTAGGGTTAATTCGCCATTGTTGGAGAGGATCGATTGCTGGAGCGGCTCGGTGCGTATCTCGTGGCGTATTGCGTGCGGTTTCGTTTTCATGATGGTGCTGACCATCGCGGTTGCCGCGACCGGCTGGTTCGGCCTTCGCGAGTACGATCGCCGCGTTGCACTGTCATCGAGTACGCAGTCCCTGGTGCAGGCGATCGACGCGGTGGTGATCGCGACCAGCCGAGGGCATGGCAGCAATTCCGGCGCCGTCTATGCCGGTCTCCGTCAGGTCCGCGCCGCGACCAGACACGTGGCCTCGCTTCCGGGCATTGACGCTGCCGACGTGGCGACGCTGGCGGCGATCGATCACGGCGCGATCGATTCCGAGCGTCTGTTCCGCGCCTTCGAGGGCCGGGCGCGCGAGAAGCAGTCGCTGCTGGCGGCACGCGGGACGGTGGCCGCACAGCTCGCCGACATGTCGGATCGGGTGCTCAAGCTCGAAGCCCGTCGCTTCGCCACCGCGACAGCCAAGCTGACCGACACCGCGATCGCCCTGAAGGGCGCCGTCGGCACCGCCCAGGCTGGGCTGCAGCTGAAGGACGACCTCACCAGCCTCAGCGTCGCCGCTAGCCGGTTCGCCGTCTCGGGTGTTGCCGCCGACCACGCGGCCATCCTGTCCGGCCTTGATCAGGTCGACGCACTTCTCACCTCGATGGCCCTGCACATGGCATCGGACACGCCGCTGCATGGCTTGCGCGATGCCGCCCGCTCCGCTCGCGCTGCTGCCCTGGCGTCGGCGCCGGCAGCCGGCTCGCTGGCCACCAGCGTTGACGCCCTGCAGGCGCAGGGCAGCAAGCTGCTGTCCAGCATCGTCGGCAACGAGATCGACGCGATTGCCGATCTCGATGACGCGCGGGACCTCGCCGCCAACGCGTCGGACACCCGCAGCAACGCACGGCAGATCATCCTCATCGAGCAGGAGGACGCCCTCGCGGAAGCAGCGTTCGAGCGCGAGGGCGCGTTGCGGGCGGCAAAGGTCGAGGATGCCGACGGCCGCCTGACGGAAGCGATTGCAACGCTGCTGGCCTCCGTTCGGCAGTACAGCCTGCGTTCAGCCTTGCAGACCATGCAGGCGCAACTTCCGATCTATGCTGACGACTTCCGCACGATGGTCGCGGCGGAGGCGGCACAGACGCGTGTGCTTGGCCAGATCGAGGGCAGCACGATCGCGATGCATCGCAAGGTCGACGCGCTGAATGCAGCCGAGCTCAACAAGATGGCGGTGGGCCGGGCGCAGGCGAACGTCCTTATCCTGAGTGGGACGGGCCTCGCCTTGCTGCTCGGCGTTGTTCTCGCCTTCCTGCTTGGACGCAGCATCACCCGGCCCTTGAACGCCATCGTCCGCGTGATGCGCCGCCTGGCGGATGGCGACAACACGATCGACATCCCGGGCGAGCACCGGCGTGACGAGCTACGCGACGTCGCGCTGGCGGTGGCGGTGTTTCGCGACAACGCTCGCCAGCTGGACGGCGTGACCACAGAGGCGGACGCAGCCCGGGCGCGACACGAGGCCGAGCGCCGAGCCGCCATGGCCACGCTCGCGGATCGCTTCCATGCCTCGGTGAGTCAGGTCGTCGAGGCGGTCGGCGCGTCCGCTCGGGGAATGGAAGGCACCGCCACGGATCTGCAATCGACGGTCGAGCGCGCGAGCACGCAGGCGGGACACGTCGCGGCCGCCGCCGAGCAGGCGAGCGCGGGCGTGCAGACGGTCGCGGCGGCGGCGGAGGAGCTTTCGGCCTCGATCGGCGAGATCAGCCGACAGGTCTCGCTGTCGGCGACCGTCAGCGACCGCGCGGCCGAGGATGCTCGCCGCACTGACGGGATCATGCGTGCGCTGGCTGAAGGTGCCGCACGGATCGGAAACGTCATCGGCCTGATCACCTCGATCGCCAAGCAGACGAACCTGCTCGCCCTGAACGCGACGATCGAGGCGGCGCGTGCCGGCGACGCCGGCCGGGGCTTCGCGGTGGTGGCATCCGAGGTGAAGGGTCTGGCGCAGCAGACGGCCCAGGCGACCGAGGAGATCAGAACTCAGATCGTCCAGATCCAGGCGGCGACCGGCGAGGCGGTCACTGCCATCGCAGGCATCGTCGGCACCATCGAGCAGGTCAACCAGGTTTCCGGCACCATCGCGGTGGCCGTGCAGCAGCAGGGATCGGCCACCGCGGAGATCGCGCGGAACACGCAACAGACGGCCGCGGCGGCGCAGCAGGTCTCGATCAACATCGTCGGCGTGCGCGACGCCTCCGCCGAGACCGGCAATGCCGCGAGCCTCACCCTGGATGCCGCGTCCGGCCTGTCGGTTCAGGCCGAGCATCTGCGCCGCCAGGTCAGCGAATTTCTGGCCGAACTCTGTCCGCCTGAGCAGCGCCTGGCTGCCTAGAGGGTGTCAGCGCGTCACCGCGACCGAGGCGGCCAGGTCGCTGGCCGCCAATGATCGTGTTGTCTGACGCGACATGATGGTCACGTTCCGGCTTGGCCAGAAAGAGCCGAGGCGAGGGCCGAACCTAACCCTCGTCTCGGAAAGCGTCGACGATCCGACGAGTTCGGCCGCTCCCGTCGACCACGATCACGTCGAAGCGGACGCCGCGTCTGCCCCAGTCCGGATGCGCCGACAGCAGCAGCCCGGCCGCGGCGAGCAGGCGCGCCCGCTGCCTCGATCCCAGCGACGCGGCGGCGGCGGCGAGGCTGCGGCGCGATTTCACCTCGATGAACGCCGTCAGCCCGTCCTGGTCGGCCACCAGGTCGATCTCGCCATGTGGCGTGCGCAGCCGCCTGCCGATGATCAGCCATCCCTCCGCTTCGAGCGAGGCGACGGCCCGGGCTTCCGACCTGATCCCAGATACGTAGGCCGTCCGACCACGCTCACGCCGTTGCCAATCCGACACGCGGCGAGACCCTCCTAAAACATGCCTGCCCGGGACTGGTCGCCGGCCTTGCGTGCTGCCCCGCGCCATGACGCCATGAGCGGGTGTTGACCCTGTTCGAACAGCTGTTCGCAATGCTTGGGATCGTTCGTTCCGAGCTGCTCGGGCCGCTTGGCCTGCTGGTCGCGACGATCGTGACCGTGCATGTGCTGTTCCACAAGCGCGACATCGGGGCTGCGACCGCCTGGATCGGGCTTGCGTGGCTGTCGCCATTCGTCGGCGGCATGATCTACTACGTGTTCGGCATCAACCGGGTCCGCCGCCGTGCGAGAAGGCTGGTTGCCCGGCGCACCAGCCGGCCGCCTCGTCGCGGTGCCGCGCCGCGTGACTGGGAGGGTCACCTCGGCGCGCTGGAGCGTGCCGGCAGCCGGATCACCGGGCGGCGCATGCTGAACGGCAACACGTTGACAGTGCTGGAGAACGGCGATCTCGCCTACCCGGCGATGCTCGAGGCGATCGACGGCGCCGAGCGCAGCATCGCGATGTCGGTCTACCTGTTCCACGACGACGAGGCCGGCCACCGCTTCATCGAGGCGCTCGGCCGCGCCCATCGTCGCGGCGTCGCCGTGCGCGTGCTGATTGATGGCATCGGCAGCGGCTATTTCCGGTCCGGCGCCGCCCGCGCGCTGCGCCGCCAGGGCGTTCCGACCGCGCGGTTCATGCACTCGCTGCTGCCATGGCGGATGCCGTTTCTCAACTTGCGCACCCACAAGAAAATCCTGGTCGTCGACGGAACACGCGGCTTCACCGGGGGCATGAACGTCGCGCGCGAGAACGTGCTGGGGTTGCGGCCCCGCCATCCCGTTCGCGACATCCATTTCGACGTCAGCGGACCGGTGGTCGGTCAGCTGATCGACGCGTTCGCGCGAGACTGGGACTTCACCGTCGGCGAACAACTCGACCCGGCGCTCTGGACGGTCGACATCGCCGAGCACGGCACGGCGCATGCCCGCGTCGCGACCTCGGGTCCCGACAGCGACATCGAGAAGATCGAGTTCCTGGTGCTGCAGGCGATCGCGTGCGCGCGAACCCGCGTCACCGTGATGACGCCCTACTTCCTCCCCGACGACCGCATCGTCACCGCGCTTGGCCTTGCCGCCATGCGCGGTGTCGCGGTCGATGTCGTGATGCCGCGACGGGGCAACCACCGCATCATCGACTGGGCGGCGCGAGCCAACAGCCTGCCTCTGCTCGCCGATGGCGCCAGGATCTGGCTGAACGACCCGCCGTTCGAGCACTCGAAGATCATGGTGGTCGATGGTCTGTGGTGCCTGATCGGCAGTGCCAACTGGGACATGCGAAGCTTCCGGCTGAACTTCGAGTTGACGATGGAAGTGTATGACGAGGCGCTCGCCGCGCGTCTCGAGGCGATCGTCGAGACCCGCAAATCCACGCGTCTGACCCGCGAGCAACTGGCCGCACGCCGCTTCCCCGTGCGCCTCGGCGACGCGGCGACGCGGCTGCTGCTGCCCTATCTTTGAGGCCCCCATCTGTGAGGCCCCATCTGTGAGGCGCGGGTGCCCTAGGCTCACGCCTGAGGACGCAGGCGGACCAGGATCGGGTGGTGATCGGACCGTTGCAGCGGCAGCCTGATCGCCTCGTCGCAGACCAGGCCGCGCGCGAGGCAGCGGTCGACGCGCAGCGGCACGATGTCGACCATGCGGTGCGTCGGGTGGCGAGGCCCGACATCGCGAAAGCCGTGGAGGAGGACCGGCCCGACCAGGTTAAAGTCGCCGAGCACCGCGGCGCGCGGCGGCAGCTCGGCCGCGATGCGGCGAAGCTGGCGACGGTTGAGCAGCTGGCCGTGCGACAGGTGGACGTTGGCGACCGAGAGCTCGCCCACCTGCACGATCTGACACACGCGCCGGACGAACGCGCCGGCCGGCAAGGCGAGGTCCGACGGGGGTCGCGCGAAGTCGGCGACACTCCAGCAGGCGACGCCGTGACGACGGCCGGGCAGGGGGGAGCGCGCATAGTGGCCGCCCAGCCGGTCAGGCAGGAGGTCGATCGCGTGGGTCGCCTCCTGCATCAGCATGATGTCGGGTTTCCAGGTCCCGATCAGCCGCACGACGTCTTCAAGCGTGGCGCCGCTCGCATGCAGCAGGTTCCAGCTCAGGATGGTGATCGATGCTGCATCGGGGGCGATCGCGGCACGAGCGCGACGCATCATCGGGATGCGCATCGCAGGTCGAGCGTCACCAAAACGTCGCACTAACGTGAAATTGTTGCTCTATGGCCGGGATCGTTACCGACGGCGCCTTGTCAAGCCCTGGGAAACACGTCATTTCTCGGACCACCGGGTTAGCATTTTCATCTTCTGTCTGGACATTTGAGCCACGCCGGTTGCCCCGCCGATCCCCGGTGGCGAGCGACGTCGTGGCTTGATGCCGTGCGACGAGAGGCAAGCCGTTGGCCATGCGTTTGGCGGATATCGGACATCAGCTCAAGGCGTTCCGCCTGGAATCGGGCCTGAAGGCCGACGAGATCGCGCAGCGCCTGGGCATTTCGCGTGCCGCGCTGTACCGCTACGAGAAGGGCGACGTGATCAAGCTCGATACCGTGCAGCGGCTGGCCGAGCTGCTGAAGGTGTCGCCGCTCTCGTTGCTCGGGATCGGGGTCGAGTACTATCAGCGTCAGCCGGCATTCTTCGAGCGCCTGCGCCAGATCGAGGAATCGGCGGACACGATCCTGGTCGTCGGCGAGTCGACCTGCAGCCTGGGCATGTCGGACGAGCTCAGTGCCCTGCTGTACGAGAGGATGCGTCGGCTGGCCGCGCTGGAAGGGGCCGATCCGCTGCTCCGCGCGGTCTGCGAGGCGACGATCGACTCGCTCGAGGCGCGTCGGGCGGCGTTCGCCGCCAGGATCCCGACGGTGATCGCCATGGTGCCGATCGAGGAGGTCCAGCACATGATACAAGGCGGCTTTCACGCCGGACTGCCGCCGGACTACGCCTTCGAGACGCGTTGCCGCGAGGTGGCCCATGCCGAGGCGGAGCGTCTCGCGAGTTCGCTCGAGACGCCGCCGCTCGGAACCCAGGTCGGGCTGCTCCGCCACGGTGAGTACACCGGCACGTTCCGGCTGATGCGCCAGCGCGACCGCTCGATGATCGCGGTCAACCCGTTCCAGGCGACCGGGCTGCTGTCCCAGGGCGGCGTCGCCATCGTCACCGGAGCGAGCGAGGCGATCACGCCGCATCATCGTGTGGCCGAGCTGCTGTGGAAGCACTCGATCAAGGGCGCAGAGGCGGCAGCCCTGGTGCGAAACCTGCTCCCGCCGAAGGTCGCCGCCGCGGCGGCGTGACAGCCGACTTGACCTCCGCCGGCATGATGGGCGCGCTGGTCAACCCGGCCTTTGTCGAAGCCGCCCTGGGCCAGCCGGGTACGGTGGTATGCGACGCGACCGCGGCGCTGCCCGGCGAATCCTACGATCCGGAGGCCGCGTTCCGGGACGCGCACGTGCCCGGCGCCAGGCGCCTCGACATCGAGCTGTTCGCCGATCCGGAGAGCGAGCTGCCGCACATGGTGCCGTCGGCCGGCCGGTTCGCGCGCCTGGCCGCCTCGCTCGGCATCGGCGACGACAGCACGATCATCCTCTACGAGAGCCGGCGCCTGTTCGCGGCGCCGCGCGCCTGGTGGCTGTTCCGGCTGTTCGGTCACGATCGCGTCCACATCCTCGATGGCGGCCTGCAGGCCTGGCGGGCGGCGGGCGGCGCGGTCGAGACCGGCGCGGCGGCACCGTCCGGAGTCGTGCCCAGGTTCACGCCGCATCTGCGGGCGAGCCTGCTGGCCGGGCTCGGCGACATCATCGGCCACATCGAGCGAGGCGACCGGCTCGTCCTCGACGCCCGATCGCCCGGCCGGTTCGACGGCACCGCGCCCGAGCCACGGCCCGGCCTGCCGTCGGGCGCCATCCCCGGCAGCCGCAATCTGCCCTACACCGAGCTGCTCGAACCCGATGGCCGCATGCGGCCGCCTGACGCGCTGCGCGCGCTGTTCGCCACCGTCGGCGTGACCGCGGAGTCCGACGTCATCACATCCTGCGGCACCGGCGTCACCGCCGCGGTGCTGAGCCTCGGCCTCCATGTCGCCGGCCTGCGGGAGGGGGCGCTCTATGACGGGTCGTGGACGGAGTTCGTCCAGGCGCGCGACCGGCGGCGGCAGCAGGAACAGCAGCAGCAGGCACGCGCCCAGCGGTGACGGAGCGCAGGCGCGCGACCATCCTGTCCCGCCTCGGGCGCGACGCGCTCGGCCTCGTCAACCCGGTGCTGGCGCGCGGTTCGACGGTGTTGTTTCCGACCATGCGGGCGCTGCGCGAGGCGAGCACGCAGCGCCACGCCCGCGTCGCGAGCTACGGCACCCAGGGCGGCGACACCCAGTTCCGGCTGGAGGAAGCGGTCGCGACGATCGAGGGCGGCAGCCACTGCCAGGTCGTCGGCAACGGGCTCGCCGCGATCGTGACCGCGCTGTTCGCGACGGTGTCGGCGGGCGATCACGTGCTGATGGTCGACAGCGTGTATGGCCCGTCGCGCCGCCTTGCCGACGACATTTTGGCGCGCTTCGCGGTCGAGACGAGCTACTACGATCCGCGCCTGGCGCCAGACGAGGTGGCGCGGCTGTTTGGTCCGCGCACCAGGGTGCTGCTGACCGAAAGTCCCGGCAGCAACACCTTCGAGATGCAGGACGTGAGCGCGCTCGCCGCCATCGCGCATGCGCGCGGCGCGCGGCTGATCCTCGACAACACCTGGGGGTTCTCGCTGTTCACGCCGTTCGCCCATGGGGTCGACATCTCGATCCAGGCACTGACGAAGTATGCCGGCGGCCACGCCGACGTGCTGCTCGGCGCCCTCACCGTCGCCGATGACGGGCTCTGGCGCAGCGTTCGGGAGACCGCGCTGACCTTGGGC
>CAXTPV010000073.1:0-9526 GCA_964246135.1 uncultured Acetobacteraceae bacterium | reverse complement strand
GACGGCCTGATCACCGCGACCGCGGGGTCGATCAGCCTCGAGGCGTTGCTCACGAAGTTCATCGGCAGCGTCACCGGGCTGATGGACGCGGTCAAGGCGTCGGGGGTGACGCATCCCGCTACCGGCCATGCCCCTGCCGCCGGCCTCGGTCCATGATGCCCGCGAGCGCGAGCGAACCGGTCTGGCGCCAGGCCGACGGGCAGCCGGTCGCCTGCCGGGAGAAGCTCCTGGTGCTCGACGAGAACGCGGCCGAGCTTGCCAGCGTGTTGCGCGACGCGTTCGACGACGCGCTCCTGATCGGGGTCGACGAGGACGACATGCGTCGGCGGCTCCACGCCATGGTCGACGCGCTCGCGAGCCCCCTGATCCGCCGATGACCGGGTCGGCCCTCATCGCCCCGCTCCGCGCCCTGCTGCCCATCCTGTTGCTCGCGGACGCGTGGGCCGCGCGCGCGGCCGAAACCGTCCCGCCGCCCGCGCTGCCGCCCTCCGGCCTCTGGATCGCGAGCGATTCCGGCGCGATCAGGGTGCTCGACAAGCAGAAGGCCCAAAGCCGGCTGATCCCGCTGCATGTCGGGCAGAGCGTGACGTTCGGCACGCTCAGCGTGACGTTGCGCGCGTGCATGACGCATGCGCCCACCGTGCCCGAGGATGCGGCCGGCTTTCTCGTCGTCACCGACAGCAGCGCCGGCGAGCCCGGCTTTGATGGCTGGATGCTCCAGCACGAGCCGTTCGCCGCGATGCTGCAAAGCCCGGTCTACGGCGTTCGTCTGGCCGGCTGCGCCAAGCCGACGGAGGCGGCGCTCGCCGCCGCCCCGCCGCCGCCGCCCGCGCCCGCCATCCCGGCTCCCGGTGCGACGACCCCCGCTGCGATCCCGGGGGCGCCGGTCAACAACGACGCGTCGCAGGACGGCCAGGACCTGATGCCGGACGGGTCGGACCCGCCCCCGCCCGCATCGGGCACCAGCGTGCAGTAGACGCGCAACGCAACGAACGGCCGGAGACCTCGCGCATGTCCGCGCCCACACGATCACCGCCACGCCTGCCGCCCGCCGCCGAGACCGCCCTGTTGCTCGACTTCGACGGCACCCTGGTCGACATCGCGCCGGCCCCCGACCTCGTCGTGGTGCCCGATACGCTGCGGGACAGCCTGCGCGCGCTGCGTCCGCGGCTCGGCGACGCGCTGGCGATCGTCACCGGCCGGCCGCTGACGCAGATCGATCACTTCCTGCCCGGCATCCCCTGGGCGGTCGCCGCCGAGCACGGCGCGGTGTTCCGGCGCTCACCCGACGCCGAGGCCGGACAGGTGCCGCTCGCGCCGGTGCCCCCGTCGTGGCGGGACGAGGCCGCCCGGGTCGCGTCGTCGCACGAGGGCGTCCTGCTCGAACCCAAGGCGACCGGATTCGTGCTGCACTATCGCGCCGCCCCCGATGCCGGGCCCGGTCTGCGCGACTTTCTCGACGAATTGATGCAGGGCGAGGCCGACCGGTTTCACGTGCTGCCCGCCAAGATGGCGTGGGAGGTGCGCGCGCGGGGCGCCGACAAGGGCAGCGCGGTCGAGTCGCTGATGCGCCTGCCGCCATTCGCCGGCAGGCGGCCGGTGTTCATCGGCGACGACGTCACCGACCAGGACGGCATCGACGCCGCGCGTCGCCTCGGCGGCGCCGGCTACATGGTGCCGGACGCGTTCGGCGAGCCGTCCGACGTGCGGGACTGGCTGCGCCGTCTGGCGGCGGGCGAGGAGGCGGTTTGGGAAGGCTGATCGTCGTCTCGAACCGGGTGCCGGCGCCGCGGGAGCGGGGCCAACTCGCGGGCGGCCTCGCGATCGGCTTAAAGGAGGCGCTGACCGACCAGGACGCGATGTGGTTCGGCTGGTCCGGCGCGACCGATGCCGTGGCCACGCCACGCGAGGCGACGGTCGAGACCGCCGGCAAGGTGACGTTCGCCACCATCGACCTGACCGCGGCCGAGTTCCGCGGCTTCTACCAGGGGTTCTCCAACGCCATCCTGTGGCCGTTGCTGCATTACCGCGTCGGCCTGATGGAGTACAAGCGGGAGGAGCTCGAGACTTACCTCGCCGTCAACGCGCTGTTCGCCACCGCGCTGGTGCCGCTGCTGGACGCCGACGACATCGTCTGGGTGCACGACTACCACCTGATCCCGATGGGCGCGGAACTGCGTCGCCAGGGTGTTGCGAACCGGATCGGCTTCTTCCTCCACATCCCGTTTCCGCCGCGGTCGCTGTTCGCGGCCTTGCCAGGCGGTGACGCGCTGCTGCGCGCCATGCAGGGCTACGACGTGATCGGGGTGCAGACCGACCAGGATCGCGATCAGCTCAACGCGGCGCTGGCGGAACTCGGCGTCACGGCCCGCGCCGAAACCTTCCCGATCGGCATCGAGCCGGGCGAATTCGCGCGCGACGCGCTCCAGGCGCTCCGCCGCTCCGAGGCAAAGCGTATGCGCGACAGCCTCGACGGCCGCGCGCTGCTGCTCGGCGTCGACCGCCTCGACTACTCGAAGGGCATACCGGAGCGGTTCCGCGGCTACGCCAAGCTGCTCGAGCGGTTCCCGCGTCACCGCAAGCACGTGACATACCTGCAGGTGGCGGCGATCTCGCGCGGCGAGGTGCCGGAGTATCGCGCGCTGCGCCGCGCGCTCGACGAACTCGCCGGCCGGATCAACGGCGAGCACGCCGAGTTCGACTGGGCGCCGATCCGCTACGTCACCCGCTCGATCCCTCGCAGGACGCTCGCCGGCTTCCACCGGATCGCCCGTGTCGGCCTGGTGACGCCGCTGCGTGACGGCATGAACCTGGTCGCGAAGGAATACGTCGCCGCCCAGGACGAGGCCGATCCCGGCGCGCTCGTGCTGTCGCGCTTCGCCGGCTGCGCCGCCTCGCTGCCCGGCGCCATCCTGGTCAACCCGCATGATCCGGACGAGATCGCGGAAGCCGTCGACCAGGCGTTGCGCCTTTCGCCAGACGATCGCCGCGCCCGCTGGCGCACGATGAACGAGGCCGTCCACGCCGAGACTGCCTCGGCCTGGGCCAGGCGCTTCCTCGGCCGCCTGCGCGGCGGCCCGGCCGACCCGATCTCCGCCTCGTAGCGACGGCCGCCGATGCCGGCACGGCACCGCTGCCGTTAACCGAACTTTATGTCCCGTCGGCGATGATCCGCTCTCCTCCGAGACGGACCCAAGATGGATCGGTCACGACCCCTGGCGCGCGGAGTACCAGCCTGTTTGCTGGCGCTTGTCATGTTGCTGCTGTCTGGCGGCCTGGCGCTCGCGCAGTCAGGCGGCCGGTTGCTTGCCACCTCCGGCGTGACCGAGATCGAGGGCGCCGGCGGCGGCGGCCTGGTGCCCTGGGCGCTGATCACCGGCTATGGCACCAGGGACCAGGTCGGCGTCGACGCGCACGACACGTTCGTCCACCTGTCGAGCTTTGACCTTAACACCGCCGGCGCGGCGGTCGGCTGGGACGACCGCCTGGAGCTCTCCTACGCCCATCAGTGGTTCTACACCGGTGCCACCGGCGCCAAGCTGGGGTTGGGCAACGGCTACCAGTTTCACCTCGATGTCGCCGGCATCAAGCTGCGCCTGCTCGGCAACGCCGTGTACGACCAGGACCGGTGGATGCCGCAGATCGCCGTCGGAACCGAGCTGAAGGCGGCCGACCAACATGCGACGTTGCGCGCGATCGGCGCCCGCGCGCCGGACGGTGCCGATTTCTACCTTGCCGCCACCAAACTCTTTCTGGCGCAAAGCCTCCTCGTCGACATGACGGTTCGCGCGACCAAGGCCAACCAGTTCGGCCTGCTCGGTTTCGGCGGCGATCGCAGCAACGCCTATCATGCTGAGTTCGAAGGTTCGGCCGCGTTCCTCCTGACACGTCGGCTGGCGCTCGGCGCCGAGTTCCGGACCAAGCCGGACAATCTGAGCTTTGCCGCCGAGGGTCCGGCGTACGACGCCTTTCTCGCCTACTTTCTCAGCAAAAGGCTATCGGTCACGGTCGCGTACACCGACCTCGGACCGATCGCGCGGCAACTGAATCAGAATGGCATTTACGTCTCGGCGGAGGTCGGTTTCTGATGCGTCGATCAAGGATCGCGGGCTTGCTCGGCGTTGTGTTGTTCATTCCGGCCATGGCCGCTCCTGCGCAAGCGACCGCCACGCTCTACCAGCGTCTCGGCGGCCAGGCCGGCGTCGATCGGATCGCCCGCGATGCGGTCGATCTCTACATCGCCGACCCTCGTCTCCGCTCCTATTTCGACAACATCAACCCGGCCTGGCTGGTGCCGCACTTCGCCGAGTTCGTCTGCAAGGTGAGCGATGGCCCTTGCGTCTATCGAGGGCGCTCGATGGCAAGCGCGCACAAGGGCCTGCATGTCAACGAGGCGGCGTTCGACGCGGTCGTCGAGGATCTTCAGGCGGCGATGCGACGGCAGAACATCCCGTTCTGGACGCAGAATCGTCTGCTGGCGCGACTGGCGCCGATGGAGCGCGACATTGTCACCCGCTAGGGCAAGGCCTCGCATCCGGAGGTCTTCGATGCGACGACGTCTTCGCATCGTCCCGCTCCTGCTGTGCACCGCCCCGGCCTTCGCGAGCGATACGATCGTCGTGACGCAGATCAACCGCGCCTTCAACGTCGCCGAAATCAGTGTTCATCGTGGTGACACCGTAAGGTTTGTCAACCGGGACGATTTCGACCACCAGATCTACGTTGAGGGTGGTAATTTCGCATTCGACACGGATGAGGCTGAACCGGGAAAGACGATAGACGAGATATTTTCCGTCAACGGCCGGTTCGAGGTGCGTTGCCATATTCACCCCAGGATGCGCCTCGTCGTGCACGTCGAGTGAGAATCCCGGTGTCGATCCGTGGCAAGATCCTGGCCGGCAATCTCGCGATCGCGCTCTCGACGGTGACGCTCGGGCTGTTCGCCACGCGGGCGGAGGGGCGGCTCGGTGCTCTTGCGCTCGACATCTACGACAACGCGTTTATGGCGATGAGCTATCTTCGCGCGGCACAGGTCGAATTCTCGAGCCTGGCTGTGGCGGAGCCTCGCGCTCGACCGTCCGATGATGCGTCCGCCGACCTGCTCTCGGATCTTGACGTCGCCGAGGAGCGTGCGATGTCGCAGCGAGGCCGGGCGGAGGTCATAGCGCTGCGGCGCAAGGTCGCCGCGGCCCTGCCACTGCTTGCAACCGATCGGACGATCGCGCCACCGGTGGAGGCGTCGTTCGAGCGGACTGTCGAGACCTTCGCCGATGACGGTTTTCAGTATCGCCGCCGCGTCGGCACCCTGGTCACGAAACAATTGCGGCAAACGACGATCGCGATCGTGGCGGCCATGCTCGCCGCGCTCGCCGTCACGGCTTTGCTCGGCCGCCTGATCGCGCCGCCGGTTCTCCGGGCTGTGCGGATCGCGCAATCGATCGCGGGCGGTCGGCTGGACAACCCGATCGCCACGAGCGGACGCGGCGAGACCTCCGACCTGTTGCGGTCGCTCGCCATCATGCAGGCCAGCATCGCCTCGGCGATGGCGCGTATCAAGGCGCTGATGGAGGCGCAGACCGCCACTCACGCCGATGAGATCGCCGCGCGGAACGCGCAAATGGCGGCAGCGCTCGAAAACATGAACCAGGGTCTCTGCCTGTTCGATGCCGACAATCGCCTGTTGGTCTCCAACCGACGCTTTGCCGCGATGTTCGGAGCGCCAAGCCTGGGCGCGTTCGTGCCCGAAGTGCTCGAAGCCGCCGGGCTTGCGTCTCTGGTGGGCGCCTCCGGCGGCACGATCGAGACTCTGTCATGCGATCTTCCTGACGGACGTTCGATCGCCGTCTCGCAACGCGGGGTCGTCGGCGGCGGCTGGGTCGCGACCTACGAAGATGTCAGCGAGCGTCGGGAAGCGGAGACGCGACTCTTCCGTGTCGCGCGGCATGATCCGCTCACCGGTCTGGCGAACCGCCTGCTGTTTGGCGAACAACTGGCCGCGGCCCTGGCCCGCGGCAAACGCGGTGCTCCGCCGGCGCTGTTCTGCCTCAACCTGCATCGGTTCAAGGCTGTCAACGAGTCGCTTGGTCATGCGGCCGGAGATGCCCTGCTCCGGGTCGTGTCGGAGCGATTGCAGGCTTGCGTGCGCGAGTGTGATCACGTCGCGCGCCTCGGTGGCGACGAGTTCGCCATCGTGCAGGAAGCCGCCACACCGGCGACCGCGGTTGCGCTGGCACGCCGGCTGACCGCGGTCGTCGCGGCGCCGTTCGAGTTCGAGGGGCAGCAGGTGGAGGTCGGCGTCAGCGTCGGGATCGCGCTTGCCGACGAGACAGCGATCACCGGCCACCAAGTACTGCTCACCTGCGCCGACCTCGCGCTTCGTCGCGCCAAGACCGAGGAGCCCGGCTGCTTTCGCTTCTTCGAGGCGGGCATGGACGCCCACATGCAGGCGCGCCGGTCACTCGAAAAGGACTTGCGCACCGCGCTTGCGCAATCCGAGCTGGAACTGTTCTACCAGCCACTGGTCTCGGCCGGCGGCGGCATCTCCGGCTTCGAGGCGCTGCTGCGCTGGCGCCATCCGGAGCGCGGATTGGTCGGTCCGGCGGAGTTCATCCCGATTGCCGAGGAGGCCGGCCTGATCGGTCTGATCGGCGACTGGGTTCTCCAACATGCGACCGCAACGGCTGCCAGCTGGCCCGGCGATCTGAAGGTCGCGGTCAACCTGTCAGGGGCACAGTTCCGCGGCCGCAGGCTGGCTGCCGACATCGCCGCGGCGCTCGCCGCCTCGGGCCTGGCACCTCGCCGGCTGGAGGTCGAGATCACGGAGTCCGTCTTGCTGCAGGACGACGAGCACGTCTTGCGGACATTGCACGACATCCGGGCCCAGGGGGTGCGGGTCGCCATGGACGATTTCGGCACCGGCTTTTCCTCGCTCGGCTACCTGGCACGGTTCCCATTCGACAAGATCAAGATCGATCAGTCGTTCGTGCGTGGCTTGACGATTCGGCCGGATTGCCTCGCCATCGTCCGCGCCGTGATCGGGCTCGGCCGCTCGCTCGGCATGTCGGTCAATGCCGAGGGGGTCGAGACCGAGGCGCAACGTGACGCGCTGACGCTCGAAGGTTGTGGTGAGTTGCAAGGCTACCTGTTCAGCAGGCCAAGGCCGGAGGCCGCGGTCAGCGATATGCTCAGCCAGCACGAGGGCGCCCGCGGAACGGCGGTCGTCGTCGCCGACGCGATGGGAGGGTAGCGTTCGCGCTTGCGGCCGGCTGAACACGTGGGCCACCGCGTCACATCATCAGCACGCGGCAGCCTCTCAGGTCCTGACCGCGTCTGCGCCGCTTCCGAGTTCGTCGAGCAGGCCGCTCCACTCATCGCGTATTCGGGACACCGAAAAGCGCGCCAGCACCGCCTCGCGGTGACGGAGGAGCTCGCGTCGCAGATCGCGATGGCCGGGATGCACCGCGAGACGCTCGATCGCGACCGCCAGGCTCTCGATGTCGTAGGGGTCCACGTAAAGCGCGGCTTCACCGAAGGTCCAGCGGAACACCGGAATGTCGGACACGACCGATGGCGTGCCGGCCTGCAGCGCCTCGAGCGGTGGGTAGCCGAAACCCTCGTTGAAGGACGGAAAGGCGAAGCAGACCGCGCCGGCGGCCAGCGCCAGCATCTCGTCTTGCGGCAGCTTCTCGAGATGGATCAGCCGTCCGGTCAGCAGATGCGGCTCCATCGCCCGCATCACCGGCTCATCCTGCCAGCCCTGGTTGCCGACGATCACCAGCCGCAGATCCGGATCGGACCGATTGATGACGCGCTCCCAGGCCCGGATCAGCCCCGGCAGGTTCTTGCGCGGCTCGAGCGTGCCGACGCTGAGCACGTAGCGCGTGTCGGGATCGACCGGCGGCAGGACCGCGCGTGCCGACGCGGTCAGGGTTCGGGCCGAGCGCCTGGCGCCGACGATCGCCGGCAACGGCACGCCGCCTGGCAAGTCCGGCAACGGCGCCAATGCGCAGGGCACCACGCGCGCGTGACGCTCCCGCGTCGGGTCGAGCGCGATCAGGTCGTCACGGCTTTGCGGCGAGTTGCAGACGAACACGGCATCCGGGCTGCAGCGGCGCGTCAATTGCTGGTGCGCGTAGGCCGAGCGCCAGTCCGCCTGCGTGTCGACATCGGTGAGCGGCACCGCATCGTGAAACCGGACCAGCTGGCGCACGCCCTGCGGCAGCCGCACCGGCCGCGGCATGCAGAACAGCACGAAGTCGAACCCGTTGGCCGCGAGTCGTTTCGATGGCAGGAACGGGGCGCGCAGGGTGCGGTCGATCACCCGCCGGACGCTGAGATCACTCGCGTAGAAGCCATGCGCCAGCACGTCAGCGCGCCGGGACGGCAGCAGCGTCTTGCCGAACAGCGTGCGCCACACCGCGTTGGTGGGCGAAGCCACCGGCCGCAGCGCGTGATCCGAGCGCAGCATCTCGTAGCTCTCGATCGGCAACTTGAGGAACGAGGGATAGCTGCGGTCGTGCCAGTTCCGGCCCATCCAGTGCAGGACGCCGGCCTCGCTTGCCGGCGTGGTCCGGCCGTCATCCCTGATCCGCGGCAGGTCATGGCGGCCGGTCGGCCACAACAGACCCGCCACATCGACACCTTCGGTGCTGCCAAGCATGTCGAACACCAGGCGGGCGTCCTGCGCGATGCCGACATAGCCGTCGGCGGCATGGCTGAGATCGACGAGGACCCGGCACCGGCGCAGCGAGTGACGGGTCAGCCGGTCCGGCGCGGGGGCGTCTGGACTGTGCAGGTTCATCACGCGATCCTCGAAGTCAGCACCTTGTCGTCCCGTCGGGCAGACGCGGGCGCCCGCGCCTGGCGCCCCGCATACGCGACTTGTCGTCCTCGTAACATACGCGCCGGTCGCCGGGACGGACGCGTTGCTGGCCCGGCAAGGTAACAGCCCCATCAATGCGCCGCCCGACGGATCGTCAAACCGAAACCAAAACCGACGCAAGCCGGCCCGACCCACGCGTTGCTGGAACCGCCGGCCGTGCCCATGATCAGGCAACACCCAGGATCGAAGGGCCGGAACGACATGACCATGCTGACCGCCCGTGCCACATCGACCGCGGCCGCGAGCAGGCTCCCGCGGTCTTGGTCGCCGCGCGTCACCCGCGGATTGTTCCTCCTGATCGGCGCCGCCGCGCTCGCCATCGGCTTCGTCCTCACCGGTCACGAGGCGGCCTCGCGCGCGGTGCTCCGCGCCGGACCTGACCTCACGCGATTGCTGCGCGGCATGGCGTTGCTGAAGATGCTGATGGCCGCAGGCGTCACCGCCGGGGTGTCGTGGCGCCTCGGCGGTGCCGCCACGGCCTCCTGGCTCGCGGCCTATGGTGTCGCCTGCGCCGCCATGTGGGCCGGCCCCGGGCTGATCTGGACGATGGCGCATCTCCGCCTCGGCGCCCTGCTGCTGCATGGCGGCCTGCTCGCCTCGCTGGTGCTCCTGTGGCGTGATCCGGTGGCGGGCGCCCGGCTCGCC
>CAXTPV010000072.1:3462-9599 GCA_964246135.1 uncultured Acetobacteraceae bacterium | reverse complement strand
GTGCGGGCCGGCGCGGGGGCCGGTGCGACCACCGGGGCGGGGGCCGGCGGCGGCGGCGGCGGGCTGAACGCGTAGGCGATGCCGACGGTTACGTTGTGAACAAAGTTGTCCTTCTGCAGGCCAATTGGTCCCTTCACAATCGCATTGGCGACGTGATTGTAAAAAACGCTGTTCAGATCACCGGCGTTGTGAATGCCGACCAGGCGGTAATCGACCGTGAACGCAAGTCCGGGAACGCTCGGCACCGGAATGGCGAAACCGGCGATTCCTTCGTAGGCGAAGTTTGCGCCCGATGTGCCGCCGATGTGGTGCAGGTCTCCGTTCTGCAGGGTCTCCGGCAGGTTGACATGCGTCCACAGCGCACCCTCGCCGATGCCGATATACGGCTTGAGGAACGAGACCTGCATGCCGAACTTTGGCAGGTCAAACGCATAGAGTTCCTCGAGAAAGGCGCCGTAGCTATCCTCGTGTCCGGTCTGCGATCCGGGCGACGGCACCGGAACAAGGTTGTTGACGTTGCTGTACTGATAGGCGCCGAGCACGTCGATCTGGACGCCGTTGGTGAATGCCCAACCCGCCGCGCCCGCGCCGATGAAGCCGTTGCTCCAGCGTTCCTTCGCCGGACCCGGACCGAGCGGGCCGTCCTGCGGGTTAACCCCGACATCCTGGAGGATGCTGTAACCACCCGCGAGCCCGACATAGGGGGTGCCGCCGCTGAACCCCTCCATGAACCCCGGCTGCGTCGCAGGTCGAGCCGGGTTCTGCGCAAACGCCGCGGCCGGAATGATCCAGAGCGCACCAGAAATGATCAAGGTATGGGACTTCTTTACAGGCCGAACTCCACGTGGTCAAGTTTGATCAGTATCTCGATAGCAATAATGATCGGATCAGGATCGGACACGCGAGGATTTATGATACGCCGGCGTGACATCATCATTGATGTGGCCGCGGAGATGCGGATGCCGTCGGATCACCGCCAAACCGCAGGCTATCAACACAGCGTCAGGGGCGATTTGATCAGCTTGGCGACCGTCCGGTCCTGATTGAGGGCGCCGATGTCGCAACTCGGGCGCATGCTTCGCGCACTCGGCTCAGGACAGCGGCGGGTGGCAGAGCCCGGATCGCGAGCGCGACGCACGCGTCGGAATTCGGTCGGGTGCCTGGTCGGCCAGGTAGAAGAAGGTGAAGTCCGACGCGCCGAGCGCCTCGAAGTCGCGGCCATCGACGTCCGAGATGACGCCCTGACTGTTGACCTCATGCGTCTCGACCCGGCCGTCGTCGCGTCGCACCGTGATGTCGCCGCAGAGCGCGTAGGCGTGCTGGCCCATGCCGTCGGCCACCGAGGCCGCGATCCGGCGCGAGCGCAGGTCACGATCGAGATGGATCTGGCCGATCAGCTTGCCATCGAGATAGATCTCGGTGTTCTCCGACACCTCCTGGGGCGCCAGCTCGTCGGTGACGGTGAAACTCGCGGCATCCGCCGTCGCACCCGCGCCCCTCGCATCCTGGCAGGCGAGCAGCAGGGCAGGGAGCGACGCGGCAAGCAGCCGCGCGCGGGTGCGGATGGTGGGGAGTGATTGGGTCATGCCGGCGGAGAGTGTGTCGTCCGGAGCGGCACGGGAAGAGAGCGCAAGCCGGAACGCACCGGCGACGATCGCATCGCTGCTCGCCGGGGCCGCCGCCCGCCTCGCCTCCGCCGGCATCGAGCAGGCGCGACGCGAGGCGCGGCTCCTGCTCGCGCACGCGCTCGGCCTGTCAGCGGACGCGCTGCTCCGTCGCGCGACCTCGGACGAGATCGATCCCGTCCGGTTCGAGGCCCTGGTCGCGCGGCGCGCGCGCGATCGCGAGCCGCTCGCCTTCCTGCTCGGCCGGCAGCCGTTCTGGACCCTGGACCTCGACGTCTCGCCGGTGACGCTGATCCCGCGCGCCGACACCGAGACGCTGCTCGACGCGGCGCTGGCCTGGCCTGGGCCGGTGGCGGACCGCATCCTCGATCTCGGCACCGGCACCGGCGCGCTGCTCCTGGCCGCATTGGCCGACCGGCCGCACGCCTTCGGGGTCGGCATCGACCGCAGCGAGGCCGCGTGCCGGCTGGCGCGGAGCAACGCGCGACGCTTGGGCATGGCCGATCGGAGCGCGTTCCTGTGCGCCGACTGGGGCGATCCGCTGTCCGCCGAGGCCGGGTTCGACCTCATCCTCGCGAACCCGCCCTACATCGAGAGCGGCGCGATCGCCGGGCTGATGCTAGAAGTCCGCGCGCATGAGCCGCGCTTTGCGCTTGACGGCGGCCCGGACGGGCTCGACGCCTACCGGCTTGTGCTGCCGGCGATCCGCCGCTGCCTTGCCGATGGCGGCATCGGCATCGTCGAGTTCGGCATCGGCCAGACCGATGCGGTCGCGGCACTCGCCAAGGCGGCGTCGCTGAGCGTCGCTGCCGTCCGCGCGGATCTTGCCGGTGTCCCGCGCGCGATGGTGCTGATGGACGCGACGATTACCCGGTAGCGAGGCGCCGCAGAAAACTGTTGGCACACCGCTCGCGCTTGGCTACGGTCGGTTTGTATCGCGATTGGCGGCTTGCTGCCACGCGTTGGAATCAGGTCGCAAGCCGGGTCTGACCTGTCCGAACCACGGTCCGGCCCATGCCATGGCAGCGCAGGACCCGATGGCCACGATCTCGCGCGATCAACATGAGAGTCACGCACATTCCAATGAACATGAAGCGCATGCGCGGTCGCAATCATCGCCCAGGTGGCGGCGGAGGAGGCGGCGGTGTCGTCAACATCCGCCATCACAGCGGCAACATTCCGATGAACCGGAACCATGTGTTCGACAGTTCGGGACCAGACCTCAGGATCCGCGGCACCGCGCAACAGCTCTCCGAGAAATACCTGCAGCTTGGCCGCGACGCATCGAGCTCCGGCGATCGGGTGATGGCGGAAAGCTACTACCAGCATGCCGAGCACTATTTCCGCATCCTGAACGCGATGGCGCAGGCGGCGCAACAGGGCCAGGCTCCTGGCGACCGGTCACAGGGCCGGGAAGGAGCAGGCGGCCAGAATGGCAATGCGCCCGGCCAGTACAGCCGGCGGCAGCCGGACCGCGAGGAGGGTGTCGGAGACGACGATCAGCCCGATCCGCTGGTGCCGACCACGGGCGACGCGGAAAGCGTCGAACGCTACCCGGCTGGCCAGGACGCGTCCGAAGGCTGAGCGGTCGCCCGGACCGAACCGCCCGATCCCGGACGCGTATCCTCGCGCCACTCGATCCTGGTGCGCGGCAGCATCTCCGGCATCTCGGCGCGCAGGAACGCGATCATCTTCTCGCGAATTTCGCAGCGCAAATCCCAGCATTGTGGCGCGTTGCGTGCCGACACCAGCATGCGCAGCTGCATCGTCGTCTCCGTCGCGTCGCTCACCTGCATGTTGACGATCTTGCCGTCCCAGATCGGGCTTTCCGCCGCGACCGCCTTTAATCTGTCACGCAGGCGTGACACGTCGGCGCGGTAATCGACATGGAGGAACACGGTCCCGATCAGCGACGCCGAGGAGTGGGTCCAGTTCTGGAACGGATGTTCGAGAAAATAGGCGATCGGCAGCACCATGCGACGCCAGTCCCAGAGCCTGACCACGACGTAGGTCGAGGTGATCTCCTCGATCCAGCCCCACTCGCCCTCGACGATCACCGCGTCCTCCAGCCGGATCGGCTGGGTGATCGCGATCTGCACGCCGGCGATCAGGTTGGTGAGCAGCGGCCGCGCGGCCAGCCCCACCACCAGCGAGGCGGCGCCGGCCGACGCGAACAGGCTCAGCCCATATTGCCGGACCGGCTCGAAGGTCATCAGCGCCGCCGACACCGTGACCAGCAGGATCAGCACGTCGAGCGCACGCTTGAGGATGCGCACCTGCGTCGTGTGCTTGCGCGCGACCAGGTTGTCCTCCGCCTCCAGCGAAACGTGGCTGAGATAGGTCGTCGACAGGATGCCGGCGGCGAGCGACGCCGAGTAGCCGGCGACCAGGATCAGGCAAACCACCATCACCTGTCGCGCGACCAGCTCGGTGTCGTCCGGCAGGCCAGAGACCGGCAGCGCCGTCGTCACCGCGGCCAGCACCAGGAAGATGCGGCTCGGCCGTCGCACCTGCTTGACCAGCGAGCGCAGGAACGCGCCACGCGTGCCGGGCAGGCGCAGCAGCAGGTTGGTTCCGATCCGGTGCAGCGCGAGCGCGATCAGCGCGGCCAGCGCCAGCACCAGCAGCGAGGCGAGCGCCGGCGGCGCCCAGTCCAGCCCGAGCCGGGCCCGGATCAGCAATCCGAGGTAGTGCTGCTTGATCGACAACGGCTCGATGGCTCCCGGATGCTCAATTTGACATGGGGTGTGCGCGTCGCTAACCGGAGGCCGCTCCCCCCGGATGGCGGCGTAGCTCAGCGGTAGAGCAGGAGAATCATAATCTCTTGGTCGGCGGTTCAAATCCGTCCGCCGCTACCATCCCACTCACCCTTCTCGGCGGATCGGGACCCATGCCCTCAGCGCTGATCACCGGCATCACCGGCCAGGATGGAGCCTATCTCGCGGAGCTCCTGCTGGGGCAAGGCTACACCGTCCACGGCCTGATGCGACGCTCGGCCTCGTCGGACGTGATCGGCGAGCGGCTGCGCTGGCTCGGCGTGCTCGATCGCGTCAACCTGATCGACGGCAACCTCACCGATCTTTCGAGCCTGATCCGCGTGGTCGAGCAAACCCAGCCCGACGAGGTCTACAACCTCGCCGCCCAGAGCTTCGTCGCGGCGTCCTGGCAGCAGCCGCTGCTGACCGGCAACGTCACCGGGCTTGGTGCCGCCAACCTGCTCGAAGCCATCCGCATCATCCGGCCGGCGTCGCGCTTCTACCAGGCGTCGTCGTCCGAGATGTTCGGGCTGATCCAGGAAAAGGTGCAGAACGAGCGCACCCCGTTCTATCCGCGCAGCCCGTATGCGGCGGCCAAGCTCTACGCCCACTGGATGACGGTGAACTACCGCGAGAGCTTCGGCCTGCATGCCTCGTCGGGCATCTTGTTCAACCACGAAAGCCCGTTGCGCGGGATCGAGTTCGTGACCCGCAAGATCACCGACGGCGTGGCGCGGATCAAGCTCGGCCTCGCCGACACGCTGACGCTGGGCAACCTCAACGCGACCCGCGACTGGGGCCATGCGCGCGATTACGTCCGCGCGATGTGGCTGATGCTGCAGCGCGATGTCGCCGACGACTACGTGATCGCGACCGGCCGCACCACCAGCATACGCGAGTTCTGCCGCATCGCGTTCTCCCATGCGGGCCTCGATCACGAGCAGCACGTGCGGACCAGCAACGCGCTGATCCGTCCGGCCGAGGTCGACGTGCTGCAAGGCGATGCCGGCAAGGCGCGCGAGCATCTCGACTGGACCGCCACCACGTCGCTCGAGCAGCTCGCCGCCGAGATGGTGGATGCCGACCTCGCGCGGCACCGCGCCCGGCTGGTCACCGGCTGAACCAGCCGATCGTGGCCGGCCCGTCGATCCTGCTCACGGGTGCGACGGGCTTCGTCGGTGGCCATCTTCGCCGTGCGCTGCGCGCGCGTCTTCCCGACGCGGTGCTGCACGACCAGCCGTTCGACGTCACCTTGCCCGAGGCGGTCGCGGCCGCGGTCGCATCGGCCCGGCCCGATCGCTGCATCCATCTCGCCGCCATCGCCGCGATCGGCGACGCCCGCGACGATCCGGATCGTGCCTGGCGGGTAAACCTCGGCGGCACGCTCAACCTGGCGCGTGCGCTGAGGCGCGACGCGCCCGAGTGTCGGCTGCTGTTCATCTCCAGCGCCGACGCCTACGGCGGCTCGTTCCGCGCCGGCCACCCGCTCGACGAGCATGCACCACTTGCGCCGCTCAACACCTACGGCGCGACCAAGGCCGCGGCCGACCTCGCACTCGGCGCGATGGCCGAGGAAGGCTTGCGCGTGATGCGGCTGCGCGCGTTCAACCACACCGGGCCGGGGCAGCGTGACAGCTTCGCGGTCAGCGCGTTCGCGCGACAGGTGGCGCTGATCGAAGCCGGCCGTCAGCCGCCCCGCCTTTCGGTGGGCGCCCACGCCCCCGACCCCGACTTCCTCGACGTGCGGCCCGTGGTG
>CAXTPV010000072.1:0-3452 GCA_964246135.1 uncultured Acetobacteraceae bacterium | reverse complement strand
CGCTGCCCGACGAGCCGCCGTCGGGCAGCGTGCTCAACGTCGCGTCCGGCACGCCGCGCCGGATCGGCGCGATCCTCGACGAGCTGCTGGAGATCGCCGGTGTCGAGGCGACGATCGAGGTCGACCGGTCCCGGCTGCGCCCGACCGACATCGCACGCGCGGTCGGCGATCCGTCGCGCGCCCGGTCACTGCTCGGCTGGAGGCCCGCCATCCCCTGGCGCCAGACGCTGGCCGACGTGCTGGATGACTGGCGCGCACGAATACGCGAGAAGGCGTGAGCCCGGCGAAAGAACCCGCCATGCGAACCGGGCGTTGACGCTGTCTCGCGGCCGGACAAGGAGAGCGTGATGGGCAAATCAGGATCAGGCGGCAAGCGGCCGGGACTCTGGAAGACGGTGGTCGGCCTCGGCTTCGCCGCCGCCGGCATCTCCAAGCTGTTCGCGCTGGAGCCGCAGCGGGCGCTGTTCGCCTCGTGGGGCTGGAAGGCCGAGGACATGCGGATCATCGGCGCGGCCGAGCTTGGCGGCGCCGCCATGCTGCTGACGCCCGGCCTCTCCAAGCTCGGCGGCTCGCTGCTGGCCGCGACCTCGACCTGCATCGCGCTGGCCGAGTACCGCCACGGCAACGACATGCTGGTGACGCCGCGGCTCGGCATGCTGGCGGCGTCGGCCTCGACCATCTTTCTCGGCCGCGCCTGACCGGTCGCGGCGGGGCCTAAGCTGCGACCAGCAGCGATCCGCCCCCCGGCGCCGGTGCGAGCCGCAGCACTCGCTCGTGCAGGCGCGCGACTTCGTCGCGATGGGTGATCGAGACCAAGGTGGTTTCGGGAAGTTCGCGACGCAGCATGGCGTAGAGCGCTCCCTCCGCCTCGGCGTCGAGCGACGAGGTCGCCTCGTCGAGGAACAGCCATGATGGCCGCAGCAGCAGCGCGCGTGCGAGCGCCACACGCTGCTGCTCGCCGGGTGACAGCCGCTGGCTCCAGGGTGCTTCGAGGTCCAGGTCGTGCGCGAGCGGCGTAAGCCCGGTCAACGTCAGCGCGTCGGCAAGCCTGCCCGCCGGCACCTCGTCTGGATGCATTGGATAGCACAGCACCCGGCGCAACGTCCCTTCCGGCAGGTAGGGCCGCTGCGGCAGGAACAGGCTGCCGAGCGGTGGTCCCGCCAACGTACCCGACGCGAACGGCCAGATCCCGGCGAGTGCCCGGAACAGTGTCGACTTGCCGCTACCGGACGGACCGACGATCGCGGTCGACCGGCCGGCTTGGAGGGTAAAGTCACTCGGCTCGAGCAACTCGCTGCCACCTGGGAGTGCCAAAGTGAAAGCTTTTGCCTGCACTGTTTCAACTGCCGATGATGATCGCCGCAGCGCTGGCTGGAAGGCGCGTGCCTCGTCGAGCGATCGCTGGAACGTTGCAAGACGTTCGAGTTGCGCCGCGTAATTAGCCAAGCCGGCATAGGAGTTCATAAACCACAGGAGCGCGCCTTGAAAGTCACTGAACACTTGGCTGATTTGCATCAAGGTGCCGAAGGTTATTCGGCTGGCAAAATAGCGAGGCGAGGCGATTACGAGAGGAAAGTTTTCCGAGAGGGTCCCAAAGCTACCAGTTAGAAGCGACAGCCAGGCACTGCGGTTTATGATCCTGATGAAGTTCAGATACACGTCCCGAAACCGAGAGTTCAGCCCGCGCTGTTCCTCGCCTTCGCCCCCGTAAAGCGCAACAGCTTCCGCATTGTCGCGCACCTGTACGAGTGAGAAGCGAAAGTTGCCCTGAAATCGTTGCTGCAGGAAGCTAAGCGAGATCAGACGGCGCCCGGTAAGATGGGTCAGATAGGTGACTACAAAGGAGTACAGAATGGCCGCCCAAAGGAGATAGCCGTGTATTTGGAGCCCGAGCAAGACCAGAGGCCCTGACAGCGCCCAGAGCAAGCCGCCATAGCTTAACACCGTCACGATGTTCGATATGATTGCCGTGGCAAACGTCAGCGAATTGTCGGTGACAGACTGTACATCCTCCTGAATACGCTGGTCTGGATTGTCCGTTCCGGCGCCTTGTGTATCGCCGGCAATCATCATTCGAAAATGCGCGTGGCCACTGAGCCAATCAGCGACAAAGCGCGACGTCATCCAGCGCTGCCATCGGATTTGCAGCCATTGTTGGACGTAGGTCGACAGGACGCCACAGCCGATCAGCACAACTGCGAACATGAAGAAACCGGGCATCGGTAAGCCGTGCGCGCGCGGCGTGAACCAGAACAGCCCGCGAAAAAAGCCTGCGGCATCCTTCTGCTGAAGAGCAGTGTAATAGATGTTCCGCGAAAACGTGATGGCCAAGCCCATACCGACCTGCGCCAGGTTGAGCGCGATCAGCAGGACCAGCAGCGCCCAGGCCGATCTCCGTTCCTCGGACACGAAATACGGCTTCATCAGAAAGAACAGGTCGGCGAAAAACCGGCGCAGCTTGCGCATCGTCACTCGTGCTCCTTGTGTGGCCGGTCAGGGCCGTGGCGCGCGCAACCGGATCACGCCGCGCACGGCGTCCGGGTCGATCGGCTGGCCCTTGCGCAGGATCTCGATCCTGCCGTCACGCGCGAGACGTGACGCCGCCAGCCTGACCGGTCCGAGCAGCCGACGCCAATTCTCGCCCTGGTCGAGCCGGCGTGCCGCCTCGCTTGGACAGATCGAGCCGCCGGGGGCGCGCGCGTGCGCGAGATCGAGGATGGCGCGCTCGATCTCGCCGGGCTCGTGGTCGGTCATCGGGCCGGACCGTGGCCCGCCGCAGCCTCCACGGCAAGCGGCGAGGCTTGGCGAGGTCATGAACGAACGGCAACCGGAACTGGTCGATGCCCGTTCACGGTGGTAGTCAACGTCAAGGCGAGGGAGAACCCATGTCCAGGCTTGATGACATCGCCGCACCGCGCCAGCACGGCAGGCGTGTGCGCCTGGTGTGGTTCTTGTTGCCGCTGGCGCTGATCGCGGTGTGGGAGGTCGCCTCACCGCTGTTGCAGGCGACGATGCCCACGCACCGCGTGCACGTTCCCGGGCTTGCGGGCAGCGGCTGATCGTCGTCCTCTCCGCTCCTCACCCCTGTCGCGGGAGCTTCCGATGATCGAGCTGTGGTCCTGGTCGACTCCGAATGGCCAGAAGGTGCACATCGCGCTGGAAGAACTCGGCCTGCCCTACCGGGTGGTGGCGGTGAACATCGGCGCCGGCGAGCAGTTCCGGCCAGAGTTCCTGCGGATCAACCCGAACCACCGCATCCCGGCGATCGTCGACGACGAGGGGCCAGGCGGGCGGTTGGCCTTGTTCGAGAGCGGCGCCATCCTGATCTACCTCGCCGAAAAGGCGGGACGGCTGATCCCCCGCGCGCCGGCCGAACGCTATGCCTGCCTGCAATGGCTGATGTTCCAGATGGGCGGTGTCGGCCCGATGTTCGGCCAGTGGAACCACTTCGC
>CAXTPV010000071.1:0-9761 GCA_964246135.1 uncultured Acetobacteraceae bacterium | reverse complement strand
GCGCGCTACCGTGCCGGCGGCGGCCGCAGGCGGGTGCCGGCCTGAGCCGGGTTGGCAATGCCCCCTGCGCCGTCAGGGATTTCAGAGACAGGCCAGCATTACTGTCTTTTTCGCGATCCAGAAATCTGCACATAGCGGATGGCACCCTTACCTCATCGTGGAACATGGCCGATGGCCGAGAACATGCTGCGCTTCGTGTCTGTGCCGCAGCAGCAGCCCGACAAGCGCGCCGCCGAGGCGCGCCGGCATGATTTCGGCGAGATCTACGACGATTTCCTGCTGCGACAGGCGGCCGAGCAGTCAAGCCGTTGCAGCCAGTGCGGGGTGCCGTTCTGCTTGATCCACTGCCCGCTGTCGAACAACATCCCGGACTGGCTGAAGCTCACCGCCGAGGGCAGGCTGGAGGAGGCCTACGAGGTTTCGTCGGCGACCAACAACTTCCCCGAGATCTGCGGCCGCATCTGCCCGCAGGACCGACTCTGCGAGGGCAACTGCGTGATCGAGCGCGGCTTTGATGCCGTCACCATCGGCGCGGTCGAGCGGTTCGTCACCGATCACGCCTGGACCCAGGGCTGGGTCAAGCCGGCGCGCCCGTCGGTCGAGCGCGAGACCTCGATCGGCATCATCGGCGCGGGCCCCGGCGGGCTTGCCTGCGCCGAACAGCTTCGCCGGCGCGGGCATCAGGTGCATGTCTATGACCGCCACGACCGGGTCGGCGGGCTGATGATCTACGGGATACCGGGGTTCAAGCTGGAAAAGGAGATCGTGCTCCGCCGGCATGCGCTGCTGGAGCAGGCGGGCATCCGGTTCCACGTCGGACGCGGCATCGGGTCCGTCAGCGACGAGGCGACGATCGGGTTCGCCGAACTGCGTGCGCGGCATGACGCGCTGCTGATCGCGACCGGCGTCTACCAGGCGCGTGACATCGGAGGGCCGGGCGCCGGCCTCGGCGGCATCGTGGCAGCACTCGACTACCTCACCGCGTCGAACCGGATCGGGCTTGGCGACGCCGTGCCCGCCTTTGATGATGGATCGCTGAACGCGAGCGGCCGGCGCGTCGTGGTGATCGGCGGCGGCGACACCGCGATGGACTGCGTCCGCACCGCGGTCAGGCAGGGCGCGGCTTCGGTGAAGTGCCTCTATCGGCGCGACAAGCTGAACATGCCGGGCTCGGCGCGCGAGGTGAGGAACGCCGAGGAGGAGGGCGTCGAGTTCGTCTGGCTTGCCGCCCCCGAGGCGTTCCTGGGCGACGGCGCCGTCAGCGGCGTCCGTGCCTGCCGCATGCGCCTCGGCCTGCCCGACACCTCCGGCCGGCAGGCGGTGGAGCGCGTGGATGGCAGCGAGTTCACGCTCGACGCCGACCTGGTGATCAAGGCCCTCGGCTTCGATCCCGAGCCGCTGCCGGCGTTGTGGGGCGAGGATGCGCTGGCGGTCAGCCGTTGGGGCACGCTGCGGGTCGATCATCTGAGCTTCATGACCAGCCTGCCCGGCGTGTTCGCCGCCGGCGACATCGTGCGCGGCGCGTCGCTGGTGGTGTGGGCGATACGCGACGGCCGCGATGCCGCGGTTCAGATCCATGATTGGCTTTTACGCGAGCGCACGCCGGCCCGGCAGGCCGCGTGACCCGGGCGCCAGGAAGGACCGCGATCATGACCGAGGATGCCGCGGATTTCGTCGCCTCGTGGAACGCGAACGCCAAGGCGATCGCCGGCCTTTACGATGCCGCCGACGAGCATGATGCCTGCGGCGTCGGGCTGGTCGCCTCGCTTGACGGAACCGCGCGGCGCGAGGTCGTCGAGGCCGGCATCGCCGCGCTCAAGGCGATCTGGCATCGCGGCGCGGTCGATGCCGACGGCAAGACCGGTGACGGCGCCGGCATCCACGTTGAAATCCCGCGCGACTTCTTCGCCGACGAGATCGCGCGCTTCGGCGACACGCTGGAAGCCGGCCGCGTCGCGGTGGGGCAGGTGTTCCTGCCGAAGACCGACTACACCGCGCAGGAGCGCTGCCGGCAGATCGTCGAGACCGAGATCCTGGCGTTCGGCTACACCATCTATGGCTGGCGGCAGGTGCCGATCGACACCGCGGTGATCGGCGAAAAGGCCAACGCAACCCGGCCCGAGATCGAGCAGATCATCATCCGCAACGCGCTCGGCACGCCCGACGACGCGTTCGAGCGCGACCTCTACGTCATCCGCCGGCGGATCGAGCGCGCGGTGATCAAGGCGCAGATCGGCGAGTTCTACATCTGCTCGCTGTCCTGCCGCTCGATCATCTACAAGGGCATGTTCCTCGCCGAGCACCTGGCGGAGTTCTATCCCGACATCGCCGATCCACGCTTCGTGTCGCGCTTTGCGATCTATCATCAGCGCTACTCGACCAACACGTTTCCGACCTGGAAGCTGGCGCAGCCGTTCCGGATGGTCGCGCATAACGGCGAGATCAACACGATCTCTGGCAACATCAACTGGATGCGCAGCCACGAGACCAGGCTAGCAGCACCCTCGCTCGACCCCTACATGGCGGATCTGAAGCCGATCGTGCAGGCGGGCGGCTCCGATACCGCCTCGTTCGACAACGTGTTCGAGTTGCTGGTGCGCGGCGGCCGCGACGCCGCGATGACCAAGGCGCTGATGGTGCCGGCCAGCGTCAACCAGGAGCTGGCGGTCTCGACCGGGCATGCCGCGATGGCGCTCTACTGCAACGCGGTGATGGAGCCGTGGGACGGCCCGGCCGCACTCGCCGCCACCGACGGCCGCTGGGCGATCGCGGGGCTCGACCGCAACGGCTTGCGGCCGCTCCGCTACACCATCACCACCGGCGGCATGCTGATCGTCGGCTCCGAGACCGGCATGGTGAAGGTCGCCGACGCGGACGTGGTCGCGCGCGGCAGGCTGGGGCCGGGGCAGACGATCGCGGTCGACCTCGACGAGGGGCGCTTCTATGACGCGACATCGCTAAAAGACCTGCTGGCGTCTCGCCACGACTACGTGAGCTGGATCGCGCGCACCCGCCAGATCGACCATCTGGTTCGCAACGACACCGCCGAGCGGGCGACGATCACCGGCGAGGCGCTGCGCCGGCGCCAGCTCGCGGTCGGCGCGAGCCTCGAAGAGCTTGAGATGATCCTGCACCCGATGGTGGCGGATGGATCCGAAGCGATCGGCTCGATGGGCGACGACACGCCGCTGGCGGTGCTCGGCGATCGCTATCGCGGCCTACACCACTACTTCCGGCAGGCGTTCAGCCAGGTCACCAACCCGCCGATCGACAGCCTGCGCGAAGGGCAGGTGATGAGCATCAAGACCAGGCTCGGCAACCTCGGCAACGTGCTCGACGAGGATGCGAGCCAGTGCGACATGCTGCAACTCGACAGCCCGGTGCTGTCGAACGACGAGTTCGCGGCACTCCGCGAGGTGCTCGGCGCCGACGCCGCCGCGATCGACTGCACGTTTGCGGCCGATGAGGGTACGCCCGGCCTACGCAACGCGATCGACCGCATCCGGCGCGAGGCCGAGGACCACGTGCGCTCCGGCGCGTCGCACCTGGTGCTGACCGACGAGGCGCAGTCCCGCGCGCGGGCGCTGATCCCGATGATCCTCGCGACAGCCGCGGTGCACACCCACCTGGTGCGGCAATCACTCCGCACCTTCGTATCGCTCAACGTGCGCGCCGCCGAGTGCCTCGACGTGCACGCGCATGCGGTGCTGATCGGCGTCGGCGCCACCACCGTCAACGCCTACCTCGCGCAGGAAACGATCGCCGACCGCCATCGTCGCGGCCTGTTCGGCGAGATGTCGTTGCGCGACGCCGTTGGCCGCTACCGACGCGCGCTCGACAAGGGATTGCTGAAGGTGATGTCCAAGATGGGCATCTCGGTGATCGCGTCCTATCGCGGCGGCTTTAATTTCGAGGCGATCGGGTTGTCGCGCGCGCTGGTCGCGGAGTTCTTCCCGGGCATGGTCAGCCGGATTTCCGGCATCGGCCTGCCGGGGCTGGCGCGCAACGTGCTCGCGTTCCACGGCCGCGCCTGGGACGACGATGCCGTGACGCTGCCGGTCGGCGGGTTCTACAAGCTTCGCCGCAAGGGCGAAGTGCATGCGTTCGATGGCGGCCTGATCCACACCTTGCAGACCGCGGTCGCGACCGACAGCTTCTCGACCTATCGCCGCTATGCCGAAGCCGTGCGGCGTCAGCCGCCGGTGGCGTTGCGCGACCTGCTCGACTTCCGCGAGGGCCGCACCGCGATCCCGGTCGAGGACGTGGAATCCGTGACCGAGATCAGGAAGCGGCTGATCGCGCCAGGCATCTCGCTCGGCGCGCTCGGCCCGGAGGCGCACGAGACGCTGGCGATCGCGATGAACCGGATCGGCGCGCGGTCGGATTCTGGCGAAGGCGGCGAGGATGCGGAGCGCTCGAAGCCGCGCGGCAACGGCGACAACGCGTCGTCGGCGATCAAGCAGATCGCGTCCGGCCGGTTCGGCGTCACCGCCGAGTATCTGAACAATTGCCGCGAGATCGAGATCAAGATGGCGCAAGGCGCCAAGCCCGGCGAGGGCGGCCAGTTGCCGGGCTTTAAGGTCACCGGCCTGATCGCCAAGCTTCGGCACGCGACCGAGGGCGTCACCCTGATCAGCCCGCCGCCGCATCACGACATCTACTCGATCGAGGATCTGGCGCAGCTCATCTACGACCTCAAGCAGATCAACCCGGTGGCCACTGTCTGCGTGAAGCTGGTCGCGCGCTCCGGCATCGGCACCATCGCCGCCGGCGTCGCCAAGGCGCGCGCCGACACCATCCTGATCTCCGGCCATTCGGGCGGCACCGGCGCCAGTCCGCAGACCTCGATCAAATACGCCGGCCTGCCCTGGGAGATGGGGCTGGCCGAGGCACACCAGGTGCTGATGCTCAACCGGCTCCGCCACCGCGTGAAGCTGCGGACCGATGGCGGCATCAAGACCGGCCGCGACGTCGTGGTCGCCGCGATGCTCGGCGCCGAGGAGTTCGGCATCGGCACCGCGTCGCTGGTCGCGATGGGCTGCATCATGGTGCGCCAGTGCCACTCCAACACCTGCCCGGTCGGAGTCTGCAGCCAGGACGAGACGCTGCGGGCCAAGTTCGAAGGCACGCCGGAAAAGGTCATCAACCTGTTCTCGTTCGTGGCCGAGGACGTGCGCAACATCCTGGCGACGCTCGGCGTCAGGCGGCTCGACGAGGTGATCGGCCGCACCGACCTGCTGCGCCAGATCAGCCGCGGCGCGGACTACCTCGATGATCTCGATCTGAACCCGATCCTGGCTCAGGCCGATCCGGGTCCGTACGCGCGCTACTGCACCCGCAAAGGCCGCAACGAGGTGCCCGACACCCTCGATGCGCGGATGATCGAGGACGCGCGGCCGTTCTTCGAGCATGGCGAGAAGATGCAGCTGCATTACAACGTGCAGAACACCCACCGCGCCATCGGCACCAGGTTCTCGAGCCACATCGTGCGTCATCGCAAGGAGGCCGCGTTGCAGCGCGGCCACGTGACGGTGCGGTTGCGCGGCTCGGTCGGGCAGTCGCTCGGCGCGTTCGCGGTGCGCGGCCTGAAGCTCGAAGTGCTGGGAGACGCCAACGACTATGTCGGCAAGGGGCTGTCGGGCGCCACCATCGTGGTGCGGCCGGCGCCGTCCTCGCTGCTGAAGAGCCATGAGAACGCGATCATCGGCAACACCGTGCTCTACGGCGCGACCAGCGGCGAGCTCTACGCCGCGGGGCAGGCCGGCGAGCGCTTCGCGGTGCGGAACTCGGGCGCGGTCGCGGTCATCGAGGGCTGCGGCTCCAACGCCTGCGAGTACATGACCGGCGGCACGGTGGTCATCCTCGGCGAGGTCGGTGACAATTTCGGCGCCGGCTTCACCGGTGGCATGGCGTTCGTCTACGATCCGGACGGCAGGTTCGAGCGCCGCATCAACCCGGACAGCCTGACCTGGAGCCGCGTCGATGCCCACTGGGAGGGCGAGTTGCGGGGTTTGGTCGAAGCGCACGCCAACGAGACCGGCAGCCGCTACGCCGCGATGATCCTGCACGACTGGGAGCGATTGATCGGGCATTTCTGGCACGTCGTGCCGCACGAGTATGCCCGCAGCCTCGGCCTGTCCCGCAAGGCGGGCCTGGCCCGCGCGGGCTAGGCTCGCCGCCGCGATACGACTTGGGGAGACGCTGCGACGGCCGGCCGGGAAACCATCCAGCGTCGAGAGTGGAGGATGCGCGGATTTACGCCGCGGCGACGGCTGGCGTTCCTTGCACCAGACACTCGATGAGCTTCTGGTCGGCCGAAGTCGCCGGATTGTAGACGATTAGGCTGAGATCAGGTCGGGCGTCGACGGCGAAGGCGGAGTATTCCAGCGCGATCAGTCCGATCTGGGGATGTCGCAGGCGCTTTAACCCGTCGCCATGCGTCTGCACGTCGTTGTCGCGCCACATCGACGCGAACTCGGGGCTCGCCTGGCAGAGTTCGTCGACCAGCGGCGCGACCTCGGCATCGGCGCCGGCGCGTGCGGCATCGATCCGGAAGGCGGCCACGACGAACCGGGCCACCGCTTCCCATTCGGATTGCACGGCTCGGGCTCGGGGATCGCAGAAGATCATGCGAAGGATGTTGCGCTGGCCTGGCGGCAGCGCGCCATAGTCGGTCAGCACCGCCGCAGCCGCGCGATTCCAGGCGACGACGTCCCACGTCGCCGTCCTGACGATCGCAGGGCTGTAGGTCAGCGTATCGAGCAGGCGCTGCAGTCGCGGCGTGATCGCGTCGCTGCCTCGATACCGGACCTCGGGCGACCGGCCGAGACCAAGCAGGAAGAGGTGTTCGCGCTCGACCTCGGTCAGCGTCAGCGCGCGCGCGATCCGGTCGAGCACGTCCCCAGACGGGCTGCCGCCGCGGCCCTGTTCCAGCCAAGTGTACCAGGTCGCGCTGATGTTGGCGCGCTGCGCCACCTCCTCGCGACGCAATCCCGAGGTTCGCCGTCTTCCGCCGGAGACGCCGAACGACGCCGGATCGAGCTTGGTGCGCCGGTTCTTGAGGTAGGCGCCGAGCGAACTGCTGTTGGGCATCACTGCACACCCTGTTAGCGTTTATACCGGGATAACCTTCCCTCTTTAATGGCATGGAAAATGTGCCAACAACAGTCAGGCAGGACATCTGGAGAAACAGCACATGCGGGTTTTCGTCACCGGCGCCACCGGATGGGTCGGCTCCATCGTGGTCAAGGAACTGGTCGAGGCTGGCCATCAGGTGACGGGCCTCGCCCGTTCCGAGGGCAAGACGGCCGCGCTCGGCGCGACCGGCGCCACGGTTCTCCGTGGCACGCTCGACGATCTCGAGATCTTGCGCGGTGCCGCGTCGGCCGCCGACGCGGTGATCCACACCGCGTTCAACCACGATTTCTCCAACTTCGCCGAGAACTCCGAGCAAGACCGGCGCGCCATCGAGACGATGGGCGGCGTGCTTGAGGGAACGGACAAGCCGCTCATTGTCACCTCCGGCGTGGCACTGCTCGCGCCCGGGCGGGTCGCGACCGAGGCGGATGTGCCATCGTCCGACCCGTCCTATCCCCGCAAGTCGGAGGCGGCCGCACGTGCGATGGCCGAGCGCGGCGTGCGCGCCACGACCGTCCGGCTCTCGCCATCGGTGCATGGCCTCGGCGATCACGGCTTCATCCCGATCCTGATCGGTCTGGCGCGCGAGAAGGGCGTGTCGGCCTATCTCGGCGACGGCCTGAACCGCTGGCCCGGCGTGCACCGGCTGGACGCGGGACGCCTCTATCGCCTGGTGGTGGAGCAGGGCGCGACCGAGGCTGCCTATCATGGCGTCGCCGACGAAGGCGTGGCGTTCAAGGCCATCGCCGAGGTGATCGGCCGCCAGCTCGGCCTGCCGGTCGAGCCGCGTGGCCGGGAGCATTTCGGCTGGTTCGCCGACTTCGCGGGCCTGGACGTGCCGGCATCGAGCGCGCGCACCCGCTCGCTGCTCGGCTGGACGCCGACCGAGCCGGACCTGCTCACCGACATCGATCAGCCCGGCTATTACCAATGACGACGACGCGACGCCGGCACGCGAAGCGCGATCGTAGCCTTGCAGGAGGGGCAGCATGACCGGCGCATCAATGTCGCTCGACGGCAAGCGCGTGGTGGTCATCGGCGGAGGTTCGGGCATCGGCTTTGCGGTCGCCGAGCTCGCGCGCGAGCTGGGTGCCGAGGTCGTCATCGCCTCGAGCCGCGCGGCGACGGTCGACGCGGCGCGCAAACGCCTGGCGGGTTCGACGGGTCGGATCGTCGACCTGCGCGACGAGGCCGGCATCGCCGGTTTCTTCCACGAGCTCGGCGCCTTCGATCACCTGGCGATCACGGCGGGCGACTGGAGCGGAGCGATGTTCGCGCCCACCGCGGAGATCGACCTTGCCCAGGCGCGCGACGGTCTGACGGTGCGGTTCTGGGGTGCGCTCGCGGCGGCCAAGCACTGCTGCCGCACGATCGCGAAGGATGGTTCGATCACGCTGACGAGCGGCATGCTCGCGCATCGGCCGATGAAGGGTGCGCCGATCGCGACCGCCGTCGGGGGAGCCGTCGAGCACCTGGCCAGGGGCTTGGCGATCGATCTCGCGCCGGTGCGGGTCAACGCCGTATGTCCGGGCGTCATCCTTACCGACCACGTGCAGCAGACAATGCCCGACGCGATGCTGCGGTCGTTCGTCGAGCCGCTGCCAATACCCCGCGGCGGATCGCTGGAGGAAGCCGCGAAGGCCTACGTCTATCTCATGCTGAACAGCTATGCGACGGGACAGATCCTGCCTGTCGACGGTGGCGGCCTGGTGGTCTGAAGCGTCACGACAGAGGCGCCGCTGTCGCTGGTCCGCGGTCGCCGGTCCGAGGTCGGGCGGATACCGCTAATGCGGCATCAGGCTGGGCGACATGACGTGGGTGTAGAGCTGGCTGAACATCCATGCCGACAACCCGACCGACAGGATGAGCAACGGCACGTTCAGCATCAGGGTGAGCGAGTTCCAGCGTTGCGTCTCGGAGAAGTTCAGATGGAACAGCAGGATGAGCTGGGTCATGACGGTCACCCAGGCGATCACCGACACCACCGTCAGGAGCGTGACGCCGGACACCGCGTGCGTGAGCACCAGGGCCAGGGACAACGCCAACAAAGCGAGCGAGGCGACGTAACCCGCGATGTAGCGGGCCTGGCTGGACTCCTCGATCTCGGGATGTTCCCACGGCTTCTGGTCGCGGGTGGCCATCAGATCCAGGCCCGTACGTAGACGAAGGTGTAGACGAACGTCCAGATCAGCGCCTGGTAGAGCCAGAAGATTTTCAGGTTGGCCAACCGGTACATCACCAGCAGCGTGACGCCTTTCCGCGCCAGCTGCACCAGCATCACGATCATCCACAGCAATCCGAACGCGATGTGGATCCCATGCACGATGATCAGGGTGAAGAAGATCGACAGATAGCCGCTGCGTTGCGGGGTGTCCCCCTTGGCGACCAGCCGGGCGAGTTCATGCCATTCCATGCCGATGAAGCCGAGGCCGATCAAGAAAGCCACACCGATCCAAACCGCCAGTGCCCGGTTATGGCCATTCCTCAGGCAGACCATGCCGAGGCCGTAGGCAAGCACGCTGGTCAGGAGGACGACCGTTTCGGCATAGGCGTAGACAGGGGATGCGATGTCGTGCGGAGAGGGACCGGTCGACGCGCCTGTCTGGTAGGTCAGAATCTCGTAT
>CAXTPV010000070.1:8469-9799 GCA_964246135.1 uncultured Acetobacteraceae bacterium | reverse complement strand
GCCTGGCCGCGCTCAGCCTCGCGCCCGCGACCTCGATCGCCGGCGCCGCGTCGGACCTGGCCGCGCACCGCTTCGCCTACCTGCCGATCGCCCAACTGTCGCCGCCGCTCGCGCGCCTGCTCGGGTTGCGCGACCTGCTCGGCCTGCGCTCGCCGGTGAACACGGTGGGGCGCCTGCTCGATCCCGCCGATGCCGCCTGCTCGATCGACGGCGTGTTCCACCCGCCCTACATCGCGCTTCACCTCGCGGTCGCGTCACGGCTTGGGCGCCAGCGTCTGGTGGTGATCAAGGGCGGCGGCGGCGAGGCCGAGCGCTCGGGCGCAAGGCCGGTGGCACTCCACATCCACGACGCCGTCGATGGAGCCTCCGAGATGCTGCTCCCCGCCCGGATCGAGGCCGCGGCGCGCCCCGACCCGGCAGCCGAGGATCAGGCGCTGTTCGCCGATGTGTGGCATGGCGGGCGGGCGCCGGCGCACGCGGTCGCGACCATCGAGGCGACGATCGCGCTCGCCCTGATCGCGTTGGATCGCGGGCTCGGCGCCGACGCGGCCGACGCGGGCGGGGCGGAGGTGTGGCGCGCGCGGTGACGTCCACCCCTCGGGTTCACCAGAACGCGCCCGCGATGTCGGCCTGCAGCCGCCCGAGCTCGCCCTGCGTCCAGTCCAGGAACTCGTGCAGTCCGCGGATCAGGATCAGCTCGATCGGCTGGTCGCGCAGCGCCGCGTCAAGCTCGTCGAGCCGCTCGAGCCCGGTCGCACTCGCCCGCAGCCCATGGACGCTGCGAAGCTGCGACATCTGCCATGACATCTGGCCGATGCACATCGTGAGCGAGCGCGGGAAGCCGCGGCTCAGCAGCAGGAACCCCGCGACCGAGGCCGGCGACATCGCGGCCGGCATGTTGCGCCGATAGGCGTGATAGCCGCCGGCGGCGCGCAGCAGGATGTTCCACTGGCTGACATCGAACGGCGAGCCCACCGGCGCGTCCGGCGGCAGCAGCGTGTGATACTTGATGTCGACCAGCCGGGTGATCTGGTCGGCACGCTCCATGTAGCGGCCGAGCTCATAGAAGCACCAGCCCTGGTCACGGTAGAAGGTGCCCTCGGTGATCCCGGTATGGGTCTGGCAAAGGGTGCGCAGCAACGCGCACAGCGCGGCGACGCGGGTGCGCCCGATATCGTCGGCTTCGAGCGCGCGCGCCCGGTTGTAGAACACGTTTACATGCGTCCACATCTCGGTCGAGATCAGCGGCCGCAGCGTGCGCGCGGTATACCCCCCGGCGGGTAAAAATCTCAACAAAGAGCGAGGGGTTTAGCGGGGAAACACGTAGAAA
>CAXTPV010000070.1:0-8459 GCA_964246135.1 uncultured Acetobacteraceae bacterium | reverse complement strand
GCGGTAATCATGCTCACGATCGAGCTAGGGTTGTCGCGGTCAAGCACGTAGAACGCGGCGACGGTTTCGGGATCGGCGCGCGCGTGCCGCGCATCGAACCGTTCGTCGTCGGCGTTGATCTGCACGATCGAGCGCCAGCCATGCTCGCCGCCGCCGGTACGCATGAAGGTCTCGGTGACGTCGAGGATGCGCGCCAGGTTCTCGATCCGCTCCATGTAGCGCGCCAGCCACATGATGCTCTGCGCGTAGCGCGACAGCAGGTGCTGGGTGCGCGGGCCGCTCTCCTGGCCGCCCCCCTGGGCGCTCATCGGGGCGTGCCCTCTCCGGTCGGCCGCTCGGCCAGCACCCAGGTGTCCTTCGAGCCGCCGCCCTGCGACGAGTTCACCACCAGCGAGCCGCGCTTGAGCGCGACCCGCGACAGCGCGCCGGGCAGCACCCAGGTCGACTTGCCGGTGATCGCGAACGGCCTGAGATCGACGTGACAGGCGGAAATCCCGTCCTCGAACAGGGTCGGTGCCACCGAGAGGTTGATCATCGGCTGGCTGATGTAGTTGGCGGGGTCGGCGACCAGCTTGGCGCGGAACTCGGACAATTCGTCCCTGGTCGCGTGCGGGCCGATGATCAGGCCGTAGCCGCCCGACTCGCCGACCGGCTTGACCACCAGCTCGCTGAGGTGGTCGAGCGTGTAGGCCAGCCCATCCGGCTCGCGACAGATATGGGTCGGCACGTTGTCGAGCACCGCGTCCTCGCTGAGATAGTAGCGGATGATCCGCGGCATGTAGGCGTAGATCGCCTTGTCGTCCGCGACCCCGGTGCCGACCGCGTTGGCGATGGCGACGTTGCCGCGCCGCCAGGCATCGATCAGGCCGCGCACGCCGAGCACGCTGTCGGCGCGGAACACGTCGGGATCGAGGAACTCGTCGTTCAGACGCCGGTAGATCACATGCACCGGCTGCAGGCCGGCGACCGTGCGCATGAACACCCGCGCACGCTCGACGACGAGGTCGCGTCCCTCCACCAGCGGCACGCCCATCTCGCGCGCGAGGAACACGTGCTCGAAATAGGCGGCGTTGTAGATGCCCGGCGACAGCAGCACGATGCCGGGATCAAGCACGCCGTCCGGCGCGATCTCGAACAACGCATGCCGCAGCCGGGCGCCGTAGTCATCGACCGGACGGATGTCGATCTCGCTCGCGAGATCGGGCAGCACGCGCAGCATCATGTGCCGGTTCTCGATCACGTAGGACACGCCGGACGGCGTGCGCACGTTGTCCTCCAGCACCGCGAAGCGCCCGGTCTCGTCGCGCACGATGTCGGTGCCGGCGACATGGGCGTAGACGCCGGCCGGCACGTCGAGCCCGATCATCGCCCGCTGGTAGTTCGGATTGCCGAGCACGAGGTCGCGCGGGATCACACCGTCGGCCAGGATCCTGCCGTCGTGGTAGATGTCCCACAGGAAGTGGTTGATCGCGGCGACGCGCTGCGCCACCCCGCGCTCGATCACCGCCCACTCGCGCGCCGACAGGATGCGCGGGATCAGGTCGAACGGCAGCACCCGGTCGATCGCGTCGCGATCCGAGTAGATCGTGAACGTGATGCCGAGGTTGAACAGCTCGGCCTGCGCGAACGCCGCCCGGCGCCTGAGCTCGGCGACATCGATCCTGGCGAAGCGCGCGCAGATCGCGGCGACCGCCGGGTCCTGCCGGCCGTCATCCCTCGCGTATTCGCAGAAGAACGCGCCGTGATCGTAGCCGCCGAACAACGCCTGGCGACCCGCTGACCCTGGGCTGGTCTGATGCTCGGCCTGGTTGCTCATGGCTCGATCCTCGGCAGGGAGCGCGGCCCGCGATGCGACCGGTGCCGACGCCTCCGCCCGAGCCAAGCAAGATCCAAGCCCACCGGAAGCCTTGCGGCAAGCCCGTGCCTCGTGCACATCGCGGCCTTCGCTCGGGGGATGGGTGGCCGAGTGGTTTAAGGCAGCGGTCTTGAAAACCGCCGTGGGCGCAAGTCCACCGTGGGTTCGAATCCCACCCCATCCGCCACTTCGGAACAGAGCTGGGCACGCTGCCGGCCGCTGATCGCACGCCGGCGGCGGCGGGCAGGGTTCAAAGCAGGTTCGAGCGAGAGCCAATGATCCGCGCCTCGCGATCGGCGAACGTCATGCGCCGCCCGAGCGCGAAGATGATCGCGGTGAACCCGCGTGCGCTTCTGCCTCGAGAGCCACGAGCCAGCCTCTCGACCTGAGCGAGGATCGGACCGCGCTGACGGCTCCATCCAACGCCGCACAGCCATCGGTTGACTGACTGGACACTCTAGAATTGAGAAGTGCTGATCGACGGGACCGAGTCCTCGGCAAGACCGAGAAGCGAAAATAAGCGAGACGCCATCACGGCCGCCGCGATCCGCGTGATCGCCGCGCAAGGTTTGAGCGCGCCCACCGCTACGATCGCCAAGGAGGCGGGCGTGTCCAACGGATCGGTCTTTACCTATTTCGAGACCAAAGCCGACCTGCTGAACCGGCTTTATCTCCAGATCAAGGCAGAGATGGGCGCGGCCGCGCTGGACGGGCTGTCGTCAGATCGCGACAACCGCGAGCAGCTGCGCCATCTGTGGGTCCGTTGGCTGCGTTGGGCGACGTCCAGCCCCGACAAGCGCCGCACGCTCGCGCATCTCGGCGTGTCGGACGACATTACCTCGGAAACCCACCGGGCCGCGAGCGAGGGCCTGGCCGGCATCCGCGACATCCTGCGACGCAGCCATGAGAACGGCCCCATGCGCGACGCGCCGCTGGAGTTCGTCGTCGCGCTGATGAGCGCCCTCGCCGACGCCACGATCGACGCCATGGTCCGCGATCCGGCCGATGCAGACCAGCATGGCGCGGCGGCTTTCGAGGCGCTCTGGCGCGTCGTCGCCTGATCTTCTGGCGTACGTAATGATCTGACAGGCGGCGAAACGGAGGCGGCGATGCCGAAGACAGGTTGGAACGGCACGTTGGCTCGCGAGGCCTACATCATCACCGGCCCGACATCCGGCATTGGCTATGCCACGGCCCTGGAGCTCGCGACACAAGAAACGGTCTTCCTCGTCGCCCGTGACCGCGCCAAGCTCGAGAAGGTGCGGTCGATCGTGGTGGAGAATGGCGGGCACGCGGCGACGGTGGTGTGCGACATGTCGGACATCGCCGACGTACGACGCGCGGCGGCGGACATCATCGCACTCGATCTTCCGATCGCAGGCCTGCTCAACAACGCCGGCATCCATGAAGCCCGCCCGAGCAAGAGCGCGCAGGGCTGGGACAAGACCTTCGCGACAAACCACCTCGGGCCGTTCGCCCTGGCCGAAGCGCTTCTCCCGCACCTTCCGGATGGCGCCAACGTCGTCTTCGTCGCGTCCGGCGTCGAAGATCCCGACCGCAAGCCGGCCAAAGCCGCCGGTTTTTGCGGCGGCCGCTACATCTCCGCCGAAGCGAGCGCGCGCGGCGAGTGGATGCCGGGCGGGTCCACGATGGCGGGATCGGACGCTTATGCCACGTCCAAACAGAGTGTTCTCGCCGCGGCGCTGGAGCTTGCCCGCGAGAACCCCCGGCTGCACATCAATGCCGTCGAGCCCGGCTTCACCCCGGCCACGTCGCTTGGGCGGGACGCCAATGTCTTCATCCGGTTTTTGCGCAAATACGTCCTCCCTTGTTCGCGCCCCACGTAAGATACTGGAGCACGCCGACCCGAGCCGCGCGGATGATCACCAAGGTCCTGACCGATCCGGGCCGGACAGGCACCTACTTCGACGACGGCGGCGAGCCGATGCTCGCGTCCGAGCGCGTGCGCGATCCGGCGTTCCAGTCCCGCGTCGTCATGGAGACTCGACGCTTGCTGGCGACGGTTCGCGCCTAGGGACGCGGGGCCTCGTGGCGATCGGCTCGTACGCGCCAAGACGGCACGCCGAAGGATGCAAATGACCGAGCCGCCAGGAGAGACGCATCAGGGTATGGAGTAGGCAGGGAGTTGATCTTCATCCTGCACGGCCCGCCAGCCGGCCGGCCTTCACGCATTGGCAATCGTTTTACGCCAAACATCAGCGCGGACTTATATACCCGCTGATCAGTCGGCGGCCTGTGCAGGATCGCGCGGTTTGTTACGTTGCCCGCGGCCAAGCCCGGTGGCGTGGGGCGCACGCCCTCGTCGGTCGCAGGCTGCAACATGGTGGCGGGTCGCCGGCCTGAGGAGACGTGATGGCGCGGATCATCGACGGCAAGGCGATCGCTTCCGGCATCGTGGGCGGGCTCGCGGCCGAGGTCGCCGCGTTCGAGGCCGCGACCGGCATCGTCCCCGGCCTCGCCGTGGTGCGCGTCGGCGAGGACCCGGCGAGCGCCATCTACGTCCGGACCAAGCTGCGGCAGACCGGCGTCGCCGGCATGCGCTCGGTCGAGCACCACCTCCCCATCGAGATCGACGAGACGGCGCTGCTCGGGCTGATCGGCCGCCTCAACGCCGATGACGCCATTCATGGCATCCTGGTGCAGCTGCCGCTGCCGGCGCACATCGACACCGCACTCGTGCTTGAGGCGGTGCACCCGGCCAAGGACGTCGACGGCTTTCACGCCATCAACACCGGCAGGCTCTGGCATGGCCTGCCCGCCCCGGTGCCGTGCACGCCGCTCGGCTGCCTGCTCCTGCTGCGCGAGGTGGCGCCGTTTTTGCGCGGCCGCCACGCCGTCGTGCTCGGGCGCTCAAACATCGTCGGCAAGCCGATGGCCGCATTGCTGCTGCGCGAGGACTGCACCGTCACCATCGCGCATTCGCGCACCCGGGACCTGCCGGGGCTGGTGCGCACGGCCGACGTGCTGGTCGCCGCGGTCGGCCGTCCCGAGCTGGTGCGTGGCGACTGGATCAGGCCCGGCGCCGTCGTGATCGATGTCGGCATCAACCGGGTGGCGGCGGATGCCGGCGGCACCCGGCTGGTCGGCGACGTCGCGTTCGCCGAGGCCGCCGAAGTCGCCAGCGCGATCACCCCGGTGCCGGGTGGGGTAGGACCGATGACCGTCGCCTGCCTGCTGCGGAACACGCTCGACGCCGCGCGCCGTGCGACGGCACCCGCCTGACCGATGCCAAGGCGCCCCCTGACGCGTCGGTCCACGCTCGCCCTGCTGGGAGCCGTGAGTGCCTGCGCGGCACCCGCCGGGCCGCCCTTGTCGCTCGCCGACCAGCGATCGGTCGATCGCGTGCAACGCTGGCTCGACGGCCTGCACGGCCTTCGCGCCCGCTTCGTGCAGATCGGCGCCGGCGGCGGCGTGCAGCAGGGCGTGGCCCTGTTCGATCCGCCGGGACGGCTCCGCCTCGACTACGCGCCGGGCGACCGCCTGACGCTGATCGCCAATGACGGCCACATCGTCGTGACCAACGCGGCCCTTGGCAGCACGACCCGGATGCCGGCGAGCGCCAGCCCGCTCGGCCTGCTGCTGGACGGGCCGATCCGCCTGTCGGGCGATGTCCGCGTGACCGACGTGGCCCGCGCGGCCGGCGCGCTGCAGGTCTCGCTCGCGCGCGCCGACAACCTCACCGCCGGCCTGCTGACCCTCACCTTCAACGACGAGCCGGACGGCTCGCTCACTTTGGTGGCACTCGAGGCGACCGATGCCGAGCGGCAGCGCACCCGGTTCCGCCTGTTCGACCAGCAGACCGGTCTGCGCTTCGCGCCAAGCCTGTTCGCGCTCGGCACCGGAGCCTGAGGCCGGACCATGGACACCATCATGAGCAATGGGGCCGAGAGCACCCACATCGAGAGCACCGGGGCCAAAGCCGCGCGCGACACCGAATCCCCGCCCCGCCGTCGGCGCGGCACGATGGGCAACCTCGTGATCAACTCGACCGGCACGCTGGTCCAGACCGCGATCGCGCTGGTCACCGTGCCGCTGTTCATCCATCACATCGGATCGGCACGCTTTGGCGTGCTGTCGCTGGTCTGGATACTGCTCGGCTATTTCGGCTTCCTCGATCTCGGATTGTCGCGTGCCTCGGCCAACGCCCTCGGCAAGCTCCGCTACGCGTCGCGCACGGAGCGCGCCGGCGTGCTGACGACCTCGTTCTACCTCAACCTGTCGCTCGGGGTCGGCGGCAGCCTGCTGATCTACGCGTTCGGCGAGCTGCTGCTCGACCGCACCATGCACCTGTCGGGATCGTTCCGGACCGAAGTGCTCGCCGCCTTCCCGTGGATCGTGCTGATGCTGCCGATCGGCATGAGCACCGGCATCTTCACCGGCGCGCTCGAATCCCGCGAGCACTTCGTCGCCGCCAACCTGCTGCAGATCATCGGCTACGTCCTCGGCCAGGCCTTGCCGCTGGTCTGCGTCATCCTGATCGGCCCAGCCCTGTCGGTGGTGATCCCGGCCACGCTTTGCGGCCGCGCGGTGACGCTGGCGCTGACGATCGCGACCGTCGGCGTGCTCGAAGGCGGCTTTGAGCTCCGCCGTTTCGACCGCGCGCGCTCGCGCGAGCTGTTCCGCTATGGCTCCTGGGTCACCGTCACCAACCTGATGAGCCCGATCCTCGAAGCCGCCGACCGGCTGATGATCGGCTCCCTGCTGGGTGCCGCCGCGGTCTCCTACTACTCGGTGCCGATGAGCCTCGCCTCGCGGGCGCAGTTCATCCCGGGGGCGCTGAGCCGGACCCTGTTCCCGCGCCTGTCGGCGCTGGACGGCGCCGGCGCCGCGAACCTGGCCGCGCGCGCGACCTCGGTCACCGCCTACGTGTTCGCCTGCGTCTGCGCGCCGGCGATCCCGCTGGTCGGCGCCTTTCTCGCGCTCTGGGTCGATGCCGACTTCGCGTCGCGCTCGACCGCGACCGCGGAGATCCTCCTGGTCGGCGTTTGGCTGAATGGTGTCGCCTTCATCCCCTTCAGCCTGTTGCAGGGGCAGGGCCGCCCGGCGGCGGCGGCCAAGCTGCATGCGCTGGAGCTGGTGCCGTTCCTGGGCTTCCTCTATTTGATGACCGAGCATTTTGGCCTGGTCGGCGCGGCCTGCGCCTGGACCGCGCGCGTCGGCCTCGACGGCATCGGCATGCTGGCGCTGACCCGCGGCGGCGCCGCCGGCTTCCTGCGCCTGGCACCGCCCTTGCTCGTGCTGACGCTGGCCTACAGCCTCACCGCGCTGCTACACCCGGGTTTGCTAGCGGCCCTGCTGGTGGCGGTCGGGCTGGTGATGGCGAATTCGGGCTTGGCGCTGGCGCTGGAGCCTGACATTTGGGCGATCGGCAGCCGGGCGATGGCCCGCGTGGCGCCACTGGTCTCCCGCAGGCGCCGAAATCGTTGACGCCGGGCCCGCGCGGACTGGCCGGCAGCCGTTTCACGGACGTATTGAGTGATCCTCGCCGGGGGAACTTGGGTGAGAGGCGCCGACGACGATGGGAGAGACGATGCTGGCAAGAACAGGCCCCGACCGTGACGGACCGGTCGTGAGCGTGCTGATGGCGAACTACAACGGCGCCGACTACATCGCCGACAGCCTGGCATCCGCACTCGGCCAGACGCTCCGCGACATCGAGGTGATCGTCGTCGATGACGCGTCGACCGACGGCAGCGCCGCGATCGCCAAGGCGTTGGCGGCGACGGATCCTCGGGTCAGGGTGCTCCTCAGCGCGGGGAACGCCGGTCCGGCGGCCGCGCGCAACATGGCCCTCGATGCCGCGCGCGGACGCTGGATCGCGGTGCAGGACAGCGACGACCTGATGCATCCCGAGCGGCTCGAGCGCCTGGTCGCGATGGCCGAACGTGATGGCGCCGACATCGCGGCCGACGACCTGCTGGAGTTCGGCCGCGAGCACCAAAGCAACAAGCTGCTGGTCGGCGCCGTCTCGCCGCGCTGGCTACCACCCGCGCGTTTCGTCCGCGATGCCAGCCGCTACGGCTACCTCAAGCCGATCTGGCGTGCCCGCCTGACCGCGTCGCTGCGCTATAATGCCCGGATGATCGTCGCAGAGGATTTCGACTTCATCTGCCGGATGCTGCTGTCAGGCGCCCGCTACCGGTTCTACCCCGAGGCGACCTATTTCTACCGCAAGCACGCGAGCTCGATCTCGAGCTTGTCCACCAACCGCAAGCAGCAGAGCATCCTGGCCGGCGATCAGGCCTTGCGACGCGACCATGCCCCGCGGGGCGCCCTGCTCGCCGCGCTGAACGCACGGCGACGCGCGATCTTGCGGCAGATCGCCTTCGAGCTCGCGCGTGATGCCATCTTTCGGCGCGACCTCCTCGCGGCGGCGCGGGCGCTGGCAAGGCGCCCGACCACCCTGGTCAACTTCACGGCCCCGCTACGCAAGCGGCTCGCCTCGCTGTGGCGCCCGGTTCGCGCCGACGCGCCCGACGAGTGCCAGCGTGCCGCCATCGTGATCGTCTCCCGCCACCGGCTCGACGCGACCGGGCGCGTCGTCGCGCCCCGTCTCGCGCAGTTGCTCGCGGCGACCGTCGGC
>CAXTPV010000069.1:439-9906 GCA_964246135.1 uncultured Acetobacteraceae bacterium | reverse complement strand
GCTCGACTGGCTGGAGCGGCTGGTCGGCGAGGTGCGCGGGGTCGGCGACAACATCGCCCACGACCTGCGCACGCCGCTCGCGCGGGTGCGGGCGACGCTGGAGCGCAGCCGCGGCCGCGGCGACCCGGACGCGATGCGGGCCGCGATCGACAAGGCGATCGCCGATCTCGACCGGGCATTCGCGGTGATCACCGCGCTGCTGCGTATCACCGAGATCGAGACCGGGCGACGGCGGGCGGGCTTCGCCGATATCAGCCTCGACGAGATCGCCGCCGACGCGATCGAGCTCTACTTGCCGATCGCCGAGGCCAAGGGGGTGGCGCTGGCGCTGGCGCCGGGCGCGGCCGCGACGGTGCATGGCGATCGCGACCTGCTGATGGAGGCGGTCGCGAACCTGCTCGACAACGCGATCAAGTTCACGCCCGAGGGCGGGCATGTGGCACTCTGGGTGACGCGGCGGGGCGAGCGGCCGTGCCTCGCGGTCGAGGATGACGGCATCGGGCTGGCCGAGAACGAACGCGATCAGGTGCTCAAACGGTTCTATCGCGCCGACAAGAGCCGTCACGTGCCTGGCAGCGGGCTCGGGCTCAGTTTGGTCGCGGCGATCGCGGGGCTGCATGAGGCGGAGATACGGATCGACGCGTGCCGGGTGGGGGCGCGGTTCGTGCTGGTGTTCCGGTAAGGTAAGGCTGGGCTCTGCCCAGACCCGCCAAAGGCCGGGGGCCTTTGGAAACCATTACTTAAGTCGAGTGGATCCGCAAGGCGAAGCCTCGGGCGGAGTCCAGAGGCGTCTTGCGAGAGCACGCTAGGCGTGACGCCTCTGGCCTTGCTTGCCGCGATCGGCTCAGCCGGGGAGCATGGTGGCGGGGTTTAGGGGGTTGAAAGGCAGGATGCGCTTTTCGGGGGGGAGCTCGCCGGTGTCCCAGCCGCCGCCTAGCGCGCGCACGAGGTCGACCGAGGCCTGCTGCACCCGGATGTTGATGCCGAGCGCGCTGACACCCGATTGCAGGTCGGTGATCTCGGCGACGACGACGCTGAGATAGTTGTCGGCACCCGCCTGGTAGAGCTGCAGCGCCAGGTTCTGCACCTTGCCCGCGGAGATAAAGGCCTGCTGGTCCTCGACCTGCTCGCGGGCCAGGAAATCATTCAGCGACAGCTGGTCCTCGACCTGCTGGATCGCCGACAGCACCACCGAGCGGTAGCCGTCGCGGGTCTGGGCATAGGCGGATTTGGCGAACTGTAGCTCGGCCCGGCGCAGGCCGCCCTCGAACAGTGGCAGCGCGATCGCCGACCCGATCGACCATAGCGTGTTGGGCGCGCTGATCAGGTTGGCGCCGGTGTCCTCGCTGCCGCCTAGCCCGCTGATCGAGACATTGGGGTAGAACGCGGCGCGGGCGACGCCGATCTCGGCGTTGGCGGCGGCCATGTTGCGCTCGGCCGACGCGATGTCGGGGCGGCGTTGCAGCAGCTCGGACGGCAGGCCGGTCGGGATCAGCGGCAAGGTGAGCGGAGTCGCGGCCTGCGACGCCATGTCGAACGCGTTGGCGGGGGCGCCGATCAGGTCGGCGATCGCGTGCACCGCCAGCGCGCGCTGCGCGATCAGGTCGGTGTAGAGCGCCTCGGCCGAGCTCAGCTGGTTTTGCGCCCGTTCGACGTCGAGCAGGTTGCCGATCTTGCCCGAGAGGCGGAGCTGGGTGATCTGGACGCCCAGCTGGTAGAACTTGATCGCCTTCTGGTAGATCGCGGCCTCCTGGTCGAGGCCGCGCAGCGTCAGGTAGATGTCGGCGAGCTCGCCTTGCAGGCTGAGGTCGAGCGAGGCGAGGTTGGCGGCCTGGGCCTGTGCCAGGCGCTTCTGGGCGGTGGCCTGGTTGCCGATCCGGTCCCAGATGTCGAGCTCCCAGTTGGCGGTGCCGTCGAGCTGGATCGAGGGCTCGTTCAGCGGCGCGCGGTTGGTCGGCGAGCGGAACAGGCGGTTCACCGACTCCTTGTTGGCCGAGACGTTGAACTGCGAGCCGATCTGCGGGTAGAGGCCGGCCTCGGCCTCGGCGGCAAGGTCGCGCGCCTGCATGAAGGCCTCGCGCTCGGCCAGCAGGTTGGGGTTCTGCGGCAGCTCGGCCTCCAGCTGGTCGAGCACCGGGTTGCCGTACTGGAGCCACCAGGGACCGCGGGCGATCCGGTCCTCGGGGTGGGCGACCTGCCAGGGACCGGCGCCCTGGTAGCTGTCGGGCAGCAGGTCATGCGGTGGGTGATAGGCAGGCGCGAGGTCGCAACCGGCCAGCGCCGCGACGGTGGTCGCGACGGCGCATCGTGCCATTCTTCGCATCAGTTCGGCCGTCGCATCAGTCGGTCGCGTTCTCGGAATGCGGTTGCGCCGGTGGCTCATCGTCCGAGTTCTGCGGCGGCGCGTGCACGAGCTGGACCTGCTGGCCTTCGAGCAGGCCGTCGGACGGGTTGGCGATCAGACGGTCGCTCGGCTTTAGTCCTTCCGTGACCTGGACGGTCTGGCCGAAATTGAGGCCGAGCTTCACGTCCTGCAGGTGCACCCGGTTCGATTGGTCGACCAGCGCTACCTGCAGGCCCTCGGCGCGGAACAGCAGCGCCTGCTCGGGGATCACCAGCACGTCGGCCTGGGTCGGCAGCTTGAAGTGGACCTCGGCGTAGGCGCCGGGCCAGATCTCGTGCTGGTCGTTGGCGACGGTGAGCTCGGTGAGCACGGTGCGCGACGCGGTGTTGTAGGATTCCGCGGTGGTGGCGAGGTCGGCCTCGAACCGGCGGCCGGGGAACTGCGGCAGGCCGAGGGTCGCGGTGACGCCCGGCTTGAGGTAGCCGGAGTAGTCCTGCGGCACCGACACGTAGACGCGCATGCGATGGATGTCGGCGACGCTGAACAGCTCCTGGGCGCCGCCCTGGCGGCCGGCATTGCCGCCGGCGGCGTTCACGTAGTCGCCGACATCGGTGTGGCGGGCGGTGACGACGCCGTCGAACGGGGCGACGATGCGCTTGAACGCCTCCTGCGCCTGGTAGCGCGCGACGTTGAACTGGGCGGCGTCGACGACGGCCTTCTGCGCCTTGGCGTCGGCGACGTTGACGTCGACCTCTTGCGCCGACACCGCCTGGGTGCCGGCGAGCTTCTGCCATCGCTTGGCGGTCACCTCGGCCAGCTCGTAGCGGGCGCGCGCCACCGCGAGCTGTGCCTTGGCCTGTTCGAGCTCCTGGTCGAGGTCGGGGGTGTCGATCATCGCCAGCAGGTCGCCCTTGTGCACCTGGGCGCCGTAATCCTTGTACCACATCTGCACGTAGCCGGAGACCTGGGCGAAGATCGGGGCCTGGTACCAGGCGTCGATGTCGCCCGGCAGGGTTAGGGTGCGGCTGGTGGGTCCGTGCTTGGGATCGACCAGGGTGACTTTCGGCACCGATTCGTCGTCGGCGGTGGTTGTCAGCGCGGCGACGTTGTTGCGCCGGTCGATGATGCCGTAGGCGATCACGGCGATCGCGAGCAGGGCGGCGATCGCGGCGAACAGCCAGCGCCGGCCATGGCCGCGGCGCTTGCGATCGTGCGGCCGCTCGCGCGGTGCGTCATGCGACGGCCGCGCCCCATCATGCGTGGCCGGGTCGTGCGTGGCCGGGGGCGCGTGCTGATCCATCAGGCGTGCTCCTGCTTGCCGGTCTTGCCGAGAAGGCGGCCATGCACCAGCGTGAACACCGCCGGGACGAACAGCAGCGTCGAGATGGTGGCGACCGCGAGGCCACCCATCACCGCGCGGCCGAGCGGGGCGTTCTGGGTGTTGCTGAGCGACATCGGCAGCATGCCGATGATCATCGCGAGCGCCGTCATCAGCACCGGGCGCACGCGGGCAAAGCCCGCCTCGACCGCGGCGCGGGCGGCGTGGCCGTGCTCGGCCAGCTGGTCGCGGGCGAAGCTCACCACCAGGATCGAGTTGGCGGTCGCGGTGCCCATGCACATGATCGCGCCGGTGAGCGCCGGCACCGACAGCGTGGTGTGGGTGATGAACAGCGACCACACGATGCCGGCGAGCGCGCCGGGGAGTGCGGTGATGATGATGAACGGGTCGAGCCAGGACTGGAAGTTCACCACGATCACCAGGTAGATCAGCACGACCGCGAACAGCAGGCCGCCGATCAGCTGCACGTAGGCGGTGCCCATGGTGACGGCCTGGCCGCGCACCCTGACATGTGAGCTTTTCGGCACATCCTTTGCGGTATCACGGACGATGCGCTGTACCGCGTCGTTGACGGCGCCGAGGTCGCGACGCTGGGTGCTGGTGTAGATGTCGACCGTCGGCGTGATGCTGTAGTGCGAGACGACCAGCGGCATGCCGGTCTGCTTGATCTGGCTGAGGCCGCCGAGCAGCTGCGCCTCGTTGCCGCCCGGGTCGCCGTTGCCTGAGTCGATCGGCACGGTTTCGAGCGAGTTCATGGTGTCGAGATCGGCCTGCGGCGTCTGCATGTTCACGAGGTAGGAGACGCCGTTGTTGGTATCGAGCCAGTAGCTGGGCGCGACCTGACCTGAGCCCGACAGCGTCGCCAGCGCGTTGTTGGCGATGTTGGCTTCGGTCAGGCTGGTGCGGGTCGCAAACGAGCGCGACGCGATCACCCGGAGCGTCGGCTCGTTGAAGGCCTGCAGGATGTTGACGTCGGCGCTGCCGGGAATGCGGGCGATCCTGGCCCGCACCTCCTTGGCGTATTTGAAGTTGGCGCGCTGGTCGCGGCCGATCACCTGCACGTCGATCGGCGCCGGCAGGCCGAAGTTCAGGATCTTCGCGGTGATGTCGCCAGGCAGGAAGGTGAAGCTGGTGCCCGGGAACGACGCGGCGAGCTTCTGGCGCAGCGTGTTGCGGTAGGCCTGCACCGGGCTGTCGTCGCGCGCGAGGGTGATGGTGAGGTCGCAATCTTGCGGCCCGATGGTGCCGCTCGCGCTGTAGGCCTCGTTGATGCCGCTGACCGGCAGGCCGCAATTATCGACGATGTCGCGCACCTGGCCCGGCAGCGAGCGCCTGATCTCGCCGTTGACCAGCACCGCGAGCTTGCCGGCGTCCTCGATCCTGGTGCCGATCTGGGCGCGCATGTGCATGTCGATCTCGCCCGACCTGATCTCGGGGAAGAAGTCGCGGCCGAGGAACGGGATCAGCAGCAGCGAGGCCAGGGTGAGTGCGAGGAACACGCCGATGAAGCGGCCGCAGACACCGACGACCTCTTGAAGCAGGTCGCGGTAGCCATTGCGAAAGCGGGTGAACCGCTTCTCGAAGCCGGCCTGGAACCGGCCGAAGAAGCCGCGCGGCGGCGGATGCTCCTCGCCATGCGCGTGCACCTGGCCGCGCAGCAGCCACGCCGCCATCGTCGGCACCAGGGTCCGCGACAGGATGAAGGACACGATCATCGCGAACACGATCGCCATCGCGAGCGGCATGAACAGATAGCCGCCGATGCCCGACAGCGTGAACAGCGGCAGCCAGACGATGCAGATGCACAGCGTGGAGACGAAGGTGGGCACCACGATCTGGTTGGCGGCGTCGATGATCGCCTGTTCGAGTTCCTGGCCCTCCTCCAGATGCGACGCGATGTTCTCGATCATCACGGTGGCGTCGTCGACCAGGATGCCGACCGCGAGCGCGAGACCGCCCAAGGTCATCACGTTGATGGTCTGGCCGAGCCAGGACAGGATCAGGATCGAGGACAGGATGCAGAGCGGGATCGAGGTCGCGACGATCAGCGTCGACCGCCACGAGCCGAGGAACAGCAGCACCGTCAGCCCGGTGAGGATGGCCGCCGTCACCATCTCTTGCACGACATCGATCACCGATTCACGCACGAACTTGGAGGCGTCGTTCAACGGGGTGATCTTGATGCCCTTGGGCAGCGTCTTTTCGATGCCGGGGATCATGGCCTTGATGCCGTCGACCACCGCCAGCGTCGAGGCGTCGCCGGTCTTTAGCACCTGCATCAGCACGGCCTGCTTGCCGTGCACCAGCACCGTGTTGATCTGCGGCGGGCCGCCGCGATGCACGAAGGCGACGTCGCGCAAATAGACGATGGCGTTGCCGACCTGCTTGATCGGCAGGTTGTTGAAGGTGTCGATGTTGATCGGCGCGGCGTTGGTCGCGACCAGGTAGTCGAACTTGCCGATCTTCTGGTCGCCGGCCGGCAGCACCAGGTTCTGGCTGGCGAGCGCCTTGCTCACGTCCTCGGCGGACAGGCCGTGCTCCAGCAGGCCGCGCTGGTTGAGGTCGACCTCGACCACGCGCGAGGTGCCGCCATAGGGGGTCGGGATGGCGACGCCGGGGACGGTGATCAGCGCCGGGCGGATGAAGTTGGACGCGAGGTCGTAGAGCTGCTGCACGGTCTCGCTGCCGCCAGACACCTGCAGGTCGAGCACCGGCACGCTGGACGCATCGTAGACCAGGATCGCCGGCGGGGTGATGCCTGGCGGCATCTGCTTGAGCACCGTCTGGGCGCTGGCGGTGATCTGCGCCTGGGCGGCCGACACGTTGGTGTGTGGCTGGAAGAAGATCTTGACCACGCCGCGGCCGTAGAGCGACTGGCTCTCGATGTGCTCGATGTTGGCGACCGTGGTCGTCATGTTGCGTTCGAAATAGTAGACGATGCGGCCCGACATGTCCTGCGGGGTGAGGCCGGTGTAGGTCCAGACCACGGCGACGACGGGGATGTTGATCGCCGGGAAGATGTCGGTGGGGGTGCTGAGCACGGCACGGCCGCCGAACAGCAGGATCAGAATCGCGAGCACGACGAAGGTGAGCGGGCGCTTGAGCGCGACGATCACGATGGCGTTCATGAGGGGGCGTCCATGCGGGCAGGCCTCGCTCGGTTTCCGTTCGGCACGAGGCTGGTAGCGGCGCGGCGGGGCCACCTCAATGAAATTAAGATTTAGGCGGGGGCTGAGGACATAAGGCGAGGGCTCTGCCCTCGACCCGCTGGGGCCATTGGCCCCAGACCCCTTCATTGAAGGGCTTTAGGCGGAGAGGCGGGCGGGTTCGGATCGGGCAGACCACCGACCGATGAAGGAGAGGGTCCAGCCGAGCAGCACGGGGGCAAAAAACCATTGGTTGAGTTGTACGGGGTGGACGAAGAGCAGGAGCATTGTGAGAGCCCCGACTGACACCAGGGCGATGGCCAGGTAGGACCATGCCGGGAGGCGTCGCCCCGATGCCGATGCGCGCCGAGCGACGGCGACCAGTCCGACGATCACGCCCACGGGATGCCGGCGCCGATCGCCACGATCCCGAGCCAGCTCGTCGTTGTCTTGGGCAGACCGTAGCGGCTGTGAAACAACGCATAGACGGCCGCGAAAGCGATCAAGGCGCCGCCGATTTGTTGCAGGCGGTTGGATCGGGGTTTCCGGACTGCTGGCATTATTCTTCGCCTGCGATGGCACCATTACAAGGAGCAAGACGTGTGTGTATTAGGCCGACGGCGTCAGGCGGAAGGCCGGGCGGGTCGGGATCGGGCGGACCACGTGCCAGTGAAGGCGAGGACCCAGCCGACCAGCAGAGCGGCATCAAACCACAAGGTTAGATGTCTGTTCGCGGAGATCGGGTGAAGAAGGAGGATCCCCGCCATCAGGGCCACTCCTGCAACCGAAAAGATGGCAAGGTAGAACCATATCGGTCGCGGGCGCGACGTGCTTGATGCAAGCCGAGCGGAGACGATCGCGCCTACGCTCATGCAGAATGCGATGAAGGCGCCGAGCGCCAACGTCCTTGGCACGTTCAGCCCTGCCGCGGGCAGACCAAAGCGTTCGTGAGACAGTTCATAGAGGCTTGCAAGGACGAGCACGGCGGCGCCGAGTTGTTGCAGTCGGTTGGATCGGGGTTGCTGGGGGACCGGCATGTCGGTGTCTCTTTAGTCAGATCATTACAGGAAGCAGGACCCTTGTGAATGGGGTCCGGGGCCCGCGGCCCCGGCGGGGTCCAGGGGCGGCGCCCCAGGCCTTGACACCACCCCCGAAATTGGCCACGCACAGGGCTGACGTCCGAGACCCCGCCGGAACATCTAGCCGTGAGCGAGCGCTGGCGCGGCGCTGCTTGCGGGGATGCTGATCGGTGACGGCTACACGGGCACGGCGGGAAACCTGGCCTTGCTGGCTGCTGACGATGCCTAAGCGCGTCTTCGAACCAGCCCGACAACCACGCTGATGAGGTAGGCAGTCGCGCCGATCGCCAAGGGCCGTCGGTCCACCATCCCGACGTCTTGCCTGGGGGGGCGGGATGGAAAACAACGCTGATAATGATCATGGCCGCTGCAAGCAGCAAACCCCCGGCTAGATAAAGTCCTAACCGTTGCAATCGCTTTGACGGTGAGGCTGCAGGTCGGCCAAGCACCATTGAAAACACTATGACGCACATCGCAACAGTGGCGCCTTCTGTCATATGTCCTGGCGATCGTGGCGGCGTTGCATGCAGGCCAAGGTAGTCGTGCAACAACTGATATACATACACCAAGAACAGCGCAGCGGTGCCGAGCCGTTGCACCCGGGTCGATCGGGATCGTTGCGCCATCATCGCTCTAATGCGCCAAGCCAAATGCCAATGGAGCATAGCGGCAAGGCTTTGGGTAACGCGACCCAAACTTGTGAAAGGGGCCCGGGGCCCGCGGCCCCGGCGGGGTCCAGGGGCGGCGCCCCTGGCCTTCTCAGGCGGCCGGGACTTGGCCAAGATCGGGGATGACGTCCGAAATCCCGGCGGAACATTTGGCCCGCGAGCAGGCGCTGGCGCGGTTGGACGCGCGGCTGGCGGTGGCGCCGGGGGACCTCGCGGCCAGGGTGGCGCGGGCGGGGGTGCTGGATCAGCTCGGGCGCCGGAGCGAGGCAAGGCAGGCGTGCCTTGACGTGCTGGCGTTCGATCTCGGGCATCGGGATGCGCTGATGCGGCTGGCAGGCTTGCTGATCGGCGACGGCTATACGAGTGCGGCGCGGACCGTGCTCGGGCGGGCGATCGACGCCGCGCCAGACGATCCGGGGCCGAGGGTGAGCCTTGGGCACCTGATGCGGGCGGCGGGCGAGACCGGGGCGGCGCGGGCGCAGTACGAGGCGGCGCTGGACAAGGACGCGGGCTGTCCGGAGGCGCATCAGGGGATGTCGTATCTGCTCGACGGGGTGGACGAGACGGCGGCGGAGCGGCATCGGCGGCTGGGGTTCGCGGGGCGCGTGCTGACTACCAGGCCGCATCGGGGGCGAAGGCGGCCGGTCGCGGTGCTGCAACTGGTGTCGGCGCGCGGCGGCAACGTGCCGAGCCTGACGCTGCTGGACGACACGATGTTTCTCACCCACACGCTGGTGGTGGAGTACGCCGGCGTGGCGCCGGCGCTGCCGGAGCACGCGGTGGTGTTCAACGCGATCGGTGACGCCGAGCGCTGCGGCGAGGCGCTGCGGCTGGCGGGCGGGCTGCTCGGCGGCGACGCGCCGGTGATCAACCCGCCGGGGCGGGTGGCGC
>CAXTPV010000069.1:0-429 GCA_964246135.1 uncultured Acetobacteraceae bacterium | reverse complement strand
TCCCGGGGTGATCGCGCCGCTGGTGCGGATGGTCTCGCGCCGGGCGCTGGCGGCCGGGCTGCCGGCGGGGTTCGGGTTTCCGGTGCTGCTGCGGAGCCCTGGGTATCATACCGGGGAGAACTTCATCGAGGTTGCGCGGGCCTCGGCGTTGGCCGGCGCGCTCGACGGGCTGCCGGGCGAGGCGGTGATGGTGATCGAGAAGCTGGCGTCGCGCAGCGCCGACGGGATGTGGCGCAAATACCGGGTGATGATGGTGGGGGGCGCGCTGCTGCCGCTGCATCTGGCGATCTCGCCGCGGTGGAAGGTGCATCACTTCACCGCCGAGATGGAGGCAAGGCCGGCGGATCGCGACGAGGAGGCGGCGTTCCTGGCCGACATGGCGGGGGTGCTGGGTCCGGTCGCGATGGCGGCGTTGGCGCGGATCGGCGA
>CAXTPV010000068.1:0-9932 GCA_964246135.1 uncultured Acetobacteraceae bacterium | reverse complement strand
CGGTGCTACAGTGCGGGGGATGAGCTACTGGGGTAAGCTGTTTGGCGGCGTCACCGGGTTTGCAATGGGTGGCCCGCTGGGTGCGATGGTCGGCGCGGCGCTCGGCCACGCCGCCGATCGCGGTTCGCTGCCTGGCGTCGGCACCAAGCTGAACGCGGTGCCGCAGGGCCCGAACGTCGCGCGCCTGGCGGCGAACGTGGCGTCGATGCTCGGGCGCAAGGAGCAGACTTTCGCGATCGGGATGATCGTGCTGTCGGCCAAGCTCGCGAAGTGCGACGGGCCGGTGTGCCGGCCCGAGATCGACGCGTTCAAGCGGCAGTTCCGGATGCCGCCCGAGCAGGCGCGGGAGGTCGGGCGCCTGTTCGACCAAGCGCGCGACAGTACTGATGGGCCGGAGGACTACGCGCGGCAGATGGGGCGCGCCTTTGCCGGCGAGACGCACCGGCTCGAGGAGGCACTCGGCGCGTTGCTGGCGATCGCGCGTGCCGATGGCAGGCTGAACGACGCGGAGGAACGCTTTCTGCGCGCGGTGGCCGACGGGTTCGGGGTCGGCAGGCGGGTCTACGAGCAGGTGCGCGACGGCGCGGCGCGGTCTTCCGCCGGCGAGCCCGACGCCTACGCGATGCTTGGCCTGGCGCGCGGCGCCTCCGACGAGGAGGTCCGACTGACCTGGCGGCGGCTTATGCGCGAGGTCCATCCCGACAGCCTCGCGGCGCAGGGGGCTCCGGCGTCGGCGATCGCGCAGTCGGCGGAACGCGTCGCGCGCATCAACGCGGCATGGGACCGGATCAAGCGGGAACGCGGGCTCTGACGCCGCGGGTCCTCGCGCGCCCGAGCCCGAATCAGGCGCCGCGTCCCGCCGGATTGCCGATCGACATGCTGGTGCTGCACTACACCGGCATGCGGGACGCCGAGGCCGCGATCGAGCGCCTGTGCGACCCCGAGGCGCAGGTTTCCTCGCACTACGTGATCGACGAGGCGGGCGCCGTCTACCGGCTGGTCGAAGAGGATTTGCGCGCGGCGCATGCCGGGGTGTCGCACTGGCGCGGCGCCGACGGGTTGAACGATCGTTCGATCGGCATCGAGATCGTCAACCCCGGGCATCAATGGGGCTACCGTCCGTTCCCGCCAGCGCAGATCGAGGCGGTGATGTCACTGTCGCGCGACATCATCGCGCGGCATGCCATCCCGGCTCGCAACGTCGTCGGCCACAGCGACATCGCACCCGACCGCAAGCAGGACCCTGGCGAGCTGTTTCCCTGGCGGGCGTTCGCGTCGGACGGAATCGGCTTCTGGCCCGACGATGCCGGCCTTGATGTTGGCGACTTGACCCTGGCCGACGCCACGCCGTTCCGGGCGTCACTGCGGCGGATCGGCTACAGGATCGATGAGGGCAGTCCGGAGGCGATGCTTGCCTGCGTGATCACCGCGTTCCAACGCCACTGGCGCCCCGCGCGCGTCGACGGATGTTGCGATCTCGGCACCTGGCGGATGATCGACGCGGTGGCTCGCGGCGTCTCAGGCCAGCTTCTTTGAGAAAGCAAGGCTGGGCTCTGCCCAGACCCGCCAAAGGCCGGGGGCCTTTGGAAACCGATTCCTTGAACGATTGGGTTCTCAAGGCTCCGCCTTGAGCAGGTCCAGGGCGTCGTGCGACAGCACGCTTCGCGTGACGCCCTGGCCTTGCTGGCTCCGATGGTCTGCCGGAAGGGCGCTGGTTAGATCAGGCCCTTGGCGCGGAGCAGCGCGAACGAGGCGATGCTCATCGCGTCGACGATGCGTCCGTCGCCGATCATCGCCTCGAACTCGCGCACGCTGACCCGTCTGGTCACCATGTCCTGCTCGGACGCCTCGCGGCGGGTCGGGCCGGACGTGAGCTCGGTTGCCAGAAACACGTGGCCGCGCTGGGTCGAGTAGCCGGCGCCCTGGAACATCTCGCCGGCATGGTGCATCGCGCCCGCGATCAGGCCGGTCTCCTCGGCGAGCTCGCCGACGGCAAGCTCGGCGGGATCGACGCCGGGGCGGTCCTCCCACATGCCCATCGGCAGTTCGAGCAGTCGCCGCCGCACCGGGTAGCGGAACTGCTCGACCAGCGTCACCTCCCCACCGTCATGCAGCGGCAGCACGACCACGAAGTCGCTGCGCTCGACGACGCCGTAGAGGCCTTCCGAGCCGTCCGCGTGCCGGATGACGTCTTCGCGCACCCGCGTCCAGCGGTTCTGGTAGGCGATCCGGCTCGACACCGTGGTGATCCCGCCGTGGTCCATGCGCGCTTCCTTTTCCCCAGGCCACGAGCCGCTACTGTGCGGAGCGGCGGGTGACAACCGGTTGTGATCGGCATGGTGAGACGGGAGCAGCGAGTTCATGGTCAGCAAAGCCGGCCATCCGGCCATCCTGGCGACCGCCGAGGGAAGGCGCCTGATCGCGGCACGGACCGATCCTGCCTGGCGGCGCTGGGGTCCCTACCTCTCGGACCGGCAATGGGGCACCGTCCGGGAGGATTACAGCGCCGATGGCGATGCCTGGGGCAGCTTCCCGCATGATCACGCGCGCATGCGCGCCTATCGCTGGGGCGAGGACGCGATCGCCGGTTTTGGCGATGACAAGCTTCGCTGGTGCCTCGGTCTTGGGCTGTGGAACGGTCATGATCCGATCCTGAAGGAGCGGCTGTTCGGCCTCGCCAACGCCGAGGGCAACCACGGCGAGGACGTGAAGGAGCTTTACTACTATCTCGACGGCACGCCGACCCACTCGTACATGCGCATGCTGTACAAGTATCCGCAGGCGGCGTTCCCTTACGCGCGTCTGATCGAGGAGAACCGTCGGCGCGGGCGGGATGATCCCGAGTTCGAGCTGCTCGACACCGGCCTGTTCGATCAGGGCCGCTACTTCGATGTCGAGATCGAGTATGCGAAGGCCGACGCCGACGACATCGTGATGCGGATCACTGTCAGCAATCGTGGATCCGAGGCGGCTTCGCTGGCGGTAGTGCCGCAGCTCTGGGCGCGCAATACGTGGTCCTGGTTTGAGGGGGCGGCGCGTCCCCGCCTCGCCGCGGCGGCGGAAGGCAGCGTCAGCGCGCGCCACCCGGAGATGGCCGATCGATACCTTCGCCTCGCCGAGACGTGCACGTTGCTGTTTTGCGAGAACGAGACCAACGCGCGGCGTGTCTGGGGGCAAGGCCCGGAGGGGTATTTCAAGGATGCGGTCGACGCGGCGATCGTTGACGGGCGGCCCGGCGCGACCAACCCCGATCAGGTCGGCACCAAATGCGCGGCGGTGCATCGGCTGACGGTGCCGGCGGCAGGATGCGCGATCGTCAGGCTGCGGTTTTCCCCGGAGCGAGACGGCGTGGCGGACACCGCGGCGATCGATGCGGTACTCGCCGCGCGCCGCGCCGAGGCCGACGCGTTCTATCAGGCGGTGCACGGCGATCTCGAGCCCGAGCTGCGGCTGATCCAGCGCCAGGCGTTCGCCGGCCTGCTGTGGTCAAAGCAGTTCTACTGCTACGACGTGCGGTTCTGGCTTGACGGCGATCCGGTCGGCGAGCGGCCGCCATCCGCGCGCCGCTCAGGCCGCAACGCCGATTGGCGCCATCTCGCCGCGTCCGACATCATCAGCATGCCTGATGCCTGGGAGTATCCCTGGTTCGCGTCGTGGGATTTGGCGCTGCAATGCACGGTGTTCGCGCTAATCGATCCAGACTTCGCCAAGGCGCAGCTGCTGCTGCTCACCGACACCCGCTACATGCACCCGAACGCCGACTTGCCGGCCTATGAGTGGTCGTTCTCGGACGCCAACCCGCCGCTGCAGGCCTGGGCGTCCTGGCACGTGTTCGAGACCGATCGTGCCATCAACGGGACGCCCGATCACGCCTTCCTGCGACGGATGTTCGGCAAGCTGCCGCTCAACTTCACCTGGTGGGCGAACCGCAAGGATGCGCATGGCCGCAACGTGTTCCAGGGCGGTTTCCTCGGACTCGACAACATCGGCATCTTCGATCGGTCGGCGCCGCTGCCCACGGGCGGCGACCTCACGCAGTCTGACGGCACCGCGTGGATGGCGATGTACGCGCTCGACCTGCTGCGGATCGCGGTCGAGCTCGCGCGGACCGAGCCGACCTACGAGGATCTGGCGATCAAGTTCTTCGAGCATTTCCTGCTGATCGCCAAGGCCGACGCCGAGGCTGGCGGCACCTGGGACGAGCAGGACCAGTTCTTCTACGACGTGATCAACACGCCGGACGGACGATCGCAGCCGATCCGGACCAGGACGATGGTCGGCCTGATCCCGATCTTCGCGGTCGCGGTGCTCGATGCCGACGATATCGGGCAGCTGCCGCAGCTGCGCGAACGCATGCGGTCGGTGTTCGAGGCTCGGCCCGACCTCGCGCGCCTGGTCTCGCGCTGGACCGAGCCCGGGGATCGCCAGACCATCCTGATGTCGCTGCTGCGCGGCCACCGCCTCAAGATGTTGCTGCGCCGCATGCTCGACGAGGCCGAGTTCCTCTCCGGGCATGGCGTGCGGGCGGTGTCCAGGGTGTACGAGCGCGAACCGTTCCGGCTCGACCTGGCGGGGCGGTCATTCGAACTCGACTACGAGCCGGCCGAAAGCCGCACCGGCCTGTTCGGCGGCAACTCGAACTGGCGCGGGCCGGTCTGGATGCCGGTCAACTACCTGATCGTCCACAGTTTGCGGCGGCTGCACGCGTATTACGGACCGGGCTTCATCGTCGAGTGGCCGGACGGGTCAGGGCGCTTCTCGAGCCTGGACGAGGTGGCCGGGGAGGTGTCGCGCCGGCTGATCGCCTTGTTCCGGCGCAACGACGAGGATCGGGTGCCATTGCATGGCGATGCCACGTTGCCGCGCGACGATCCCCATTTCCGGGATTTGCTGCTGTTCTACGAGTATTTCGACGGCAACAGCGGCCGCGGCGTCGGCGCGTCGCACCAGACCGGCTGGACCGGACTGGTTGCCCTGCTGATCGCCGAGGCCGCGGCCCAGTCCTAAGCCCGATGATCAGAAGGCCAGAGGCGCTGCCTCTGGACTCCGCCCAAGGCAAAGCCTTGAGAATCCAATCATTTAAGTGATGCCTTCCAAAGGCCTCGGCCTTTGGCGGGCCTGGGCAGAGCCCAGCCTTGCTTTCTTACGAGTCAATGCTCAGTGCCGTTTATATCAGGTCTCGATCTCCTGCTGGGACGCGCACCAGATGCCTCGGCCGCGGCGCTTGGCCTGGTTCATCGCCAGGTCGGCGCGATGGAGTAGGTTGTCCACGTCCTCGCAGCTGCCGGCGGCGCGGGTCGCGAGCCCGATCGAGAAGCCGAGACGCCGGATTTCGCCCTCGAACGTCACCGAGGCGCCCTGCCGGCACATCGAATCTGCCCGCTCGGCGGCCGCGAAGTTGTCGGCACCATCGAGCCAGATCGCGAACTCGTCGCCGCCGGTGCGGCTCACGATGTCGGTCGGTCGGACGATGTCGCGCAGGATCGCGGCGACATGCCGCAGCGCCTCGTCGCCGCCCTCCTGACCGTAGATCAGGTTGATGATCTGGAAATCGTCGAGGTCGATCGACATCACCGTCGCGAACTCCCCCTTGCGGTCGAGGCGCGTGAAGCGACGCGCGACCTCCTCGGCAAAGGATCGCCGGGTGAGCAGGCCGGTCAGCATGTCGGTGCGCGCGAGCCGCGTCAGCTCGCGCTGGACCTCCTCGTTCTCCAGCGTGCTTCGCAACATCGCGGTGAACGACCGCGCGAACTCGCACTCGGCACTGCTCCAGGCGGGCTGATCGGGGCGGCGCCAGATCAGCAGGCTGCTCGGCAGTCCAAGCCGGGTGTGGGTCGGCAACGTGAGCAGCATCCGGCCGTCGGAGGCCTTGACGAACCCAGTGTCGCCGATCCTCGCGATCAGGAGGTCGAACTCGGAGGCAAGTGTCTCCCAGCCGGTGCCAAAGCTGTGCAGCTTCGCGCAAGGATGGCCGGCTGCCTGCTCGGTCTCGGCCGCCAACTCGCCTGACATCGGCACGATGGCGATCGCCGCACCCTCGGCGCCAAGATGGTCGCACAACCCGCACAGCCCTACGCCGATGGCCCCGGCGGGCAGGATTTGCTCACGCATCCGGCTGGCGATGCCGGCGAGCGCCGCATCCGCTGCTCCCGCACCCGCCATCGCCTCCATCGTCGTGACGTCGATGCCGACGCCGCGCGCGCCGCCCGTCGGCAGGGGATGGGCCGAGATCGCGTAGACCTGCTCGCCGCCATCGCGGCGCCGCAGCCGCGCATGACGCATCCTGATCGGCTGTGGCGGCCGGAACGGGTCGATCCCCCGAGTGTCGGTGCCGGCGACACTCAGGATGTCGCCGGCGACGTGGCCGATCAGATCCTCGGCCGGCCATCCCAGCACCTCGGCCGGCGCGAGGAAGGTGAGGCGTCCTCGGCTGTCGGTCTCGAATTGCAGGTCACCGACGGTCTCGCACAGCTGCCGCCACAGGGCGCGGCTCTCGAGGGCGGCGGCAAGCGCCGCCTCGTCGAGGTCCGACGCGACATCCGGGTCCGCTGGTTCGCGCTGCATGCTGGTTCGCCTCGACGCCGGAGCCCAGTGTCGGCGCGAAAGGTGAACCGGCGGTCAACGCCGCGCTGCGCGCCTGCCCGGGCGTGTAATTGACAAGCTCGGCCGCCGCTGAGCATGGTCCCGCGTCACGACGCACAGGGCAGCCGAATGACACTTGATGCCCTGCGCGACCAGATCGAGGCGTCCTGGCAGGCACGTGACACCCTCTCGGCCGAGATCGTCGGCGCGCCGCGCGAGGCTGTGCTCGAGGTGCTGGCGATGCTCGACGGCGGCCATCTCAGGGTGGCGGAGCCCGGGCCGGACGGCTGGATCGTCCATGGCTGGCTGAGGATGGCGGTGCTGCTGTCGTTCCGACTGCGTGCCTCGTCACTGTCGGCGGCCACCGGCGGCGCGACCGCGTTCGACAAGGTGCCGCTCAAGTTCGCCGGCTGGGACGAGCGACGCTTCACGCAGGCCGGGCTGCGCGCGGTGCCCGGCGCCATCGTGCGGCACTCCGCCCATGTCGGCCGCAACGTCGTGCTGATGCCGAGCTTCATCAACGTCGCCGCCCACGTCGGCGACGGATGCATGATCGACACCTGGGCGACGATCGGCAGCTGCGCCCAGATCGGCCGCGATTGCCACATCAGCGGCGGCGTTGGCATCGGCGGCGTGCTGGAACCGTTGCAGGCGTCGCCGGTGATCATCGAGGATGACTGCTTCGTCGGCGCACGCTCCGAGATCGCCGAGGGCTTCGTGGTCGGCCACGGCTCGGTGATCTCGATGGGGGTGTTCCTCGGCGCGTCCTCGAAAATCATCGACCGGGCGACCGGCGAGGTGTTCAGGGGCCACGTGCCGCCCTACTCGGTGGTGGTGCCGGGAACGCTGCCCGGACGCGAAATGCCGGATGGCAGCCCGGGCCCGGCGCTGGCCTGCGCGGTGATCGTCAAGCGCGTCGACGCGCAAACCAGGGCCAAGACCTCGATCAACGAGCTGCTGCGCGATTGAGCCCGGCCGCCGACCCCGTTGCGCTTGCCGCGGCCCTGATACGCTGCCGCTCGGTGACGCCCGCGGATGACGGCGCCCAGGACGTGCTTGCCGCAGCACTGGCGGCACTCGGGTTCACGGTGACGCGGCTGCCGTTCGGGGAGGCGGGCGCGCCGACGCCGAACCTGTTCGCACGGCTCGGCGAGGGCGCGCCGCATGTCTGCTTTGCCGGCCACACCGACGTCGTGCCGCCGGGCGATCATGGCTGGAGCGTCGATCCGTTCGCGGGCACGGTCCGCGATGGCCGCCTCTACGGCCGCGGCGCCGTCGACATGAAGGGCGCGATCGCGGCCTTCGTCGCGGCCGTGTCCGGCCACCTCGCCGATGGCCGGAGCGTTGGCACGATCAGCCTGCTGATCACCGGCGACGAGGAGGGGCCGGCCATCGACGGCACCGCGCGCGTGGTCGACTGGCTCGCGGCGACCGGCCAGATGCCGGATTTCTGCCTGGTGGGCGAACCCACCAACCCGCGCGCGCTCGGCGACACCATCAAGGTCGGGCGGCGTGGCAGCCTGAGCGTGACGCTCACCGTTCCCGGCATCCAGGGCCATGTCGCCTACCCGGACCGGGTGGACAACCCGGTGCATCGCCTGGTCGGGCTGCTCGCCGAGCTTGTCGCGACGCCACTCGACGCGGGCAGCCCGCATTTCGCGCCGTCCGGCTTGCAGGTCACCTCGATCGATGTCGGCAACGCCGCGCGCAACGTGGTGCCCGCCCAGGCGACGGCCAGGCTCAACATCCGCTACAACGATTGCCATGACGCGACATCGCTTACCGCCAGTCTGCGCGAGGCGGCCCTCCGGCACGCGCCGGGCGCCGAACTCGACATCGTGCCCGGGGCCGCGCCATTCCTCGCGGCGTCCGGTCCCGAGACCGCGGCGTTGATGCGCGCGATCCGCGACGTCACCGGCCGTGACCCCCGGCTCGATACCGATGGCGGCACGTCGGATGCGCGCTTCCTCGCGCCCTACTGCCGCGTGGCGGAGTTCGGCTTGGTCGGCGAGACGATGCACGCCGCCAACGAGAACGCGACGGTCGCCGACCTCCGGATGCTGGCCGCGATCTATCGGCGCCTGCTGGCGGAGCTGATGCAAAAGGCGACGCATGCCGCGTGACACCGCCGCCGACGGCAGGAACATCCTGCGCGGCCTCGCGCTGCTCGCGTGCTTTCGCGCCGAAGGCCTCACCCGCTTCGAGGCGACGCCGCGCGCGTTCGTCGCCAGCCTTACGCCGTGGCTCGCTTTCCTGCTGGTCGGCGGCGTGATGCTCGCCCTGCACGGCCGCGTGGTGGAGGGTGCTACCGACAGCGCGGTGCTGTTGACGTCGCTGCTGTTGCCGGCGGTGGTGTCGCAGGCGCTCAGCGCGTTCTGGAAGCGGGACGCGCTCTGGCTGCGCTACGTGACCGCCTACACCTGGTGCGAGTGGCTGATGCTGGTGGCCTACGCGGTGTCGCTGCTGCTCGCCAGTTTCTGCGTCGCGGCGGGGATGCCGGCCAGGATCGCGCCGATCGTGCTGCTGTCGGCGGTCGGCGTCTACTGGCTCGGGCTGCACTTCTTTCTCGCCCGCGCGGCGCTGGCGCTGTCGCGCACACGGGCGGCGCTGGTGGTCGCGGCGGTGATCCTCAGCTACGCGGCGCTGCTGGCGGTCGGGCGCGGCGTCGGCGGCTATGCCGGCGCCATGTTCGGCGCCTGATCGGGCGCGAACGGGTCGGTCTCGTAGCCGACGGCGATCAGGGTGAGCCCATGCGGCGGCGCCGTCTGACCGGCGCGCTTGCGGTCGCGCGCGGCCAGCGCGTCGGTGACGTCGTCGCCCGACCACCGCCCCTGGCCCACCAGCACCAGCGTGCCGACCATGTTGCGCACCTGATGGTGCAGGAAGCTGCGTGCCTCGGCGGTGATGGTGATGCGGTCGCCGTCGCGCGCGACCGAGAGGCGGTCGAGGGTGCGGACGGGGCTGCGCGCCTGGCAGGCGCTGGCCCGGAACGAGGTGAAGTCGTGCCGTCCGAGCAGGTGCCGCGCCGCTCCGTCCATGGCGGCGATGTCGAGCAGGCGTTCGAGGTGCCAGGCGCGGCCGTGCGCCAGCGCCGGACGCGCCGGCCGGTTCAGGATGCAATACGCGTATTCTCGCCTGATCGCCGAGAAACGCGGGTTCCAGCCCGGGGGTGCCGGCGCCGCGCGGGTGACGACGACCAGATGCGGCCGGAGATGGAAGTTGAGCGCGTCGCGCAGACGTGTCGGCGTCCAGGCGGCGCCGCTCGGCTCCGGCAGCGCCAGGCAGGCGACCTGGCCGCTCGCGTGAACGCCCGAGTCGGTGCGTGCCGCGGCGCCCCCCGCGCCCCGCCC
>CAXTPV010000067.1:0-9972 GCA_964246135.1 uncultured Acetobacteraceae bacterium | reverse complement strand
GCGGTCAGGATGCCCTCGCCGACCGCCGCCCCCATCGAGCCGCCCATGAAGCGAAACTCCATCGCGGCGCACACCGCGTCATGGCCGCCGACCCGGCCGCGTCCGACCACGATCGCATCGTCGAGATGGGTGCGGGCACGGGCGTCGCGCAGACGGTCGCCGTAGCGCTTCTCGTCACGGAAGCCGAGCGGATCGTTCGGCACGCGCGGCAGGTCGATGCGGGTGAACGCACCCTCGTCGAACACGCAGGCCAGACGGGCGAGAGCGGTCATCGCCATGTGGTGACCGCAATGCGGGCACACCCGCAGGCTGCGCTCGAGCTCGGTCGCGAAGATCATCTGCTTGCAGTTGTCGCACTGCACCCAGAGGTTGTCTGGAACATCGCGGTTGCCGAGCAACACGCGTATCTTGGGGCGGACGTAGTCGGTGAGCCAGCTCATGCCGATGCTCCTGTCAGCTGGTCGGCCGCCTGGTGCCGCGTTGGCTGGCTCCGCGCCGGCTGATCCGCGCGAATCGCTGCCGCCAGCGCGCGCACCTGATCGAGCACCGCCGGCAGGGTCGACGCGGTCGCCTGCCCCTGCGCGTCGAGCGAGGCGGCCAGGCTCTCGATCAGCGCGGACGCCACCACCGCCGCATCGGCGGCGCGCACGGCCGCGACGGCATGGGCCGGCGTGCGGATGCCAAAGCCGATCGCGATCGGCAGGTCGGTGGCGGCGCGCAGGCGGGGCAGCGCGAGCGCGAGGTCGGCCTCGGACGCGGTGCGGGTGCCGGTCACGCCGGCGATGCTGACGTAGTAGACAAAGCCCGAACTCCCGGCCAGCACCAGCGGAAGGCGGGCCTCGCCGGTGGTCGGGGCGACCAGCCGTATCAGGTCGAGCGCGTGGGCGGCGGCGTGTGGCGCCAGCAGGCCGGCCTCCTCGGGCGGCAGGTCGACGATGATCAGGCCGTCGACGCCGGCGGCGGCGGCCTCGGCGCAGAAGCGTTCGGGGCCGAAGCTCGCGATCGGGTTGAGGTAGCCCATCAGCACGACCGGCGTCGCGTCATCACCCTCCCTGAACGCCCGGACCAGGTCGAGCGTGCCGGCGAGCGTCGCGCCGGCGGCGCGCCCCCGCCGGGACGCCGCCTGGATGGTCGGACCATCGGCCATCGGGTCGCTGAACGGCATGCCGATCTCGATCAGGTCGGCGCCGGCCTCGGGCAGGGCGCGCAGCAGCGCGATCGAGGTCGCGCGATCGGGATCGAACGCGGTGATGAACGGGATCAGCGCGCCGCGACCCTCGCGGCCGAGGGCCGCGAAGCGCGCCGCGATCCGGCTCACCCCGATCTGGCTCAAAGCGAGACGCCGAGATGGGCCGCGACGGTGGCCACGTCCTTGTCGCCGCGGCCCGACAGGTTCATCACCACGATCTCGTCGCGATGCATCGAGGGTGCGAGCTTGGCGACGTGGGCCAGCGCGTGCGCGCATTCGAGCGCCGGGATGATGCCCTCGGTGCGGGTGCAGAGTCCGAACGCATCGAGCGCCTCGGCGTCGGTGATGCCGACATACTCGGCGCGGCCGATCTCGTGCAGCCAGGCATGCTCGGGCCCGATGCCGGGATAGTCGAGGCCGGCGCTGATGCTGTGCGCCTCGCTTATCTGGCCGTCATCGTCCTGCAACAGGTAGGTGCGGTTGCCGTGCAGCACGCCGGGGCGGCCGCGATTGATGCTTGCCGCCTGCTGCCCTGAATCGAGCCCGCGCCCCGCCGCCTCGACCCCGATCAGGCGGACGCCGCCGTCGTCGAGGAAGGCGTGGAAGATGCCCATCGCGTTCGAGCCACCGCCGACCGAGGCGACCACCGCGTCCGGCAGCCTGCCCTCGGCGGCCAGGATCTGCGCCCGGGCTTCCTCGCCGATCACCTGCTGTAGCTCGCGCACCATGGCCGGGTAGGGATGCGGGCCGGCGACGGTGCCGATCAGGAAGTAGGTGTCGGTGACGTTGGCGACCCAGTCGCGCATCGCCTCGTTCATCGCGTCCTTCAGGGTGCCGGCGCCGGTGGTGACCGGATGCACCTCGGCGCCGAGCAGGCGCATGCGGAACACGTTGGGCTGCTGCCGCGCGACGTCGGTGGCACCCATGTAGATGACGCATTTGAGGCCAAACAGGGCGCAGACGGTGGCGGTCGCGACGCCGTGCTGGCCGGCGCCGGTCTCGGCGACGATGCGGGTCCGGCCCATCCGTCGGGCGAGCAGGACCTGGCCCATCACGTTGTTCAGCTTGTGCGAGCCGGTATGGTTCAGCTCTTCCCGCTTGAGATAGATGCGGGCACCTCCGAGCGTTTCGGACAGCCGCCGCGCATGCCAGAGCGGGCTCGGCCGGCCGACATAGTCGCGCAGATGGAGGTCGAGTTCGGCCCGGTAGGCGGGGTCGTTCCGGGCCTTCTCCCAGGCCTCCTCGAGCTCGAGGATCAGCGGCATCAGGGTCTCGGCGACGAAGCGGCCGCCGAACGCGCCAAAGCGGCCCTGCGCGTCGGGACCGCCCTTGAGCGTGTTGGCGCGTCCGGAAGCGGTCCGGTACAGGCGTGCGCTACGATCGCCTTCTGGCATGGAGGAGACTCCTGTGGGCACCCGATGGGGCACGTTCTTTCGCCCCTCGCCGCGGCGTCTTACTCCAGGGCGGCGAGATGGTCACTCCGCCTTTCACGGCGACAACGGCTCTGTGAGGACATCATGCTGCTCGCCCGGCCATCCAGCGCACCCGCCTGCGTCCTGACGAGCCAGGAGCATGCAGCGGCGGCCACGGCGACCTGGATCGACCTGCTTGATCCGACCGGAACCGAGTGGGCGCTGGCGGAGCAGGCCTGCGGCTTCCGGGTGCCGACGCTCGAGGCGCTCAACGAGATCGAGAGCTCAAGCCGGTTCTATAACGAGGGCGAGGTGCTCTATCTCAGCGTTCCGCTGATCCGTCGCAAGGCGGAGGACTGCACCACCGCGCCGCTCGGCATCGTCGTGTCCCCGACGCGCATGCTGACGGTGCGCTATCTTGACTACTCGTCGTTCGACACCTTCGGACACCTGGTGGAACATTCGCCCACGATCCTGGGTGCGCATGACCTGCTCGTCGGCCTGCTCGAAGCCATCGTCGATCGCTTGGCCGACGTCCTCGAGTTCATGGGAGGCGAACTCGACCGGACGTCGAGGCGAATCTTCCGGTCCGACAAGGCCGACCGACGCGCCGGCAATGCCATCCTGCGGACAATGCTGCGCGAGATCGGGCAGCGTGGCGACACGGTCTCGATGATACGCGACGGCCTGCTCGGCCTGAGCCGGATGGTCCTGTTCCTGGAGGACACGCTGGCGGCCGACGCCGACCCGAAACTTGTCGGCCGGCTGCGGACGCTCGGCCGCGACGTGCACTCGCTGTCGGAGTTCGACGGCCGGCTCACCGAGAAGGTGCAGTTCCTGCTCGACGCGACGCTGGGCTTCATCAACATCGACCAGAACAACGGCATACGAGTGCTGACCGTGGTCAGCATCATCGGTGTTCCGCCGACGCTGATCGCCAGCATCTACGGGATGAACTTCAAGGACATGCCCGAGCTGAACTGGTCGTTCGGCTATCCCTACGCGCTCGGCCTGATGGCGGTCGCGTCATGCTGCTGCTGCTCTGGTTCCGGCGGGTGCGCTGGATTTGAGCGGAGCCGAGCGACGATCACGCGATCGCGTGCGTCCGCACAGCCCGACCGGTTTGACACCGCCCCCTAACATACGCCAACGATTTGTTCGGAAAGGACGGACACACGTCCCCCGGGGAGGATCGCCATGCGGGTCATGTCAAGGCGCGCGCGCCGTGCTTACGGTTCCATGCCGGGCGGCTTGCTCCGGCTGGCATTGCTGCTTGCGACGGGCGCGCTCGGCGGGGCGGCGGCCGTACCGGCCTATCCCGACCGCTATGCGAACCCGGTCCTGTCCGCCAACGCCGCCGACCCCTCGGTCATCCGCGCGCTCGACGGCTACTATTACCTGTATGCGACCAGCACCCAGTTCGGCGGCACCGGCACCGAGCACATCTTCCCGACCTGGCGCTCCGCCGACATGGTGCACTGGTTTTATGCCGGCGACGCCTTCCGGACGCCCCCGGCCTGGGCGGGACCGGCCGCCTCGCTCTGGGCGCCAGACGTCCACTACTTCAAGGGCCGTTACACCCTCTACTACACGGCCGACAAGGCCAACGCGCTGCCGGCCTATGGCAATCCCGCCGGCGTGCCGGCGATCGGCGTCGCGACCGCGCCGACACCGCTCGGTCCCTGGACCGATGCCGGGCCATCGGCCGGGGGCGCCTACCGCACCGGACCGGTGATCCCACCGAGCTGGGGCTTCTGCACCGATCCCGCCAACCCGGCCTGCTACAACTGGGAGTATGATTCCTACGTGGCGGAGGGACCGGACGCGAAGCTCTGGCTCTACGAGGGCAGCTTCTTCGGCGGCAACCGGGTGCACGAACTCGGTCCGGACGGGCTCAGCGTGTTGCCCGGCACCGACACCCAGTTCGGCCACAACATCCGGACCGAGGCCAACGAGCTGCTGCCGCATGTCGTCGACGGCACGCTCTACTTCTACATGCTCAACTCGCAGTCCGATTGCTGCGCCGGTCCGAACAGCCCCTACAGCGTGACCGCCAATCGGGCGACAGCGCCGAACGGCCCGTTCTCGGATCACAACAACATGCCGATGGAGTGGTTCTACGGTCCGTTCGACCAGCTCAAGCCCGGGGAGTCGCCGTTCGACAATCCGATCTGGTACGATCTCGCCGACGAGGCCGGCGGCTATCCCGTGTTGCGGCAGAACGGCAACGGCGTCGTCGGCGCCGGCGGCCAGATCGCGATCAAGGACCTCGCCGGGCAGGACTGGCTGTTTTACCACGGGATCGAGCAGGCAAACCCGTGGGTCATCGGTGGCACGCAGACCAGTCCGGCCGTGCTCCGGCAGCTGTTCCTCGACCCGCTGCGATGGACGCCGACCGGCTGGCCCGCGGTCAACGGCGGCGACGGCCCCAGCCTGCAGAACGTGGCGCCGGTGACCCAGCCCGAGATCGGTGACAACTTCAACACCTTCGGCTTCGGCGCCCCGGATTACCGCCCCGGCGTGCGGGCGATCTGGCTGCCGACGGGTGGCAACTGGCAGCGCGCGCGCGGCGACCAGGCCGGGGGCTATGTTCATCAGGCCGCGTCGTCCGGCCTCGCCGCCCTGCTCAGCCTGAACCAGGTCCGGTCGCGAGGTCAGGGCTATCACGCGATCTGTGATCTCCGCGCGGCCCCCGGCAGCAACGGCCAGTATGGCTGCCTGACCTCGATCCGGCCCGGCGCTGGGCTGCACGCAACCTCTCTCGCGGCCAGCCTCGACCTGTCGGCCAGGACGCTCACCTTCGGCGGCTATCAGGACGGCGCCTCCATCGGCACCACGGCCAGGGCCCCGCTTCCGGCCGGGCTCGACGTCACCAACTGGCACCATCTCACGATCACCGTCACCCCTGGCACCGTCACGCCTGGCGCGTCGGGCTCCTTTGCCGGCACCGCCACGTTCGAGACGCTGAACGGCGACGTGCTGGCGGTCGCCTCGCTGCCGGCGATCGATGGCAGCCTGATCGCCGGCGGCGGCATCGGGCTCGTGACCCGTGGCATGTCGGCCGACTTCGACAATGTCAGCCTGGCGGCGGCGGCAAGCGACGTGGCGGCGGCACCGGTGCCCCCTGGCCCCGGCGCGCCGATCGCCTCGCTTTCGGATGATTTCGGCCACGCCGTCGCGCCGCAATGGTCGGTGCTGCGGCCCAACGCAGGGCTGCGCGGCTTCTCGCCCGGCGGCTCGCTCAGCCTGACCACCAACGGCACGCTTGACGAGTATCAGCGGCTGAACGCGAGTGTCACCAGCCCGCCCGACCTGCCGCCGACCCAGAACGTCCTGCTTGAGCCCACACCGTCCGGCAACTACGTGGTCGAGACCCGAATGCATTTCGACCCGCAGAATGCCAACCAGGAAGCGGGGCTGCTGGTCTACAGCGACGACGACACCAACGTGCAGAACGACATCACCTGGAACGGCACCGTCACCATGGTGGCGTCGCTTCGGAACGCGCTCAGCCCGCTGCCGAGCGGCGCCTCCTGCCCGCTGCGTGCGCCGATGACCGGGTCCAGCGTCGCCGTCGGGCGGTATGGCCCCGAAGCCTGCCCGCCCACCTCGGAGCACACCTCGCAGGAATACCCGGCGAGCCTCGCCTGCTGCTTCGTCGGCAACGGCCAGGGGCCGAGCGGCAGCTACCTTGGCGGCAACCTTGATCCGTCGCGCATCACCGCGTGGCTGCGGATCTATCGCCAGGGCAACGTCTACACCCCTTGGTTCAGCCTCGACGGCAAGACCTGGTCACGCGAGAACGCCTGGACGCTGGGCGCGAGCGGCTCCGGCTTCCCGCTGCGGATCGGCCTGTTCGCGCAGGACAACCAGAACATCACGGACCCGGGCGCGGACGCTTGGTTCGATTACGTCCATGTCTACAGCATGCCGTGAATGGCGAGAGGGCGCGGCAACTTCGAGGGCGGCGCGACCTTGTGCGCCAGCACGTCGCATCTCGCGGCGTCAGCTTACGGAGACACGACATGCCTCAGTTCGACGCGACCATCAAGCACATCAAGGAAGGGGTAAAGAGCTTCACCGTCAGCGCCGCGGTCAAGAACATCGAGGGCTGGGAGGCCACTCTTGGCAAGCTTGATGCGCCCGGCGCCAAGACCATCGTTCACGACCTTGAGAGCCTGAAGAAGCATCTTCACGCCAAGGAAATCGACGGCGCGGCGGTCAAGAAGCTGATGGCCAAGCTTGGCAAGGAGACGGTCGCCATGTCCGGCAAGGCGGATGCCGGTCACAAGGAGAAGGTGCACGCGCTTGGCGAGGCGCTGTCGCACGCGGCCGAGACGACCGAAGCCTAGGCGACACGCGACCGTATCGGTGGGCGCGGCGATGCCGGGTCCACCGATACGGCGGGCGCGTCTTGACGAAGATGCCGCTTGCTGGCATGAGGTTGCCCCGAGGTCAGGTGGCTCAGACTACCGCTCGCAATATAGTCCTCCTGATTGGGGCGCGTCCGCGTCGCGATCCTCCCACTCAAGACCGGCTCGCCGACAGGCCTTGGCTCGTTCCAGGCCGTGGGGAGAGCGTCCAACCTCCCTCCGGTCGTGTGCCGACCCTCGCCGTATACGCGCGTCGATCCCTTCCTCGGGGCGTCCATGCACCTCGCCGAACTCAAGGCCAAGACACCGGCCGACCTGCTGTCGTTCGCTGAATCGCTGCAGATCGAGAACGCGTCCAGCCTGCGCAAGCAGGACATCATGTTCGCGATCCTGAAGAACCTCGCCGAGAACGATCAGGCGATCCACGGCGAAGGCACGCTGGAGATCATGTCGGACGGCTTCGGATTCCTGCGCAGTCCTGAATCGAGCTACCTGCCTGGGCCCGACGACATCTATGTCAGTCCGACCCAGGTGCGCCGGTTCGGGTTGCGCACCGGCGACAGCGTCGAGGGCCAGATACGCGCGCCGCGCGATGGCGAACGCTATTTCGCATTGCTCAAGGTCAACACGATCAACTTCGAGGCGCCCGAAGCGGTCCGACACCGGATCAACTTCGACAACCTGACGCCGTTGTTTCCGGAACGCCGGCTGAAGATGGAAGTCGAGAACTTCCAGTCCGTCGCCAAGTCGCACAGCAAGGACTTCACGCCGCGGGTGATCGACCTGGTGTCGCCGATCGGCATGGGCCAGCGCGCGCTGATCGTGGCGCCGCCGCGCACCGGCAAGACGGTGATGCTGCAGAACATCGCGAGCGCGATCTCGAGCAATCATCCGGACGTGTTCCTGATGGTGCTGCTGATCGACGAGCGGCCCGAGGAAGTCACCGACATGTCGCGCAGCGTCAAGGGCGAGGTGGTCTCGTCCACCTTCGACGAGCCCGCGACGCGGCACGTGGCGGTGACCGAGATGGTGCTGGAAAAGGCCAAGCGGCTGGTCGAGCACAAGCGCGACGTCGTGATCCTGCTCGACAGCATCACCCGGCTCGCGCGCGCCTACAACTCGGTGGTGCCGTCGTCGGGCAAGGTGCTGACCGGCGGCGTCGACGCCAACGCGCTGCAGCGGCCGAAGCGGTTCTTCGGCGCTGCCCGCAACATCGAGGAGGGCGGCTCGCTCACCATCATCGCGACCGCGCTGGTCGACACCGGCAGCCGGATGGACGAGGTGATCTTCGAGGAGTTCAAGGGCACCGGCAATTCGGAACTGATCCTCGACCGCAAGCTGTCCGACCGGCGCACCTTCCCGGCGATCGACATCACCAAGAGCGGCACCCGACGCGAGGAGCTTCTGGTCGACAAGTCGACGCTGTCCAAGATGTGGGTGCTGCGACGCATCCTGAACCCGATGGGCACTCAGGACGCGATGGACTTCCTGCTCGACAAGTTGAAATACAGCAAGACCAATCAGGACTTCTTCGACGCCATGAATACCTGACCCTCGCCGTCGCCATGCGGCGGCGGGTGTGGCTGGCTGGCGCGGCGGTGGCGATCATCCTGCTGGTGCTGTCGTTCGGCCTGTTGCTCGCGCTGACGGTGCCCGGCGGCGACGCGACGATCAGGCTGCCCGGGCTTTCGGCGCCGGTCACGATCAGCTTCGACGCGGACGCGATTCCGCGCATTCGCGCGATCAACGACCAGGACGCCGCCGAGGCGCTTGGCTTCGTGCACGCCCGCGACCGCTTCGCGCAGATGGACCTGATGCGCCGGGCCGGCGGCGGCACCCTGGCCGAGCTGATCGGCGGCGCCGGGCTGCCGCTCGATCGCTTCACCCGGTTGCTCGGAGTGCGGCAGGCGGCCAACGCCGCCTATGCCGCCTCGCCGCCGGCCACGCGTGCGCTGCTCGACGCCTATGCGCGTGGGGTCAACGCCCTGGTCTCGCGCCGCGGACGCCTCACCGCGCCGGAATACCTGCTGCTCGGCCCGCCGCTTGCGTGGCGCCCGTCGGACTCGCTGGTCTGGGCGGAGACGATGGGGCTCTATCTCTCGGGCAACCTCGATCTCGAACTGGCGCGCGTCGCGCTGGCCCGGCGCCTGTCGCCAGACGCCATCCTGCGACTGTGGCCCGCGCCGGCGGCTGGCCAGCGCGATCAGGCGTCGATCGATGGCGAGGCCACCGCCCGCCTCGCGTCCGACACGCTGCGCGCGCTGCCGCGGTTTGCCTCCCCCTACACGCTTCCCGCCCGGGCCTCGAACGAGTGGGCGGTGGACAGGCGGCACTCGGCCAGCGGCGCGCCGCTGCTCGCGGGCGACCCGCACCTCGCCTATGGCCTGCCCTGCCTGTGGTATCTCGCCAGGATCGACATCCCGGGCGGGACGCTGGCCGGTGCGACCGCGCCGGGCACGCCGTTCCTGGTGATCGGCCGCAACAGGCACATCGCCTGGACCTTCACCACCGCCAACGCCGACACCGAAGACGTGTTCGTCGAGCACCTGGCCGGAGGCGACCGCTACGCGGCGCCCGGCGGCACGCTTGCGTTTGGACAGAGGCTCGAGCGCATCCACGTGCGCGGCGAACCGGACGTGCTGCTCACGGTGCGGACGACACGGCATGGTCCGGTGATCAGCGACCTCGCCTCGGTGGGCGCGCCGGCGACGGGCGAGGTGCTGGCGGCCTCGATCGCGAGCCTGATGCCGGGCAACATGGCGGCCTACGGCCTTGACCAGCTCGACCACGCATCCAGCGTCGAGGCGGCCGGACGCGCGGCGCCGCTGATCACCGCGCCGGTGCAGAACCTGCTGGTCGCGGACGGGCGGGGGATCGGGATGTTCACCAGCGGTCGGGGGCCGGGCCGGCGCGGCGGCGACGGTCGGATGGCGTCGGACGGGGCCGACGGCGCCGCCGACTGGACCGGGTTTGCCGCCGGGGACGCGCTGCCGCGTCT
>CAXTPV010000066.1:0-10402 GCA_964246135.1 uncultured Acetobacteraceae bacterium | reverse complement strand
GCGGGAGGTTCCGGGGCGAGGGGCGCCGCGACCGTGGCCGGCACTGTCCTGGTCGTTGACGGCATGATCACCTGCTCCAGCATGGCCTCCGTGCGCGCGGCTGCACCACGGATGAGCTCAGGGATCGCGGCGGCTTCGGGCAGGTTCCGCCAGTATTTCTTTGGCATCTCCGATCGCATCGCCGCGATCTTCAGGCGCGCCGGGTTGAAGATCGAGCGGAAATAGGCGCGCCAGTAGCGTTCAAGCGCGTCGTCGTCGGGGATGTCGGCGCGTGACGCGCCGGGGCCGAACTCCTGCGTCTGGCCGGTCCAGTGCAGGCTGCGGTAGGGTGTCAGGATGGAGAACACCATCGTCGCGAACCGGCGCACGAAGAAGCCGGCATTCGCCTCGACGATGAAGTGATCCGGCTCGAACCAGGCGACGTGGCGGGTGCCCTCGGCCTCCTCGACCTCCCGGAAACGCAAGAAGGCGCGCATCTTGTGGGTGTCGCGCCGGACCGACTGGGCGAGCCGGAGCGCGCGTTGCACGGAGGTTTCAGTGACGTCCGCGATCAGGTGCGTCTCGCCGGCGTGGACGCGCCATAGCAGGCCGTAGAGCAGCGCGAAGCGTTCCGGCTCGCGGGCCTGGATCACCGTCTGCGCCAGATCGACCAGCGGGCGCGGCACGGTGAACGCGGGCGAAGGCGTAGCCGCCGGCGGCGGCGGTGACGCGACGTCGGCGAACAGGTCGTCGGGGGTGCCGACCGACCAGACGATCTGCTCGGGCGGAACACCGTCGAGCGCGAGGCGCCGGGCGGCGGCGCGCCAGCCGTCGAAATCGACCTCGTGGGCGAGGCTGACCGCCGGCAATCAGATCAGCTCCAGCTGCACCGGCCTTGGCGCCACGGTAGGCAGCAACGCTTCGGATGAGAGCTCGCGGCCGGGCCGGTGGTCGGCGGCGACGATGAAGGGCGCGAGCTTGGCGATCGACAGGCGGAGGCGTGCGAGGTCGTCGATCCGCAGCCTGCGATGGCGGCGGGCGAGCAGGATGCGATCGACCGATTTGACGCCAAGCCCTGGCACCCGCAGCAGGACATCGCGCGAGGCGGTGTTGACGTCGACCGGGAACTGGCCGCGATGGGCGAGCGCCCAGGCCAGCTTGGGGTCGATCGCCAGCGGCAGGTTGCCGTCCGAGCCGGTCGGCAGCTCGTCATTGGAAAAGCCGTAGAACCGCAGCAGCCAATCCGCCTGGTAGAGCCGGTGCTCGCGCAGCAAGGGGGCGGCGCGCGGCGGCAGCGTGGCACTCGCGTCCGGGATCGGGCTGAACGCCGAATAATACACCCGGCGTAAACCATAGCCGGCGTAGAGGTTGGTGCTCATGCCGAGGATGGTGGCATCCGAGCTCGCATCGGCGCCGACGATCACCTGCGTGCTCTGGCCCGCGGGAGCGAAGCGAGGTGGTTTCGCGCCTTTGTGGCCGGCGCGATCGCGTGACGCGTCGATGCCGAGCCTGATCTGGCCCATCGAACGCCTGATGCCGGGAAGGTCCTTCTCGGGCGCGAGTGCGGCGAGCGCGCCCTCGGTCGGGAGCTCGACGTTGATCGACAGCCGGTCCGCCCAGCGGCCGGCCTCGGCGAGCAGGGCCGGATCGGCGTCGGGTATGGTTTTGAGGTGGATGTAGCCGCGGAAGCCGTGGCGAACGCGCAGCGTGCGCGCCACGTCGACCACCCGCTCCATCGTGTAGTCCGGACTGCGGATGATGCCCGACGACAGGAACAGGCCCTCGATGCAGTTCCGCCGGTAGAACCCGAGCGTGAGGCGGACGACCTCGTCGATCGTGAAGCGGGCCCGGCGCACGTTCGAGGAGCGCCGGTTGATGCAGTAGGCGCACTCGTAGATGCAGGAATTGGTCAGCAGGATTTTCAGCAGCGAGATGCAGCGCCCGTCAGGGGCGTAGGCATGGCAGATGCCGACGCCCTCGGTCGAACCGATGCCGTCGGGCTTACCCTTCGAGTGCCGCGTCTCGGTGCCGCTCGAGGCGCAGGACGCGTCGTATTTCGCGGCATCGGCGAGGATTTCGAGCTTGGCCAACAAGTCCATCAGCGCGGTCGACCTTCAACCAGGCCACGGAAGATGGGTCCGAAAGCAGGCCGCGTCGAGGGCGTCAGGTATGCGCCTGATCGCCGAGCATCGCCTGGGGCAGCCACACGCTGATCACCCGCCAGCCGTGGCGGGCGCTGAACGCCATCCTGACCCGGACCGGCGCGTCGTGCGGGTCGCGGCCGGTGTGCAGGCGCACCTCGAAGTGCTGCAAGCCGGTGAAGAACGCGGAGCCGAGCGCCGAGCGCGCCTCGGCGAGCACGCTCATGTGCGACGGTCCGTTCTGGCCGAACATCGACCCGACATTGGCGGGGTTCACGTCCTCGTCGACGGCGTTGCTGACGGCGTCGGAGGCGAAGCTGTCGCCAAAACCCGGAAGGTCGTCGGCGCTGGCGCGGAGCGATGCCTGCTTGACAGTGGCGGATGCGCCGCCGGCCGGCTCGACGCCGCCCACGGTGCCGTGATCCACCGCGTCGGCGATCTCGACCTTCAATCCGGAGCGAACCTGGGTCCAGTCGACGGAACGCGCCAGGGTCGCCTGGTCATGGCAGCGCAGGGCCTGACCGAGGCGCCAGAGTGCCACGTAAGGCGACGCGGCGTAGCCGAGGATCAGTGCCAGCGGGATGAACCAGAGGGTCCGCGCCATGCTCAGCCGGACATCGCAGGCCCGGAGCCGGGTGTCGTCGCCCATGTCGCTGCCCATGCCGAGGTTCCTCCGACTGGAACTCACTTCAACATGAATGATGCAGGTGAAGGCAAGGTGAAAGCGATGAAAGTTCGATGCGTGCTCGCTATTGTTCCGCCGCCGGCCCCGCGCGGCGGCGCCACTCGACAAACCCATTGGCGCGCAGCGCGCAGGCCGGGCAAATGCCGCAGCCATGGCCCCAGTCGTGCGGCGCGCCCCGCTCGCCGAAGTAGCAGGTGTGGGTGTCGTCGCGGATCAGCGTCACCAGCGCCTCGCCGCCGAGCGAGGCCGCCAGCGCCCAGGTGTCGGCCTTGTCGAGCCACATCAGCGGCGTTTCCAGCACCAGGCGTCGCGGCGCCAGACCGAGGTTGAGCGCCACCTGCATCGCCTTGATGGTGTCGTCGCGGCAATCCGGATAGCCGGAGAAATCGGTCTCGCACATGCCGCCGACGAGGCGGGTGAGCCCGCGCCGGGAGGCCAGCGCGCCGGCGTAGCCGAGGAACAGGAGGTTGCGTCCGGGCACAAAGGTGCTCGGCAGCCCATCCGAGGTCATCTCAATCGCGATATTCGCGGTCATCGCGGTCGCGCCGAGCGCGGTCATGCCGGACTCGATGTCGAGCAGGTGGTCGGGTCCGAGCCGGCCGGGATAGCGCGCGTCGAGGCTGGCGCGCAGGCCGTCGCGGCAGGCGAGCTCGATCCGGTGACGCTGGCCGTAGAAGAAGCCGATCGTCTCGACCGTCGTGTAGCGCTCGAGCGCCCAGGCGAGGCAGGTGGTGCTGTCCTGGCCTCCCGAGAACAGCACCAGGGCGGTCTCGCCGCGCCACGCCTCGGCCATCGCACGCACCTCCTTGCCATCACCACGCGTCACCATCTGCGACGCGTGGACGCCGAATGGACAGAGAACGAAATCCAGCGCTACTCGCGCAACATCCTATTGCCGGAGCTTGGCGGCGTCGGCCAGGCGCGTCTGCGGGCCGCGCGCGTGCTGGTGGTGGGCGCGGGCGGGCTCGGTTCGCCACTCGCGCTCTACCTCGCCGCCGCCGGCATCGGTGCGATCGGGCTGGTCGATGACGATGATGTCGAGCTGTCCAACCTGCAGCGGCAGGTGCTGCACGACACCGCCTCGGTGGGGCGGCGAAAGGCCGAGAGCGGGCGCGAGCGGCTAGTCGCGCTCAACCCGGAGGTCAAGGTCGAGGCGATCGCCAGCCGGCTCGATACCGGCAACGTCGCCGGCCTGGTGGCCGGGCATGACATCGTGTGCGATGGGTCCGACAACTTCGCGACGCGCTTCCTGCTCGCCGATGCCTGCGTGCTCGGCGGCCGCACGCTGGTGTCGGCCGCGGTGCTGCGGTTCGAGGGGCAGCTGTCCACCTTCAGGCCGGGCGGTCCCTGCTATCGCTGCCTGCACCCGGCGCCGCCGCCGCCGGGTTTGGTGCCGTCCTGCTCGGAGGCGGGCATCCTGGGCGCGGTCACCGGCGTGATGGGCTGCCTGCAGGCGACCGAGGTGATCAAGGAGGTCGCGGGGATCGGCGAAAGCCTCGCCGGACGGCTGCTGCTGTGGGATGCGCTGTTGGCCCGCATGCGCACGATCGCACTCCCACGCGATCCTGGCTGCGCGCTCTGCGGCGATGCGCCGACCATACGCGACCTCTCGCGGCACGTGCGCTAGGGCTGCGGAAGCACGCCCGACGCGCTATTCGAACGTCACGAGCCAAGGCAAGGGCTGCCCCATCGACCACATCAAGGAAAGCCTTTGAGATCTTCTGGTTCAAAAAACGGGGTCTGGGGCCAGCTGGCCCCAGCGGGTCGAGGGCAGAGCCCTCGCCTTGCCTTCTCAGCGTCCCGCTAGCGGCCGCGATCCGTGGCCGAACCGCTCGCCATCCTGCTGATCTCGCGCGAGCACGAGCGGGTGCATTACGGTTTCGTGCTGGCCGCCGGGGCCGCCGCCCTTGGCTCGAAGGTGCTGGTGTTCGCGACCAACGGGGCGCTGCACGGCTTCTGCGCCGACTGGTCGGGTCTCGCCGATACCGGGCGCGATCAGAGGCTGCGGCAGGCCGGGGTCGCCGGGATCGAGGAACTGCGCGAGGCCGCACTCGCGCTCGGGGTCCGGCTGATGGCGTGCGAGGCCGGGCTGCGCGCCGAGGCGATCCCGCCCGGGCGGCTGCTGCCGGCGGTCGAGCGTGGGGGGGTCGCGGCGTTTCTTGCCGACGCAGGCGGGCGCGTCATCACGCTCTGAGCGCGTTGGCGGCGGGCGCGAGTGCTTGACCCGGGGCACGCGCACCCGGCACCCATGGCTGATGGCCGTGCCCCACCTGACCCGCGTCGTTCTAGCCGTGCTCACAAGGCTATGCCTGGCGTCCGCGTCGGTAGCCCAGACGATGCCGACGCATCATGCCGGCGCTGTGCCGGCACGTGGCCATCATCACCATCACGCAAGGGCGCGACGCGCGATGCGGGGCGGCCACCACACCCTGGTGCATCATCCGGCGGCACCAGCGCCGCCGGCCCCGGTCGTGCCGCCGCCGCCGCCGGCGCCACCGGTCGGCACCTCGACCGGGCTCGCACTGCCGCGCTTTGCATCGCTGCGGTCCGACGAGGTCAACCTCCGCTCCGGGCCCGGCACCCGCTACCCGATCGACTGGGTGTACAAACGCCGCGACCTGCCGGTGAAGATCGAGCGCGAGTTCGACGTCTGGCGGCTGATTGAGGACCAGGACGGCACCAAGGGCTGGGTGCATCAGGCGACGCTGATCGGCACCCGCACGTTCATGGTGGTGGCGCCTGTGGCCGCCGGTGCCGCCAGCGACACCGAGACGGTGCGTGCGGCGGCCGACGACACCGCGCCCATCCTCGCCTACCTCAAGCCGGGCGTGCTCGGCCGGCTGGTCGCCTGCGACGCTGCGTCCCCGTGGTGCCGAGTGTCGGTGCGTGGCATCAACGGCTTCCTGCCCCGGCGTGGCCTGTGGGGGGTGCTGCCGGGCGAGAAGATTGGGCCGTCCTGATCACGGGGCATGCCGTTGAAGTCGGGCTGGGTTGGCTGGCAAGATCATGCCGGGAATCAGGGAGGCGTTGATGGTGGAGGCGTTCGTCGGCATCGATGTCGGCACCGGGAGCGCGCGCGCCGGGGTGTTCACCCGCGACGGACGCTCGCTCGGCCAGCACGCGGTGCCGATCCGGATGTCCAACCCGCATCCGGGCCATGTCGAGCAATCGACCACCGACATCTGGGCGGCGATCTGTAGCGCGGTGCGGCAGGCGATGGCGGCGAGCGGCGAAGTGCGGGTCGCCGGCATCGGGTTTGATGCCACCTGCTCGCTGGCGGCCGTGGACGCGTCGGGCGCGCCGGTCGCGGTGGGTGACGGTGGCGACGACGACTTCAACGTCATCGTCTGGATGGATCACCGGGCCGGGGAGCAGGCGGCGCGGATCAACGCCGGCGGCCACGACGTGCTGCGCTATGTCGGCGGCGGCGTCTCGCTCGAGATGGAGACGCCCAAGCTGCTGTGGCTGCGGGAGAACCTGCCACGCTGCTGGCAGCGCACCGCCCGCTTCTTCGACTTGCCCGACTACCTGACCTGGCGGGCGACCGGCGCCGACACCCGGTCGCTGTGCTCGACGGTGTGCAAATGGACCTATCTCGGCCATGAGCGGCGCTGGGACGAGGCGTATTTCCGGGCGATCGGGCTTGGCGCGCTCGCCGATGAGGGGTTCGAACGGATCGGACGCGAGGTGCTGCCGATCGGCGCGCCGGTCGGCGGCGGCCTCGACGCGCGGGCCGCGGCCGAACTCGGCCTACCGGTCGGCACCCCGGTCGGCACGTCGGCGATCGACGCTCATGCGGGCGGCATCGGCACCATCGGGGTGGCACTCGATGGCGCCGGCGAACCCGACGACGCGGCGCTGCTGCGACGGATCGCGCTGGTCGGCGGCACGTCCAGCTGCCACATGGCGGTGTCGCTCGATCCGAGCTTCGTGCCCGGAGTGTGGGGCCCCTACGCGTCGGCGATGGTGCCGGGGCTGTGGCTGAACGAGGGCGGGCAGTCCGCGGTCGGCAGCCTGATCGATCACCTGATCAGGACGCATGCCGCCTATCCAGCGCTGGCCGAGGCGGGCGGCAGCATCTACGAGACCCTGAACGCGCGCCTCGCGGCGCTGGCCGAAGCCGAGCCGCACCCGGCCGCGATCACCCGCGACCTCCATGTCGAGCCCGACTTCCTCGGCAACCGCTCGCCGCGCGCCGACCCGACGCTACGCGGCATGATCTCCGGCCTGACGCTGTCGGCGAGTGCCGACGATCTCGCGCGCCTCTATCTCGCGACCATCCAGGCGATCGCTTACGGCACCCGCCACATCATCGAGACGCTGAACGCCCACGGCTATCGCATCGACACCATCCTCGCGTCCGGCGGCGGCACCAAGAACCCGGTGTTCCTGCGCGAGCATGCGGACGCGACCGGCTGCCGGATCGTGCTGGCCGCCGAGCCCGAGGCGGTGCTGCTCGGGGCGGCGATCCTCGGCGTGGTGGCGGCGGGAAGCGCGCCCGATCTGCGCCAGGCAATGTCGTCGATGACCAGGCCGGGCCGGATCCTGGCGCCGGACCCGGGCGTGCGCGCCTACCACGACGCGAAATACGCGGTGTTCAAGCGGATGCACGCCGACCAGCTCGCCTATCGCGAGATGATGGGGAGCGCGCTCGCGGCCCCGGCCGGCATCGCCGGGACCGAACCCGCGCGGGGGTGACGGGCAAGCTGGTCCGGGCGCGCATCGCTCACGCGCCGCCGCCGGGCCTTGCGGCGCGGTGATAGGGATGTCCGGCGCTGATCGAGCGCGCGCGGTAGAGCTGCTCGGCGAGCATGACGCGGGCCAGCAGATGCGGCCAGGTCTGCGGCCCGAGCGAGATCGTGCACGCGGCGCGGGCGAGGACGGCCTGATCGAGGCCGTCGGCGCCGCCGATCACGAAGCATACCGTGCGCGCGGCCTCGATCCACGCCTGCAACCGGGTGGCGAGCGCCGCGCTCGGCAGCGCCTCGCCCGCCATGTCGAGCGCCACCATCGTCGCGCCTTCGGGGAGAGACGCGAGCAATGCCTCGCCTTCGCGCCTGCGACCTGCGGTGCCGATGGCGTCGGCGAGCTCGGTGAGCGACAGGGTGGGGCGGATGCGCGAGGCGTAGCGATCGAACAGGTCGCGCTCCGGTCCGGGCGGCGCCCGGCCGATCGCGATGACGCGCAGCGTCGCTATCGGGCGGTGCCGACCGGCGCCGGTTCGGGCCGGGCGTCGTCGAGGTCCGACCCCCACATCCGCTCCAGCGCGTAGAGCGAACGGGCGTCGGGCTTGAACAGGTGCACCACGACGTCGCCGACATCGATCAGCACCCAGTCGGAGCCGCCGGCGCCCTCGATCTGCACCCGTCCGAGCGCCGCCTGTTCGAGCTTCTCCTCGAGATGGGTCGCCATCGCGCTGATCTGGCGGTCGGCGAGCCCCGTCGCGATCACCATCCGGTCGGTGAACGCGGCACGGCCGGCGAGGTCGAGCACGACGATGTCCTCGGCCTTGTCGTCGGCAAGGCTCGCGGTGATCAGGGCGGTGGTGCGGTCGAGTTTGCTCGGCTCGGCGGTCTCGCGGCGCGCGCTTGCGGCACGTCCCGGCCCGGCGGCGGCGGCCTTTTTTCGCGGAGTTCCCGCGGCCTTCGCGACCTCGGCCAGGCTGGCAGGCGCGGCACGGAGTGCTGGCGCCGGCGGCCGGTGCATCGGGCGACCCTCGCCTTCTCCAACGGGCTTCCTGGCTATGGCGCTCTCCCCTTGGCCGCTTCGCGCAGCGCTGTCGCCGATATGGGCGATTCGCGGCCGGTAAGATAGACCCAGGCTGGCGGCGCGCGCGCGCTGATGCGGCTGGCCTCGCGAAGCCGGCGGCGCCAGCGTCCGAGGCGGTGGCCGGCGAGCCCGGACAGCGCGGCGTGGTTGTAGGACGGGCGCGGAAACACCGCGATCGGCACCAGGCGGGCGATGCGCTGCCAGCCACGCCAGCGCGAGAAATCGCGCAGGCTGTCGGCGCCCATCAGCCAGACGAAGCGCACGCTCGGGAAGCGCCGGTGCAGCGCCACCAGGGTGTCGAAGGTGTAGCGCGTGTCGAGATGACGCTCGATATCGGTCGCGACCACGCGCCTGCCGTCGGCGATGGTGGCCGCGGACGCCAGGCGTCGCGCGGCGGGGGCCATGGTGGCGCGGTGCTTCAGCGGATTGCCGGGCGAGACCAGGAGCCAGACCTGATCGAGGCCGAGCTCGTGCAGGGCGCGGCGGGCGATGCGGGCGTGCCCAGCATGGGCCGGGTTGAAGGAGCCGCCGAGCAGCCCGATCGCGGTGCGGCGGTGATCGCCAAAGCGCGGCGGGGCGAGCTGGCGGCGTGGTCGGGTCGGGGCGCCGCCGGTCAGGGACGCACCTGGCCGGTGCCGAGCACCTCGTAGCGGAAGGTGGTGAGCTGCTCGACGCCGACCGGGCCGCGGGCGTGCAGGCGTCCGGTCGCGATGCCGATCTCGGCGCCGAAGCCGAACTCGCCGCCGTCGCAGAACTGGGTCGAGGCGTTCCACATCGCGACCGCGCTGTCGGTGCCGGCCAGGAAGGCGGCGGCGGCGGCGGCGTCCTCGGTGATGATGGCGTCGGTGTGGGCGCTGCCGTGACGCGCGATGTGGGCGAGCGCGCCGTCGATGTCGTCGACGACGGCGACCGCGAGGATGGCGTCGAGGAACTCGTGCCCGAAATCGTCCGGGCCGGCCGCGACCAGCCCGGGACAGGCGGCGCAGGCGCGGGCATCGCCACGCACCTCGCAGCCGAACCCGCTCAGCGCGCCGGCGATCAGCGGCAACAGCGTGGTCGCGATGGCGGCGTCGATCAGCATCGTCTCGGTGGCGCCGCAGATGCCGGTGCGGCGGAGCTTGGCGTTCACCATCACCCGCACCGCCATGTCCGGGTCGGCGGCGGCGTGGATGTAGGTGTGGCAGATGCCCTCGGCGTGGCTGAGGACGGGCACCCGCGCTTCGGCCTCGACCCGCCTGACGAGTGACTTGCCGCCGCGCGGGATGATGACGTCGATCGCACCGTTGGCCGCCAGCATCGCCGCGACGTAGGCGCGGTCGGCGGTCGGCGCCGACTGCACCAGGCCTTCCGGCAGGCCGGCGGCGGCGAGGGCCGAGGCCATCGCGGTCGCGATCGCCTGGGCGCTGTGGAAGCTCTCGGAGCCGCCGCGGAGGATGACCGCGTTGCCGGACTTGACCGTGAGCGCTGCGGCATCGGCGCCGACGTTGGGCCGGCTCTCGTAGATCATGCCGATCACCCCGATCGGCACCGCGACCTTGCGGATGCGCAGGCCGTTCGGGCGCGTCCACTCGGCGAGCACGCGTCCGACGGGATCGGGCAGGCTCGCCACCCGCTCCATGCTGGCGGCCATCGCCTCGATCCTCGCCTGGGTGAGCGTCAGGCGGTCGCGGAAGGCGTCGGTGCCTTCGCAGGCCTCGAGGTCGAAGCCGTTGGCGTCGAGGATCGCGCCGGCGTCGCGTCGCAGCGCGCCGGCGGCCTCGTGCAGGAAGCGGTCGCGCGCGGCGGGCATGTGGGCGCAAGCGCGGGTCGCCTGCCTGGCGGCGGCGGC
>CAXTPV010000065.1:6627-10538 GCA_964246135.1 uncultured Acetobacteraceae bacterium | reverse complement strand
CCCTCGGGCCGCTGACCCGCCGGATCGAGCCGCGCCTGGCGCGACTGCTGCCGGGCGCGAGGTTCCGCTGCGACGAGCGCTACCGGATCAGCGCGGTCAGCCGGGCGCGGGAGGAGGAGCCGTTCGAGCTGCTGTCGCACGGGACGCGCGAGCAGATCGCGGTGCTGGCGCGTCTCGCGATGGCGGACATGCTGCTCGACGCCGGCAGGCCGGCGATGGTGGTGCTCGACGACGCTCTCGTGTTCTCCGACGAGCGTCGGATCGAGTGCATGTTCGACCTGCTGACGGAGTCGGCGCAGCGGCTGCAGGTGCTGGTGCTGACCTGTCGCGACGATCTGTTCGCGCGTCTCGGCGGCAGCAGGCTCGCGGTCGAGCGTGTGGCGGCATGAACCTGATGCCTGGTGTGTCGCGCGGCTATCCGCGCGCCATCCCGGTGATACGCGGGCATCCGCGCACCATCGCCGCCTTTGCCGTCGCACTGCTCGCCTGGCTGGCGCTGCCCCGCCAGTGGTCCGACGCCACGCGGATGATCGCGGCCTGGGATGTCGGCGCGCTGGTCCTGCTCGCCTCGGTCGCGCTGATGTTCATCCGCGCCGCACCAATCGACATGCCGCGCAAGGCCGAAGCGCAGTCCGAAGGCGAGTGGACGGTGTTCTGGGTCACCCTGGCCGGCGTGCTGTTCAGCTTCTTCGCGGTCAGCGGCGCGTTGCACAACGCGAGCCATCTCGCGCCCGGCGCCGCGCGGTTCCGGCTGTCGCTGGTGGCGGCGACGGTGGTGCTGTCGTGGCTGGTCACCCAGACGGTGTTCGCGATGCGCTACGCGCACGATTTCTACCGCAGCGACGGCGCCGGAGCGCTCGCCAGGGGACTGCAATTCCCCGACGAGGATGCGCCGGACTACTGGGACTTCCTCTATTTCGCGGTCGTGCTCGGAATGACGTTCCAGGTGTCGGACGTCGCGATCACCGCCCGTCGTCTGCGCCGGCTGGCGACGGTGCACGGCGTCCTGGGATTCGTGTTCAACGCGGTGATCATCGCGCTGACGGTCAACCTGGCGGCGGCCCTGGTGTGAGCGGGGTGCGGGGCATGCGAGGCGAGGGCTGCCTTGACGGCCTTGCCGGTCCGGGGAGCCTGCGCCACGTCGCGACATCGGTGAACAGGAACCCACGCGTCGGCGCGAGGCCGCGCTCGGCCAGGAAGGCGCGTGCCTCGGCCAGGGCGGTCTCGGCGCGGTAGCCGCCAGCCACCGGCCGCAGGTGCTCGACCGGCACGGCGTCGACGATGCCGACCCGCATCTGGCGCGCGGCCGCTTCGGCGCAGAAGGCGATGTCGGTGCCCCAGGCCCAGCGCAGCGCCGGGAAGGGCAGTACGTGCGGCAGGATGTCGCGGTGGAACGCGGTGACCGGCCCGTCCTCGACGTAGCGGGTCACCCGGGCGAGGGTGTTCCAGCGCCGGTGGTTGAAGGTGAAGCTGGCGTAGGACAGGCAGCGATGCGCGGGCTGCGCGATCTTCAGGTCAAGCCGTTCGGCGAGCAGCAGGAAGTTGTCGAGGAAGCCTGGCGGCAGGGCGACATCGTCGTCGATCACGATCAGCCAGTCGAACCGGTCGAGATCGTGATCCGCCAGCGCCAGGTTGATGTTCTCGAACTTGCCGCGATCGCCCATCGGCGCCACGCAGGCGGTGATCGCGTGGCGTGAGCGCGCGAGGTCGGCGATCAGCGCGTCAAGGCCGGCGCTCCTGCCGGGCATCGCGATCGACACCACCAGCACCTGCCTCGGCGGGGTGGCGGCGGCCTGCCTCGCCACCACGCGCATGGCGCCGGCGATGCGGCGGTCAAACAGCGTGTCGAACCATCGCGCGACGCGCCGGCGCTGCCAGGGCCGTTTGCGTTGAAAGGCCTTGGAGCTGAAGAAGTCGTCCACCCCGGTATCCGCTTGCGCCGATCCAGGATGGGAACGCAGATCAGGGTCCGCGATTAAATTCGGCGATACACATGATCGCGGCGCCGGGACAGCGCGACGGTCGCGGCGAACGCCACCCCGAACCCGACATAGTAGCCGATATCGGCGCCCCCCAGCGCGCGTGCGACCAGGCCGGTGTAGAGGTCGGTCGAGGAGAACAGCAGGATGGTCGCGACCGAGGTCGCGACGAACAGCGTCGCTTCGGGCATCCAGGCACGCGGCGCGCTGCAGTCATGACCGGGACGCATCCACCAATCGGCCAGCACGATGCCGACCCAGGGCGCGATCCAGTAGAGCGTCAGCACCAGATAGCTCGCGTAGAGGTCGGCGTAGCGGCCTTGTTCCGCCACCGCGAGGACGTAGCCGAGCGACGCGGTGAGGATGGCGGCGAGCACCCGCGGCACCCGTATCCCGGCTGAGATCAGGCTGTAGGACGCGGTGTTGTCGTTGACCGAGTTGCCGGTGATCGACGACAGCGCGATCGCGGCGAGCACCACCGGGCCGAGGCCGCCCGCGGCATGGCGCAGGCTGGCGATCACCGCCTGCGGGGTCGCGTCCGCGATGCCGCCGGCGGTGACGAGGCCGAGCAGCTGGAACGGGATCGCCGACAGCAGCAGGCCGGCGAGCGCGCGGGCGGCGATGCGGCCGGGCGCGGTGTCGGCCGGCAAATAGCGCGTGTAGTCCGACGAGTAGGACGCCCAGGACAGGTTGAAGCTCGCGATGATCGCGGTCCCGAGCAGCACGTTGGCGACGGTCGGTCGGGCGCTTGCCAGCGACAGCGCGGGCGCGGTGATCGCGGTGGCGAGGCCGATCGCCGCGAACACCACCAGCAGCAGCGCGCCAAGGTATTTCTGCACCAGCTGCACGACGTCATGGCCGTAGATGCTGGCCAGCATCTGCAGCCCCGCGAGGCAGGCGAGCCCGAGCGCGAACGCCGTCGTCGACGGTGCCACCGCCAGCAGCGCCAGCAGCGCGAGTGCCGCCGGCACGTTGTTCACGGCATCCCAGCCGACGCAGTAGATCCAGTTCAGCCCTGACGGCACCGCGAGGCCGGCACGGCCGAACACCCGCCGCGACGCCTCCATCTGCGGCAGGCCGGTGACCGGGCCGATCACCGCGGCGAGCGACACCGGCACCGCGCCGAGCAGGTTGCCGAGCAGGATCGCGAGGATGCCGGTGCCAAGATCGAGCCCGAGATGCACCAGCAGAACGCCGGTGACCCAGCCGCCGGGACCCAGATTGGGCGAGAAATGGCTCCAGAACACCCGGTCGAGCCGCATCGTCTGCCGCGCCGGGGCGACCGCGCTGGTGACGGCGTCAGCGCCGCGCCGTTCGAACAGAATCAAGAGCGGCTCAGTCTGGCCGGAGCCAAGGATCGTGTCCTTCCATCTCCGTCGAAAGCTACAGCAATCGCGACGGCTGGGAAGCCGGAGCGCCCGGCCCGCGTTGAGCCGGCTCGCTGGAGGAACACGATGTCGGACGCCGATGATGCGGCGGCGGGAGGCGGGGTGCCGCGTCTCAGCCACATGCTGGAGCAGGGGCTCTACGTCGCCGATCTCGATCGCGCGGAGGCGTTCTACCGTCGCGTGCTCGGGCTCGAACGCTTCCTGCGCGACGACAGGATGGTGGGGCTCGGGGTGCCGGGCGGCTCGGTGCTGCTGCTGTTCCAGCGCGGCGGTTCGGTCGAGGCCAGCCCGACGCCGGGCGGCGTCATCCCGCCGCACGACGCCTCGGGGCATCAGCATCTGTGTTTCGCGATGCCCTGGGGTGAGCTCGCGGCCTGGGAGGCGCATCTCGCCTCCGAGGGCGTCGCGCTGGAAAGCCGGGTCACCTGGCCACGCGCCGGCACCAGCCTCTACTACCGCGACCCGGCCGGGCACTCGGGCGCGGTCGCGACCCCCGGCCTGTGGCCGAGCTGGTAGCGGCCGCACCGGCCGCCAAGGAGATGAT
>CAXTPV010000065.1:2162-6617 GCA_964246135.1 uncultured Acetobacteraceae bacterium | reverse complement strand
ATGTGACGGCGGCGGACGAGCGGCACATGCGGCGCGCGCTCGAACTGGCGCGCCAGGGGGCGTCGGCGCCGGGCGCATCGCCGATCGGCTGCGTCATCGTGCTGGACGGCCAGGTGGTGGGCGAGGCGCATAACGAGGTCGCGCTCCAGCATGATCCGACCGCGCACGCCGAAGTGGTCGCGATGCGTCGCGCCTGCGCGTCGCTCGGCCGCGACGACCTGCGCGGGGCCGCGCTCTACTCGACGCTGCAACCCTGCGGCATGTGCAGCATGGCCTGCATCTGGGCCAGCATCCAGCGCATCGTCTACGGCGCGGAGCGGCATCAGGTGCATCGGATGTATTTCGAGGATCAGGACATCGGCGTGCTCGACATCATCGACAACGCCTGGCGAGACGACGTCCGGGTTCGCCCGGGCGTGCTGGCCGAGGCCTGCGCCGCGCTCTACTACAAGCCGGCCGACAAGCCGCCGGCCGACGAGCAGGCCAATTTGTGAGCGGCGAGGTCGGGGACGCGGCTCGACGCCAATCGGCCGGTCCGATCACCCCCAGGCCCGCACGTGGCCTGGTCGCGCTCGACTGGGGAACCAGCAGCCTCAGGGCGTGGCACCTGCCGGCGGCGGGGCCGTGCGACGGGCGTCAGCGCCCGTGGGGCATCCTGCACCTGCCGGACGGCGGCTTCCCGGCGGCGCTCGACGCCATCACCCAGGGCTGGGACACGGCGGACCACGCGATCATCGCCTGCGGCATGGTCGGCAGCCGGCAGGGCTGGCGCGAGGTGCCCTACGTGCGGATACCGGCCGGCGCTGCCGCGATCGCGGCGTCGCTCGCGCGCCTCGCGCTGCCGGACGGACGCGTCGTGCACCTGGTGCCCGGCCTGTTGCGGGACGACGCCACCCGGCCCGACGTGATGCGCGGCGAGGAGACCCAGGCGATCGGCGCGGCATCGCGGCTGGTGGCGGCGTTCGGCGCGGCCGGGAAGGACGCGTTGCTGGTGATGCCCGGCACCCACGGCAAGTGGGCGCGGCTCGCGGACGGCGTGATCACCGGCTTCTCCACCTTCATGACCGGCGAGCTGTATGACGTGCTGATGCGACATTCGATCCTCGGACGACTGGGCGCGAACGACGTTGTGGCGGACCGGTCGGCGGCTGATGAGGCCTTCCGGCGCGGCGTTCGCGCATCAGCCGGCGGCGCGCTGGCGGCGCTGTTCTCGACCCGCGCATTGGCGCTGACCGGCGGCCTCGCGCCCGGTCGCGTGGCGGACTATCTCTCCGGCCTGTTGCTCGGCGACGAGGTCCGCACCGGGTTGCAGCAGGCGGCGACGGCGTCGCGCGGGGACACGCGCCCGGTGATCGCGATCATCGGCGACGGGATCGTCGCGGCCCGGATCGGCGATGCGTTCGCGGCGCTGTCGCAACCGCGGCCACCGGTGTTCGAAGACATGGCGATTGCCGGAATGCTCCGGATCGCGCGGGCGGCCGGGCTGATCCAGGCGCCGGCCGAAGGAGATGACGCATGCTGAGATCCCATCTCGCGCGCATGGGGTTCACCGCGATCTTGCGCGGCATCACGCCAGAAGAGGCGATCCCAGTCGGCGAGGCGCTGGTCGACGCGGGCTTTTCGATCATCGAGGTGCCGCTGAACTCGCCGCGGCCGCTCGACAGCATCAGGGCGCTGGCGGACCGGTTCGGGGAGCGCTGCCTGATCGGCGCCGGCACGGTGATGACCGCGGACGAGGGCGGCGCGGTGCAGGCGGCGGGCGGCCGCATCATCGTGATGCCGCATTCCGATCCGTCGGTGATCGGGGCGGCGCGGGCGCGCGGCATGGTGGTGACGCCGGGCATCGCGACGCCGACCGAGGGCTTCGCCGCACTCCGGCAGGGTGCCGACGGACTGAAGCTGTTCCCGGCCGAGATGCTTGGGCCGCCGGTGCTGCGCGCGATGCGGGCGGTGTTTCCCGCCGGCACCTTGTTCATGCCGGTCGGCGGCATCACGCCCGACAACCTCGACGGGTTCATCGCCGCCGGCGCCTCGGGCTTCGGGCTCGGGTCCGGGCTCTACGCGCCGGGCCGTGACGCGCGCGAGGTCGGACGCCGTGCCCGCGCCTACGCCGAGGCTTGGCGCGCCGGTGCCGGGGATGTGTTCCCGGGGTCGGAGGCGACCGGGCAACGTTGCGGACCGGACCCTGTTACCTGATGCGGGCCGGCCTCTTGCCGCATTTGGCTCGTCGGGAACAGGAGCGGCTTGCGATGTGCGTTCTGCTGGTGGAGGACGAGGTCCTCATCCGAAGCATCATGGCCGACAGCCTGCGTGAGGCAGGCTTTGACGTGGTCGATGTCGGCACCGCGCAGGGCGCGCTCGCGGCAGCCGCCGATCAGACCCACGACTTCACCGTGCTGATCACCGACTTCCACCTGGCGGGGACCCTGAACGGCCTGGAGGTAGCGCGCCTTGTGCGCGACCTCCACCCCGCGCTGCCGGTCATCGTCGCGACCGGGCGGCCCGATGTGCTCGGCTCCGCCTCGCAGACGGCGGAGCGATACCTCGTGCTGGCCAAACCCTACGGCGCGCGCAAGCTGATCGAGACCATACGGGCCGCGACCCACGCCGCCACCTAGCGGGACGCTGAAGCAAGGCGAGGGTGCTGCCCTCGACCCGCCGGGGCCGTCACGCGGAGGCGTGCCGCGCACGACGGCCCCAGACCCCGTTTTCTGGACGCGGCGTTGCTTGCGGTCAGGGTTATACCGGGAGGCCAAGCAGGGTGGCGCCTCACCAAGACATGATTTCCGCGCTTGAGAATCTTGATTCAATTTCAAGTTCCACGTCCTCACCCCCCGTCAATCCCTCACTTCGAACGGGGTCTGGGGCCCGCGGCCCCAGCGGGTGGAGGGCAGCGCCCTCCTTAGACTTGGCTTGGCTTGCGTGGTTCAAAGGGCGTCGCGGTCGGTCTCGCCAGTCCGGATGCGGACGGCGCGCTGGATGTCGATGACGAAGATCTTGCCATCGCCGATCTTGCCGGTGTGTGCCGCGCGACTGATCGCGTCGACGACGCCGTCGAGCAGTTCGTCAACCACCGCGACCTCGATCTTGACCTTAGGCAGGAAGCTCACGTGATACTCGGCACCGCGATAGATCTCGGTCTGTCCCTTCTGGCGGCCGAATCCCTTCACCTCGGAGACGGTGAGCCCTTGGACGCCAAGCGGTGTCAGCGCGTCGCGCACGTCGTCGAGCTTGAACGGCTTGATGACGGCCATCACGAGCTTCATCGCACCCGATCTCCATAGCGTGACGCAGGCGAGCTCTCCAAAAAACGTGCCAGCACATGCGAGCATGATGAAACCATTACGCGGCGGCACGATACTGGCGTCGCGGCGCAAGCCATGCCTGCAACTTAGGCACGTGGGGCGCGGCGAGGCATGAGAACGGACAGGGTGAGGACCGATCGGATGGAGGTTGATGTCTGCGTGGTGGGGGCCGGGCCGGTCGGCGCCTCGCTCGCCTGCCTGCTGGCGCGTTCCGGGGTCTCGGTCGCGGTGGTCGACCGCGCGGCGCTGCCGCCGATGGAGCATCCGGACTTCGACGGGCGCGCCTACGCGATCGCCTCGGGGTCTCGGCGCGATCTGCTCGAGCCGGCGGGGATCTGGGCCCGCCTCCCGCTGCCATCCGGGCCGATCGAGGGGATCAGGGTCAGCGACGGCAGGCCGGGGCGCCCCGCCTCGCCGCTGTTCCTCCACTTCGACCAGGAGGAGGCCGGCGCCGGTCCGTTCGGCCACATGGTCGAGGCGCGGAGCCTCAGGGTCGCGCTGAACGCGACGCTGCACGAAACTCCCGGGGTCCACGTGCACGCGCCCTGCGAGGCGCGCCGCGCCGGCGTCGAGGATGGCCGTGCCGTGCTCGACCTGACGAACGGCACCCGGCTTTGCTGCCGGTTGCTGATCGCCGCCGAGGGGCGGGAGAGTCCGCTGCGCCGGCAGGCAGGGATCCCGGTCTCGCGCCTGCCGTACCGCCAGGCGGGGATCGTCGTCGCGATCGCCCATGAGCGGCCGCATCATGGCCAGGCGCTCGAGCACTTCCTTCCCGCCGGACCGTTCGCGCAACTGCCGATGGCCGCGACCGAGGGCGCCCCGCACGTCTCGGCGGTGGTCTGGACCGAGGGCGTCGCGCTGGCGGCCCGGTTGATGGCGGCCGGCGACGCGCTGTTCACCCACGAGCTCGCGCGGCGGCTCGGCCCGCATCTCGGAGCGGTGCGGCCGATCGGCCGCCGCTGGCTGTATGGGCTGTCGGCGATGCACGCGCATCGCTACGTCGCCGAGCGGCTGGCGCTGGTCGGCGACGCCGCCCATGGCATCCATCCGATCGCGGGGCAGGGCCTGAACCTCGGTTTCCGCGACGCGATCGCGCTGGCCGGGCTGGTGTCGGACGCGGTCGCCAAGGGCGAGGACCCGGGCAGCGTCG
>CAXTPV010000065.1:0-2152 GCA_964246135.1 uncultured Acetobacteraceae bacterium | reverse complement strand
GCGTCGCCGCGCTCGCGCGCTACCAGGCGATGCGGCGGCCGGACGATCTGCTGATGCTGGCCGCGACCGATCTGCTCGACCGCCTGTTCAGCAACGACAACCGCCTGGTCCGCGCCGCCCGCGACCTCGGCATCGCCGGCGTGCACCGGACGCCGGCGTTAAAACGCCTGTTCATGCGCCGCGCGATGGGCCTCGGCGCGGTTGGGGGCCTCGGCGCGGATGGGGGGCCTCGCGCCGGGCCACCGCCGGTCCCAGATCACGATGCCAGCATTCGCGAGACCGTCGCATGACCACGACCCTGCTCAGATCGGCCGCCGAGATCGAGCCCCGGCCGTCAATGCTCTGGCGGACGATCGAGGCCGAGGCGGCCCGGGCGGCGTCGGGGGAGCCGGCGCTCGGCGGCCTGCTGCGTGGCGCGCTGCTTGAGCACAGTTCGTTCGCCGAGGCGCTGGCGGCGCTGATCGGCGTCAAGCTCGCCGACGCGGCGGTTGGCCGGGAGGCGTTGCGGGAGATCGTCGCGGACGCGATCGATACCGATCCGGACATCGTGGTGGCGGCGGCGGAGGATTTGATCGCGGTGCGGGAGCGCGACCCCGCCTGCCCCGACCACGTCACCCCGTTCCTGTTCTTCAAGGGCTACCAGGCGCTGCAGGCCCATCGGGTCGCGCATTGCCTCTGGCGGCAGGGCCGCCACCACCTCGGGCAATGGCTGCAATCGCGCGCGTCGGAGGTGTTCGCGGTCGACATCCACCCGGCGGCCAGAGTGGGCCGGCGTATCCTGATCGATCACGGCACCGGCATCGTGGTCGGCGAGACGGCGGTGATCGACGATGACGTGTCGATCCTGCAGGGGGTGACGCTCGGCGGCACCGGCAAGAGCTGCGGCGACCGCCATCCCAAGATCAGGCAGGGCGTGCTGCTAGGGGCCGGCGCGAAAGTGCTCGGCAACATCGAGATCGGCGAGGGCGCGAAGGTGGGCGCCGGCAGCATCGTGCTGGAGGCGGTGCATCCCTACACGACGGTGGTGGGCAACCCCGCGCGCCGCCTCGGCACCAGGCATGTCGGGATGCCGGCGCTGACGATGGATCAGAGCCTGCCGCCGGTCGACTACGTGATCTGACGCGCCCGGCGCGCCTCGGGGCGTCCCGGCGGCACTCGCCTGGCTGCGAGCAGCGCCAGGCTCGCGGCCAGGCCGGGTAGGGAGGCCGCGGCGCCCCATACGCCGTCCGAGACGGTAGCGATGACGGCGAAGACGCAGGCGGCGAGCGGTCCCGGCGGGGAGCCGCGCTGTGCCAGTGCCGCCATCACGATCGGCGGCAGCGCGCGCGCGAGTGACGCGGCGGCGATGCCAGGCATGTCGACCGCCACGCGCTGATAGGCGGCCAGCGTGCCGCCGCCTGGGACCGGGAACAATGGGCGCGCCAACTCGAGCAGGCCGCCAGACAGCCCCAGCAGCGCCTGGGCGCTGAGATCGAGCAGCACGATCAGAAGTGCGATGGTGGCGGGCAGCAGGGCGACCGCGGCGGCGACGGCGCCGCTTGCCGTGACGATCAGCCGGAGCGCGCGCCGGCCAGCGCCCATCAGGGAGTCGGTCGGCGGGTGAGCTCGTAGAGCGCGACCCCGGCCGCCACCGAGACGTTCAGGCTGTCGGCGCCGCCAAGCGGGAGGCCGGGCATCGGCAGGCCCGCGCGTTCGTCGCAGCCTTCGCGGGTCAGACGACGAAGGCCAGTCCCCTCCGCGCCCAGCACGAGCGCCACTCTTCGCCCGGCGAAGGCAGGGCCGGACAGCGCCGGGCCACCGGCATCGAGGCCGACGATCCACAATCCAGCCGCCCGCAACGCCACCAGCGTGCGCGCGATGTTGACCGCGCGCAGCAGCGGCACCGTCTCCAGCGCGCCCGACGCCGCCTTGGCCAAGGCGCCGGTCTCGTCCGGCGCGTTGCGATCCTGTGCGATCACGAACGCGACCCCGAACGCCGCCGCCGAGCGCAGGATGGCGCCGACGTTGCGCGGATCGCTGAGCTGATCGAGCACCAGCACCGGGCCGGGCCGCTCAAGGCAGGTGGCAAGCGGCGGCGCCGCCAGCGGGTCGGCGAGCAGGCCGGCGCCCTGGTGAACGGCGTCGCCGGCGCGCAGACCCGGGCTGGGGGGCC
>CAXTPV010000064.1:9799-10601 GCA_964246135.1 uncultured Acetobacteraceae bacterium | reverse complement strand
GCGGCGCGAGGGGGGCGGCGGGCGGCGAGGGCACCCGGACCGCCGCCCGCCAGGCAATCGAGCATCGCGCGTCGCTGATCCTGTTCACCGCCTCCGGAGGCGCCCGCATGCAGGAGGGCATGATCAGCCTGATGCAGATGCCGCGCAGCACCATCGCGGTGCAGATGGTGCGCGAGTCAGGCCTGCCCTACATCGTCGTGCTGACCCATCCGACCACCGGCGGCGTCACCGCCAGCTTCGCCATGCTGGGCGACGTCCACATCGCCGAGCCCAACGCGACGATCGGGTTCGCGGGCGCGCGCGTCATCGAGCAGACGGTGCGCGAGACCTTGCCGGAAGGCTTCCAGCGCGCGGAGTACCTGCTCGACCACGGCATCGTCGACATGGTGGTGCCACGCGGCGACCTTGCCAGCACGCTGGCCCGCATCATCGGCCTGTTGCGTCGCGCGCCGCGCCGGACCGACGACACCGCGGCGTCCAGCCGACCGGTCCGCGAGGCACCGGCGCCACAGCCTGCCTGAGCGCATCGCTCTCCCCCCCGCGTGAGCTCCGCCGACGACATCCTGGAACGGCTGCGCCGGCTCTACCCGGTGCTGATCGACCTCAGCCTCGGCCGGCTCGAGGCCCTGCTGGGCCGCCTCGGGCATCCCGAACGGCGCCTGCCGCCGGTGATCCATGTCGCCGGCACCAACGGCAAGGGCAGCACCACCGCGATGATCCGGGCGATCGCCGAGGCGGGCGGTCTGCGCGTTCACGTCACCACCTCGCCGCATCTCGTCTCGGTCACCGAGCGCTTCCGCGT